>DATNNY010000526.1:0-30356 GCA_035601635.1 Pyrinomonadaceae bacterium
CGCGTCCCCAGACAGAAGGGGAAGAGTCTGACACGTACTCTCGATGGTTTTGAATGCGAATCCGCGATCGCCAAGTCGGACGCTTATTGTTCACCAAGCTCTTTGCAAATATAATGGGCGCACTTTGCCAGACAATCGCATCCGTCCTGAAGCCTCGTCAGCCGAAGGCGAGTCTCTCGCCAATCTAGCCGCCTGCGCGTCCCAAGTGGATGCGATCTTTGCTGAATGCGCGAAAGCCTATTCAGATTTTGGTTTGGCGCCGGACAACTTTCGCGAAGCGGTCGGTCGAGCCGTTCGAAAGTACCTGATGTCCCCGCGAGTCACGCCGTCCGTTGAAGATATCGAGCACTTCATTGGCGAGCTGCAACACCGCGATCTCTATCTTGCGCTGGCGTGCGCGCGCGGCAGCGAACAAGCGTGGTGGGAGTTCGACCGCCAGTACCGATCGTTCATCGAACGTTGGGCCCGCCACCTGGTTCGCAACGGATCGGATGCGGATGAGATTATCGATTTTGTCTATGTCGAACTCCTCGGAACCAGGGTTGTCAGCGGCGTGCGGCAATCGAAGTTCAGGACCTATACAGGGCGGGGCACTCTGCGGGGCTGGCTGCGCACTGTCATGTTGCATGCCGTCGTCGATTTGTACCGCGGGCGCAAAGACGAAGTTTCTCTGGAAGAGTGGGCGGGCAGCGGCGAAGAAACGCAGGGGCGGTATGCCTCGCTCGCCGCGACTCGTGGGACTGAGGAGTTGATGCTGGTGAAGGCAGTGCGCGAACGCTATCGGGCGGCGACCATGACTGCGTTGGATCAATCGCTGGCCGCCCTCGACGATCATGAGACGTTGCTGTTGCTCTACTATCATGTAGAGGGATTGAAGCTGCGCGAGATAGCCCGCATAGTCGAGCAACCACGATCTCCCATCAGGCGTTGGTTCCAGCGACAGTCCAGATTGCGAGTCGGCCAGGCGCCGGGCCGGGTCCACGAATCGACCGTGATGCGTTGGCTGGAGAAGGTGTATAAGAAGGTTTCGGATCAGTTCCACGCCGAATTGGCGAACAACCATGGCCTGAATCCGGCGGAAATCGAGATCTGCAAAGCTATCGCGGCCGAAGATCCGGGGCAGGGCGTGCGACTTAATGCGCGCGTGAGAGACCGCGAAGACTTCAATGCCGAAAAGGCCGAAAGGCGGCGCGTCGAAGGAGCTTCGTGACGAAAAAGTTGACCGAACAGGAAGGCGGAACAGAGACGGAGATTATTCGTTACATGATCGATCAACGGCTCAAGGCCCGTACTTTGGAAGAGCCGGCGGCCCCGTTTGAGGCGCATGTTGACGAGGATACGATCTGCGCTTTTATTGAAGGCCGGCTCGAAGAGGCTGAAGCCACGCCGGTGATCTCTCATTTGATCAACTGCTCATCGTGCCGTCACACAACGGCCCTGTTGATTCGCTTTGAGTCGCAGTTTGAAACTGAAAATGATCCAACTCCGGTTGAGGGTCCGGGCCGAGTGCGTCTGCTGCTTGAACGACTGGCTGCCGGTTTTACTCCCTCAGTTGAGGAAGACGCGGTCTTTGCTTACCAGGATCCGGATGCCGATCAGACTGCGGAATCAGTTGGTGACGAGAAACCAGAAAAACCTGAAGCGGGTAACTGACTATTATCTGTGCAACTCTGTGGATCTCTCCGGTCTCTGTGGTGAGTGTTCTTTCAGCGCCATTCGCCCCAGAGGCGCAGAGGTATCACAGAGAACCACAGAGAGTTTTGCGGATGTTCCTGCTGGAGTCTTGTCTTGAAAGACTGCCGATCGTTCTTATCGAAGTAGAGAAGAACCCGAAACCAAACTAATCAGCGACCGTCCACTGATTCAAATGTGAGAGAAAGACGGCCCGGACCGAGAGGCCGCAAGACTCATCTGAAAAAGTTTGGTAAGGCTTTACTCCGTCCAACCTGACCACTTGCACCTCGCCATTTACGAAACGGAAATCGCCCGTCATATTGGTAAAGGGAATTCCTTGTTCATTGTAGCCGTGCTCGGGTTCGAGGTAATCGGCGCGCAGGCGATGTTCCCACTCTGGGGCTGCCAATTGAGCCGGTCGTGTTTCAGTGCGTACATGGCCCTCCATGTCTCCGACCAGCGCCGCGCGATCATTGAATGCAAGCAGAAAATCCATAACCTTGATCCTCCGGGACGAACAAACAATAGGTGAAGCTCTGACCGCCCGTCAAACCACGAAGTCAATATAAGCGCATCCACTTGCGCGATTAGTTTACCGAGTGGCAACATTGCGTCGTTAGGTGGTCAGTACCGGGAGCCGTAGCGACCGGGTCTCAACACTCTGTCTGTTCCGAGACGGCAAGGAGACCGGTCGCTACCGCTCCCGGTTCTGACCTACTGGTGATGAGCGCGGATGAAAACCAGAAAAAAGGGTTTTGTTAACGTGCGCGCCGGCGTCGATACCGGCGGAACGTTCACGGATTTTGTTTACGAAGTGGGCGGTGGACCGAGGATTTTCAAAGTTGCCTCCACGCCGGACGATCCTTCGCGCGCAATCACCGAGGGTTTGCGCCGCATCGCGGCTGAAACCGCTTCGTCGCCGGCCGAGATAGAAGTAGTACACGGCACAACGGTGGGGACCAACGCTTTGCTGCAACGTCGCGGCGCGCGCGTGGCCCTGGTCACCACCGCGGGCTTTGAAGATGTGATTGAAATTGGACGTCAGGCCCGGCCGGAACTTTACAACCTGAATGCCGTCAAGCCTTCACCACTGGTTGCGAGTGAAGTAAGGTTTGGCGTTCACGAAAGGGTCGCGGCTTCGGGCGAGGTGCTCGAGTCACTTCGCGAAGACGAATTAAAAGAGCTGGCTGAAGGACTGCGGCAGTCAGGTTGTGAAGCGATCGCAGTATCTTTGCTGTTCTCGTTCGCGCATCCGGAGCACGAAAAAAGAATTGCGCGAGCGCTCGAGCGCCTCGGGATTCCGCTTTCGATCTCGCACCAAATCCTTCCCGAATATCGCGAGTACGAGCGCACCTCGACCGTCACCGTCAACGCTTATCTGCAACCATTGATGGGGCGGTACCTGCGGCGCTTAACGGAAAACGCCGTCGCTGGACCCGAGGGCAACTCGGGCAAGAGTTCCAAGCAGAGAGATCAAAGTTCAAAGGTCAGTCTTAGAGTAATGCAATCATCCGGTGGAAGTATTTCCGCCGGCGTTGCCGCGAGTGAACCCGTGCGCACGATTCTATCCGGCCCGGCCGGCGGAGTAGTCGGCGCATTGCAGGCCTCTGGCAAAGCCGGCTTTGCAGACATCATCACGTTTGACATGGGCGGCACGTCGACCGATGTCGCGCTGTGCGATCGCGAAGGAATGCGTTTGACCAGTGAAGCCATCGTGGCGGGATTGCCGGTCGCCGTACCGATGATGGACATCCACACGGTCGGCGCAGGAGGCGGATCGATCGCCCGCATCGACGACGGCGGATCGCTGCGCGTCGGTCCGGAGTCAGCGGGCGCAGAGCCCGGCCCGGCGTGCTACGGCCGCTCGTTACTACCGACGGTAACCGATGCGCACGTGGTGCTGGGTCATTTTGCGGGAGCTCATTTGCTCGGCGGTGAATTCAAACTAGATGAAGCTCGCTCGCGCGAAGCGCTCAACAAATTAGCCATCGACATGAGCGCTGCCGCGCGACGCAGGGTCAGTATATTTGCCGCCGCGCATGGTGTGATCGATGTGGTCAATACAAATATGGAACGCGCGCTTCGCTACGTCTCGGTCGAGCGAGGCAATGATCCGCGCGGATTTACGCTGGTGCCTTTCGGCGGCGCCGGCGGCTTGCACGCGGTCGCTCTTGCCCGAGCGTTACGCATTCCGCGCATCCTGGTTCCGGCTTCACCCGGTGCACTTTCCGCAAATGGCGTTTTGACTGCCGACGTGGTGAAAGAACAAAGCCGCACGGTCATGTTGGAAGCGACTCGTGCTGCTGAGCAAAAGCTGAGCGGAATATTTAGGGAGATGGAAAAACAGGCCCGTGCCGATCTGCGCCGGGAAGGCTTTGCGGAAAACAAGCAGCGTCACGAAAGATCTTTGGCGGTGCGTTATCAAGGTCAATCGTTCGAGCTGCAGATCAAACAAACCAGTGGCAACATCGCCGGCGCATGTCATCGCGCCCATCTGGCCCGATACGGATACGCGCAGGAAAACAACCCGGTGGAGATAGTGAGTGCGCGTGTGAGATCGATTGGCGTGGTGAATAAAGTGAAGGCGGCGCGATCGCGGGGCGTGGCTTCGCAAAGCCTTGCCAAACCACACGAAAGGGTCGAAACGCTTTTCGAATCTAAGAAAATCAGCGTTGCTGTTTACCGTCGCGAAGAGATCGCGGCAGGCTCGCGCTTGCGCGTGCCTTGTATAGTGACTGAGTATTCGGCGACGACATTGATTCCGGCGAGCTGCCCGGCTCGAGTTGATTCGCTTGGGAATATGATTATTGATGTTGGAACAACGGGGCAGTAGCCCGACCGTTAGGGAGGGCGTCTAAACGTGGGCAATACGCCCTCCCTAACGGTCGGGCTACTGCCCCGCGCTCGCTGCCGGTGACGAGAAGTGAATCGATGAAGCAATTCGATCCAACCACGCTGGAAATCTATCGCGCGCTCTACACCTCCGTTGCGGAAGAGATGGGCGTTGCTCTGCGGCGCACTTCTTTCTCGCCGAATATAAAAGAGCGGCGCGATTATTCCTGCGCGGTCTTCGACTCTTCCGGCCGTGTAATCGCGCAAGGCGATCACATGCCCGTGCATCTGGGCTCGATGCCGATGGCAGTGGCTGCGGCGCTCAGTGAAGTTGAGGTTGGCCCGGACGATGTAGTAGCGCTCAATGATCCATTTGCGGGCGGCACGCATTTGCCGGACGTTACTTTGGTCACGGGCGTCTTCGCGGAGAAGACAGAAGGCGGAAAGCTGAAGGCAGAAAGCAGAAGGCAGAAGGCAGCAGACAAGACGGGGGTTTCTGCCTACCGCTTACTGCCTTCTGCCTCCTGTCTTTTCTACGTTGCGAATCGCGCCCATCACGCCGACATTGGCGGCGCAACACCCGGATCGATGGGATTGGCCACGGACGTCTATGGTGAAGGAGTTCGCATTCCGCCCATTCATCTGGTGCGAGGCGGAGAGATTTGTGCCGATGTGATGAAGTTGATCCTGGCCAACGTACGCAGCAGCCACGAGCGGCGCGCGGATTTCGAAGCTCAGATCGGTTCACTCAAGACCGGCTCCGCGCGCTTGCTCGAAATTGTCGCACGCCGTGGAACAAGGGAGGCGAGCGAGTATGCTGCACATTTGATTTCTTACTCATCACGCATGATGCGTCGCGCCATTGCCGCGATTCCAGACGGCAGCTACCAAAGTGAGGACGCGCTTGACGATGACGGGATCAGCGCTGGTGAAATACCGATTCGCGTGCGCCTGACCATCAAGGACGATCGCGCTCGGGTCGATTTCACCGGCAGTTCGCCGCAGGTTGCCGGCGCGCTGAATGCCGTCGAATCCATCACGGTGTCGGCTGTCTCATATGTATTTCGCTGCCTGGTTGACAGCGACGTGCCCGCGAGTGCGGGACTGATGGAACCGATCGAGGTCATTGCGCCGGAGGGAACCATCGTCAATGCCGCTCATCCGGCATCAGTTGCCGGCGGGAACGTCGAAACCTCGCAAAGGATCGTCGACACTGTCTTCAAAGCTCTGGCTCAGGCGATTCCCGAACGAATACCAGCGGCAAGTCAGGGCACGATGAACAACCTCACCATCGGTGGAATTGATCCGCGCACCGGCGCAGAGTTTTCCTATTATGAAACGGTGGCCGGCGGGATGGGCGCGCGGCCGGAGCTCGACGGCATGAACGCGACGCACACGCACATGACCAACAGCCTGAACACGCCGGCTGAGGCGCTCGAGTACTCTTACCCCCTGCGGGTGCGCCAGTATCGCATTCGCAAAGCTTCGGGAGGGAAGGGAAGACACAAGGGCGGCGATGGATCAGTACGCGAGATCGAAGTATTGGCCGCGGCGCGAATGTCCCTGCTCTCTGATCGCCGCAAGCGCGCCCCGTATGGACTGCAAGGCGGGGATGATGGAGCACTCGGCCGCGCGTTCATCATCCGCGCTGATGGAAGTGAGGAGCAGCTTCCTTCTAAAGGCAGTTGGGATTTGGCTGCGGGCGATCGCGTGAGGATCGAAACGCCTGGCGGCGGGGGTTTTGGTGAACCTGGTTAGGACCGAAAAACGATCCACGAAACCACACGAAATGAACCCTAAATAGAAGGACTCTTAGTATTGCTTCGTGTGATTTCGTGGATCGTAACACTCTTTCGCGGATATATTCTCAGGGTGTAATTGATCTTTCTTAGCGCCTTAAGACTTATCTTTGCGCCTTTGCGAGAAACCGCAGCCCCGCGGTTTTGGTAAATGAATGGCTTTGAATTAGACTGCATCGACGATCAGATCAGACATTCTTGAAAGAGATAATCAAACAGGCAGATGAATAGTTCAGCGAAGATGAGTCAAAGCAATGAACCCGAAGACATTGAAGTCCACAACCGCGCCGAGCATCCCGGCCTGGCCCGGCGCAGTGCCGGTTGGATCGAAGTTATCGCCGGCTCGATGTTCTCTGGCAAGTCGGAAGAACTGATTCGCCGCTTGCGGCGCGCCAAGATCGCGCGACAAAAGGTCCAGGTGTTCAAGCCCGAAATCGATGAACGCTATTCGAAGGACCACATCGTCTCGCACTCAGAAATGAAACACGAATCCGCCAACGTGCATACGGCCGCCGATGTGCGCGCTAATGTCGAACCAGACACCGAGGTGGTTGGTATAGACGAAGCCCAGTTTTTTGATAACGAACTGATTCAGGTTGTTAATGAGCTGGCTGAACAAGGAATGCGGGTGATCGTGGCGGGTCTGGATCAGGACTACACCGGCAAACCCTGGGAGCCGATGCCGCAACTGCTCGCGGTCGCCGAATACATTACCAAGACACACGCTATCTGCGTCAAATGCGGCCAACCGGCCAACTACTCTCAACGCATCTTCGAATCGGAAGAGCGGGTCGCCGTCGGCGCCACCGGCATGTACGAAGCCCGTTGCCGCCAATGTTTTGTGCCGCATGCGGACGCGCCGACGGTGCATGAGGAAAGGGTTACTTGATCCCAAACTTGTATTCGTAAGCGAATCCCAACGCTCAGGAACTTATTGATGCTATATCCAACTTTACTTGATTTTCCATTTCAGTCATTTGCATGGTTTGCCCGAACACGACGAGCATTGTTACGAACTCAAGATCGTCAATGCGATACACCACCAGCCGCACGTGTCTGAAGCGTGTTTGAAGGTTGTAGGTCGACTGGATCAAGGGAGACAAAACTGCCCTGGACTACCAGCCAGGATCTGCCGCACCCCTAATGAACTCGGAAACGCCGAAACCTCTCTTGCTGGTGACGTCTTCGATCGGCTGCCAGTCCGGACGGTGGAAGATCGAATGTTGATCGCCGAGCAGGAGACCCGCGAACACTTCAGTAACGATTCGTCCGCCCACCGGTCCGAGAGTAATCGGCGTGGCGTTCTTCTTGAATGCCTGTTGTGCCTCGGCCAGGATGTAATACCAGAGTGGCGCATTGTCTTTGAAGTTAAGTGAAAGCTCGGTTAGCAGCGGATTCTTGTCATGGTCTCCTTCGGTTGCTTTGCCCACTCGCAGTTGGCTGTCCGGGACCACAGGAAGATGCATGTAGCGTGCAACCGTCTGACCGGAAGGAAGGCCCATCCTCCAGCCGCGGATCAAGTTCCTTTGAGCCAGTGAGGGGATAGCGCCGCCAATGACGCCCGGAAGGTTACCCAAAGGATTCACCAGTGAGGTATCGATCTTGTAGGATTTTTGAACTCGATCCTTTCCCTTTGCGGACGGGTTATCTCTCAGCTCTCCGAAAAAGAGCCGCCAGTCAATGGCCCAATTGCTGGGGAACTCTCGAAAGCCCGTCAAGCTCTTGTTCTCATCCTGCGAAAAGATTTCCTGCCGGTCGGGAAGTTCGGTATTTAGCCGATAGATTGGCCTTACCATTGAGTGTCCAAAGCGATATGCCGCCACCGAAAACTCTATGGGCATGTACGGTTCCTTTTGCCACTTAAAAAATTTCACTCTGGGCTCGTCGACGAAAATGCTGGTGCCCTTTCGCAGGTGCGGAAGCACCTCGTCGACGACGTCTGGTCCGCAAATAGTGGGCAGGAAATCATTGACCAGAATCCATTGATAGTGCCGCCGCACTGAACGCTGCGCCTCTTCAAACAGCTTCTTTGGGTCCTTCAGCGAGGGCTTGTCCTGACGCTTGAGCCAATCCACGAGGTTGTTGTGAAAGCGCAGCATCGCTCCCTGGAGTTGCGAGACGATCACATTCTCGTCGTTCCTCGGATCTCCAATCAGCGCCCGTCTGCGTCCGCCGGTGGAGGGACTATTCCGCGGCAGATCGTGCGTGTTTTTGTCATCTGAAACTCCAGTGAGCTCTCTGCCGAGTAGCAGGTGCACTCCATCGTCCGCGTAGAGGTAGGGCTGGTCGTCCGGGCCGCGTCCGTAGACATTATCAAGATCAAAACGCGGAGTCCGAAAGTCGACGAGCGCATCCGGATCGTTGAGTTTCTGCAGACTGCTGGCTGGATCAAAAGTTATATCGTGATCGATGAATTGACCAAGATAAGTGTAGCCGGCATCGATGCCCTGGTTTTCCTCATCATCAATCTCGTCCTCAGAGGTGGGTGGATCCTCATGCTTTGCCACCATGGCCGCCGCGAGTTTTTCTAGATCCTTTTGATTAAAATGGGCCGCCGGCAAGGTTCTGAACATTCGTCCAAAACGTCCTTCAAAGAGCGGCGATTTGGGGAAAAAGTCGAGACCGCGAGGTTGCGATCCATGAAACCGAAAGATGCTACGGTACATCTCGGCGACGTTCTCAGCTTGAAGGTTGTTCCCAATTCCATCCGGGTTTTCGCTGGTACTCATTTTGGTTTCTCCTCTCTAGATTGAAGTGACAGTTCATTTGAACCTGAACCATCGGGACAAGCGGCGTTCGTGACTGAACAAACCGAGCCAATAGCTCGAACTCGCAGAAACCGGCTCAATTAGATCGGGCGAAAGCATGGGGGCGTAGTCTCCGCGCTCTGGTGAAACTGGCTACTGCATTATCTGCACGGCCGGCTCGGTAAGCGTTGCGGACTGCAACGAAACCGGATCTCCATTTTGCAGGCCTTCCGAATGCACCTTCAAAGCCATATTCCGAATTCGGAGATTGCCAAACGTGGGACGGTAAAGAACAGTGAACCTTGTGGGATTTGAGTTAAGAAAACTTGCCCAAGCTCGACCCAGGAGTGGAGGAGAAAATAGCCGCTTTAGATTTTGCGCCGCATTCGAACTCCGGAATCAATTAATAGTACTTGAACCGCGCGCGCCTAATTACTGCCGTGCCATCTTTCTCTTTCTTAGTAACTGCATGGGTTGCTTCTAAAGGTAGCTTACCCTTCTGATCTGGTTCCGTAGCTTCGCCGCGAACCAATAAATCCTTAACAAACCGTTCCGATGCCGCACTGGTGCCGGTCGCCTTTTGCTTCACGCTTCTTGGTTTTTTCGGCAAAGCTTGAGCCCCGACTCGGGTGTTACGGGTACGACTAGTTCGAGAGTTACTTCCAGCTTTGGTTGCCATGATTAACCTCCCGAACTAGTCTAGGCCGCGCTCTTTTCTTAGTCAAACCCGCATTCGAATGTCCTGCGCTTCAGCGCTAAGTCGCCGTTCTCTTGAACAATCACATGAGTCTTGTTCGAGATGGTGTTACGCACGCCGGCGTCCGGATGGGAATGTGATCCAATATCAACCCGTCCTCGTTGGAATAGATCTTCGGTGTACGACTCGGCCGCGTTCTGTGCAGAGCGCGGCTCGACCGGACCAAGCGTGAGCGAAGATGACGTCACGGCGAACCGCTTAGGTTCCTCAGCAGTATGAACTTTTAAGGCGGAACTGCTCAGACCGTATTGCTGACCCGATATGGTGGCTTGTGGTAGCTCGCTCGCTTCGCGGCCTTTCAAGGCGGTCATTGCCGATCTGCGTGGGCTCGCTTTTACGCTGGTCACGGTTACTGCCGCTTGAAGCGAGAGAATGCCCCGTCGAGTGAAGGCACTCTTGATGATGTCTCGATACTTGCCATTGAAAGGAGCGCCTTCGCCGGCGTTAATCATGTGCGCAGCCACCTGGCTGAAATAGTCAGGCACAATCGGCGCCGCCAATACTCCTGCAACTAGGAGCCGAGCCGCATCCTGGGTGGCCTTTGCCATATCATTTACTGTGGCGGGATTACCCTGAAGCCTGAATATTCCAGCCAGGATGTCAAGAAATGCCCCAGTGAAAACGCGAGAAAAGGAATGGGGCTCCGACGATAACTGAGACGCCGGCGCCGATGGCGGGAGAGTCTGCGGATCACGATAGAAGAAAGAATTGACAGCGTTTCGCAGACAGTCTGCTTCGACCGCATCCGGGTGCTGAACACGAATTGCAGCGCCAAGTTGTTCGGCGAGCCGCGATAGGCGAGACGAACGATTGAGCACTCCGCCGGTTTCATCAAACACCTTTTGCCTGAAGGACGGCACTTGAAGCGCAGACACGATCGCGGTCATATCTCCAAAGCCTTCATGGAATGCCGCAGCTTCGATCGTTTGCGCATCGAACAATTGAGGGCGGATAGCATCCAGAATCGCATGACCCATCTCGTGACAAGCCACATCGGGGCTTTCGCCCGAAAAGAATGTCCGTCCGGCAACGCTGTCATGAAAGAAATGAAGACCTGGCGCGTCCCCAAAACCTCCCCGAGTGTAGAAGGCGTTGAGGTCTACACCATCGTCAAGAATAACCGGCAGGCGTGCTCCTACCTCCCATTTGGTTCCGGTGGGCAGGATTGGGCCCCAGAAATCAGCAGTGCGTCGCAAGGCGCTGGCCGTGGCGTAAAAGCGAAAATTCGAGGTTCCCGGTTGATATATCTTTGGGGTTGGTGTTGCCCCGCCGATTTTGAAGGGAAGCGGTTGGGCCATTTGGTTTGGAGCCGCCATTGTGATTGGCACAAGTGCCGGCTGTTGAGTTGGATCTCCGGGATCGTCTTCCCATGTCGCGACATTGGCAGTCAAAGCCGCGGCAAGAGCTTTGGATGTTGCACCAGCGCGCTTTTTTCCAACGGTGCGTTTCTTAATTGGCATATCGAACCTCCTTAAGTGAGTGAAGTTTTTGTCGGATCGCATGTGAGGAACTATTAACCCCAAGGCGGTTTGCGTCTGTGGAAATCTGAGTTCCGACGACGCGTCGGACTCAGAGCGTCAGGTCTCGGCCGGTCGGACATGGTTTGAGTACGGCTTTCATCCCAGCCGCAAGCGCTCCTATTACTTCGGTCAGGTTCTCTTCGCCGTAAAGGCATCTAGATATCGGTACTCCTACCTGCACAGCTGCAAACTGGTAGATCGCGATGTTGGGCTTTGCAGTTCCCGCTTTGTTGTCAGAAACAAATCCCAGCTGGTCGAGGAACCCGTCAAGCTTTGCGTCACGCAACAGACTAAGCGCTTGATCGTCCGACAGTTGCCCGCCGAGGGTGGTTTTCACGAATTCAAAATCCGCAGCGCCGCCCCCACCGAATAACGCAAACCGTCTTCTTTTATCGGACCACCCGTTTTGTGAACCTCTTCCGCAAGAGAGTTCCTCACTGTGGCGGGCCCGGCGGAGTTCAGCGCCGCGCTGGTGTTCTTGAGTTTTTCTTCCAGGGCCTCTCGGGTCTGTAGGGCCTGTTCCTTGATGTGTTGCGCGGCCTCGGCCTTCTGTGTTTGGCGGCCGATTTCGTCTTTGAGTGTCTTTTCATTTTGCTGGCCGGGTAGCCGGCCAAAGTAATATCCAATGATGACGAAAATGATGGGCTCAATCCGCAACACCATCTTCTCGTCGGCCAGGGGCTTCAGCCATCCGACCAGCGCCGCGCCGTAAAGACCTACAAAGATCAGCGTGAGTACCACCATGATCCAATTTCGCAGCGCGTCTGCTGATCGAGAGCTTTCGTTCGTGTTATGCGGCGGCGTTGTTTTCATTGAACTATTGTGATTGAGCACTTTGCTTGTGTTTGTAGATATCTCTTGCAATAACAACGGCTGGCGCTATATAAATGCTCCGCTCTCTGCGGAGCAAGTGGGGTGAGGACGTCGCTGTGGGGCGAGGTCGTTTAGCACCAGCCGTTGTTATCTTCACTAAAGAACGCACCGAACCGCTCTGGGAATTATCATCCGAGCAGCAACTTTTCTCGTCGGTTAGCATCAGAAGTCTCAGCTTTGGCTATTTCTGATTCTCGTCCCCCCGGAGGATCTATCGTAGTGCCCCCCTCGTCCGACATCACCGATCTGCTGGTCGACTGGAGCAAAGGCGATCGGTCCGCGCTCGAGAGACTCCTGCCGATGGTCGAGCGTGAGTTGCACCGCATGGCTCACCGCTACATGCGCGGCGAGAATGCCGACCACACACTTCAAACTACGGCCCTGATCAACGAGACCTACCTTCGGCTGGTTGATCAGAACAGAGTAAATTGGCAGAACCGTGCCCATTTCTTTGGCGTCGCCGCGCAAATAATGCGCCGCATCCTGCTCAACTACGCTCGCGATCGGCATCGCTTGAAGCGCGGCGGGGACGCCATCCAGGTGTCGCTCTCACACGCGGATGTGATATCGGGAACAAAGGCCGATGAATTGATCGCGCTGGATGAAGCACTCAAGAAACTGGCAGCGATCGATGCGCGAAAGAGCCAGGTTGTGGAGCTGAGATACTTCGGCGGGCTCAGCGTAAAAGAGACCGCCGAGGTATTGGACATATCCACGATTACCGTAATGCGAGATTGGAACATGGCGAAAGCCTGGTTGGCTCGTGAGATCAACAATGGCGAATAAGGATTGGCAACAGCTCGAAACCCTGTTCCATGCGGCGTTGCCTTTGGATGCCGGAGAGAGGCGCGCCTTCCTGAAGCAAGCTTGCGCAGGCAATGAATGGTTGCAGTTAGAAGTGGAATCTTTGATTAGCGCGTTCGACGGCAGCAACGGTTTCATTGATCAGCCGGCTTTCGGGTTGGGAATCGAAGTAATGGAGGCCGCTTCCGATAATTCCATGTCGGGCCAGACTGTGGGCACTTACAAGGTGCTGAAGCGTCTGGGAAAAGGAGGCATGGGTGAAGTCTATTTGGCGGAAGACACTCGGTTGGGTCGCAACGTTGCGCTCAAGTTTCTCTCTGCTGAATTTGTCGGTGACAACTGGGCCAAACGCCAGTTGGTCAAAGAAGCACAATCTGTCGCCATGCTCGATCATCCGAATATCTGCAGCATCTATGGTATTGAGCAGGCAGGCGATCACAGCTTTCTCATCATGCAGTATGTTGAGGGCCAGATGCTTTCGGATGTCATCCGCGAGGAATCGATGGATCCGGATCGGGTGGTCGCCTACGCTCAACAGATCGTCAGCGCGCTGGCGGAGGCACATGCGCACGGTATCATTCACCGTGACGTCAAGCCGCAAAACATAATGGTTAAGAACAACGGACTGTTGAAGGTCCTGGACTTCGGACTTGCTAAGCTTGTCCAACAGGAGCAGGGGCTGAATGATAACGCCAGCCGCAGCTCGCAACTTGGATTCATACCGGGAACGGTTTCCTATATGTCTCCGGAACAGCTACGAGGCGAGAAGCTCGACTACCGTAGCGACGTGTTTAGCTTTGGAACAGTTCTGTTTGAAATGCTCAGTACGAAAAATCCGTTCGCACGCGATAACAAGGCCGAGACGATTTCCGCCATCCTCAACGGTCAAGTGCCGGCCCTCAAGAATGACAACGCCACCATTCCGCGGGAGTTGGAACGCATCGCGAGGAAGTGTCTACAAAATGACAAGAGCGAGCGTTTTCAATCCGCCAACGAACTGCTTATTGAACTGGAAAGTTGCAAACATAAATTCTTAAAGAAAGGCGACCGCGCCTGGTCCTTCGTTGTGCGCGCCACCGCGGCCCTGGTTTTTCTATTGTTGCTGGTTGCCGTGACAAGATACGCCATCAACTATGTGATCAGGCCGCAGACGCTTGCGATCCTGCCGATTGCGAACGACACCGGCGATGCGAATCTGAACTATTTAGGTGACGTTCTGACGGAAGGTTTGATCAATAAGTTGTCTGGCCCGTCCCAGCTGCGAGTCAAAGCCTTCAGCATGGTCTCAGGTTATAAGGGACAAATCGATCCGCAAAAGATAGCGAAAGAATTAAATGTGGACCACGTAGTAGTGGGAAAGATTAGAGGAACGAGGGACTCGCTAACTCTGGAGACAATTATGATCGAGACCGAAGATGGATCTCAGCGTTGGGCAAAGAGTTACTCGGTAGAGGCAAACGCCAGCGTGCGGATTCTCGATGAAATATCAAAGGAGATAACCTCGCGGATCCTCTTTTGGTCCGGCGGAGACGAAGATCAGACTCGGACCGCTCGCCGGCACGCCGATCCTGAGGCGCGCAGCGAATACTTGCTCGGCAGGTATTACTGGCGCAATCGTGATAACGACCACACGCTCAAGACCGCGATTGATCATTTCAATGCTGCGATCAAACTTGATCCCAACTATGCCGAAGCACACGCCGGCCTGGCCGACTGTTATGCGCTTGGCAACGTGGTGTCTTATCCCGACATGGGGATGGATACCAAGGAAGCTATGAGCAGGGCGGCACGCGCCGCGAAAGACGCTATAGATCTGGACGAGAATCTGGGTGAAGCTTACACGTCCCGGGCCTTTGTAGAACTAAAATTTCAACGGGACTGGCAGGCGGCGGAGAAGGATTTCAAACGATCGATCGATCTCAAACCGGATTACGCCTTAACTTTTTTTGGTTACTCGAACCTGCTCACTATTGAAGGAAAGCAAAGCGAGGCTCTTGCGATGAGCCAAACCGCCAAAGATCTCGACCCCTTCTCGCCTGTCACCGCGCTCAACTATTGTCGTTCGCTCTATTACGCTCGCCGAGACGACGAAGCGCTGGCATGTTATGAAAAACTGGTAAACGACAATCCCGATTACACGAATGGGCAGTACGCCCGGGGACTAATGTATTTGAAAAAAGGGTTAAATCATGACGCTATCATCGCTTTGGAAACCCTCTACAACAAGAATAAGCGGGCCACAGCCTCGGCCCTTGGTTACGCCTATGGTCTCAGCGGAAGAGAAGCTGCTGCCAGAGAAGTCCTCGCTGAAATGGAAAAACTGGATCGACAATCCCACCTTCCGGCACAGGAGTTTGCGCTCGTCTATCTGGGACTCGGCGATAAAGAGAGCGCCATTGTCTGGTTGAAGAAGGCCGTCGATGACCACTTCGCGCCGACGTCCTACCTGGCGGTGGATCCAATTTATGACTCAATTCGCTCGGATCCAAGGTTCATCGAGCTCGTCAAGAATCTCAACCTGGCATCATCAAATTGAGCGATGTTTGGTGGGTCGCGGTGATTTCCCGCTTCGTGTCACTCGTCTCGAGGGAAATTCTTCCGCCATCTTACTTAGCCGATCCATAGCCTCAGTTGCCTGAGGACGGCACTTGGGATCGATACTCAATAGACTCATGATCAACTCGGCGAGTCTGTCCGGAATGTTTCGCCTTAATGCTTTCGGGGACTTGGCGCTCAACATTTCGGGCACGCTTCCTGTTGAGAGCAAATAAAGCATAGAGCCCAACGCAAAGAGATCGTCGGGTAGTCCGGTTTGCCGCTCAATCTCACGCCACTCTGGTGGAATGAAGCCGGGAGTGCCCCAGAGCATTGAATCAGGATGCCCGACGCGACTGGCACCTTCAAAGTCGAGCGGCGTTAAGTTGTCGCTTCGAGTCACAATGATGTTCATTGGCTTGCTGTCCCGCCACACCCAGCCGGCCGCGTGCATCTGAGAAAAAAAGTCAGACAATTGAATGCCGTATTTTAACACTCGAGAGATCGGCAGTCTTATTCGAAGTCGCCGCAGTAGATTGTCCAAGCTCTCACCATCGACGAATTCCGTTACCAGATAAGAATTGCCGTCAAATTCGAAAGAAGAGTAGACGCGAGGGACGTTTACACCTTTGGCCAACAACTCCTTGAGAACCCGCGCCTCGTTCCTGACACGCCACCGGCCGTCACGGCCGTCCCATGTGAGTTCGCCATGCTTGCGCCCTTCCTTTATAAGACAGAGCCTTGGTGGATTCACGTTGAGATCCAGGGCCTGGTAAACACCGCCCTTACCGCGTTGAGCGAGTGCGCGAAAAATACGATAGGTCGTCAGGGGTTGTACCTCGCTCTGATGTGCGGAATGACGATGACGCCCTTCAAACGGATCAGCCACCCAGTTTGGTTTTGCCTGCTGGCGATTGTCAGTCACTAGTTCCCCATTTGGGCCGTGCACCGCTAAAGTTCGACTGCCGTTGTCCAGCTCTACTTCAAGGCGCTGAAAAGCGCCAAACCGGTAATACACATTGCTGTTCCAGCTGTATCTGCGGTCAAATGGAACCGAAGGCGCTGCCATGCGCACCGTCAGCTTATGCAAGCTCCTGGCGAGATCCATCATATCTTCGGGAGTGTGAGGGTAGACGGTGATGACTTTGCCGACCTGAGTATACCCGTGACTCAAGCCCGAGTTCAGCCTAATCACGTCCCGCAGCGAAGCGGGCGCCTTGAATTGAACGCCGCGGCCGGCTAAGAGCGGCGCCACCTTTTGCAGGACTCGGCCCGCATTGAGCACGGTTGCCGAGACATGAATCTTCCAGCCGTTGCTCGGTTGCTCCCGCGAGTGAACGCGATGATATCTCCAGAGCGAGCCCACCACTGCCATAGGAAGATATTGCGAACAGAGTTCCCGCCACTGTCTCTCCAGGCGCACGGCTGTGCGTTCACTTCTGGCGGAAGGTCGTTCGTTGATCATGGTGGAAATGTCCTTGCGCGGCGGACCGTAAAGCGTTCACCCTTCTGGGTTATCGTTCGGATCACACGCGGCGAGTCCGTCATCAATCGAATTAACCTCTACATCGAGATTCAGGGTATCCGGACTGGTCATTCCACACGTACCGTTCGCAACCAGATAGGCTCTCTTCTCGTTGAATGTTCCGGAATCCTTCGTATCGTCCCTCGCGCACATCCGCTCGAGCTGACCGGCGGCAAACGGTGTAGTTTCGCCGAAGTGCTTCATATAGATTTCCCAGGCTGGCGACTGAACGCCTCCGATGATGGCTGCAACCGCTAAGTCACCGGTGCGCTTCGCTGGTTTGTGGTCCTTTCCTTTTCCGGCTTTCACGTTTGCGTCTCTCTTGGCGCGTACCAAATCAATAATCCTTGTATTAGCCATGTTTTTCTCCTTCTTGTGCTTGCTTGTGCTTGGATTCAGAATGCTTCTTGCGAACGCGCTGCCAATTGCGGCCTTTTTTCGCGCCCAGAATGCGATCCGCCACCCACGACGCCGAATTTGAATTGAGCAAGTTACGACTTTTTGCCGGTTCTCGCGAAAGCCTGAGACTGCCGGCGTCCATAGAGAGGGGCACGGATCATGCTCTCTTTTCCTAACATACCTTAACGAACCTAATCGAAACAAGAAATATCAATCGCTAAGGAACAAGCTGCCGCCAGTGCATGACCCGGGAAGTGCTCGCGAGGAAATTTGCTGCCAATCTACATTTCTCGCTCCTACGGCGAGAAGGTTCAATCAAGGCAAATCCCGACCCCAAAGAACATCGCCACCTGTTGTGGATTTTGGCGGCGAGCGGATGACTTGTTTCATCCGCTCACTACCAAAGCTCCCGGCAGAGCGGCGCCGCGTGATAATTTGATGCCACAGCGCAAGAAGGCTTTCCCTCCCCGTTCTAAACACACAAAGCTTCCCCAGACTCTAATCAGGGAGGCCGCAGTTTTCGGTTTCACGCTGTGTGGAGAGAACTCCCCGGGCTAGCGCACGGCTAAGTATCAAGAGCTAACTTGAAGGGAGAAAAAATGATGAAGACGAATTTGATTAGTTTTGTAGCCGGGTTGGTTTTGCTGATTGCGGCGCCGCTGGGTTTAGTAGCGGGAACTTGGGGTGGTCAGACGACTCAGAGACCGCAGGGGAAGGATGACTACCGGCTCGAGGGACCATTCACGCAGGGTAACCTCACCGTGTTTCTGATTCACGGCAACGACAGGATAAAAGGCCAGACCTTCATAACATTGCAGGAGGCTCTGGTCCAACGGAAAGTGATCGTGCGCGAAACACGCTCGGTCAATGAACTCTCGATCGAAAATATTTCGAGCGAAGAGGTCTACGTGCAGTCAGGCGATATCGTGAAAGGCGGTCAGCAGGATCGCATGATGGCAGTCGATCTGATTCTGCCGCCGCGCTCGGGCAAGATCCCGATCTCTGCGTTTTGTGTTGAGAACGGACGCTGGAGTAAGCGCGGGAGCGAGGCCGCGACGGTCTTTAATTCCTCGGCGAACGTCATCGCGGGCCGCGATTTGAAGCTGGCCGCGAAGAACGCCGAGTCGCAGGGTGAAGTCTGGAGGCAAGTGGCCGTGGCCCAGGACAAGCTCAGTGCCAACACCGGCACGCGTGTGAACGGCGCTGCATCACCGACAAGTTTCCAGTTGGCCCTCGAGAATGAAAAGGTGCAGGCGAGCGCTGAAAGTTATGTCAAAGCGCTCGGCAATATCGTCAACGGCAAGCCTGATGTCATTGGATATGTGTTTGCTATCAACGGCAAGATTAATAGTGCGGACGTTTATGCCTCCAGTTCGCTCTTCAAAAAACTCTGGCCAAAGCTGCTGCAGGCCAGCGCGATCGAGGCAACTGCTGAATTGCGGCGCGGCGAGAAATTTACCGCTCCGCCCGCGGATGCAGTAAAGGGTTTTCTGGATGATTCGCCGAAGGGAACCGACGAGAAGCAGAAGGACGTTTCTTCTCGCGTGCAAATGGTGACTCGCGAGTCAAAGGAGAACGTCTTCTTCGAAACTCGCGATCGCTCGAAGTCCGATGCCTGGGTGCATCGGAACTATATCAAGAAGGACTAATGGAGGAGCGCGGAGCGCGAAAAAATGAGGAGCGAGGCATTTGCTTCGCTCCTCATATATTTTTCGAGAGAGGCGACCGCGCTGCGCGCGCTGGCGGACAGGATGTCCGCGCTCCACATCGACGATTTAATGAACCACCTTGGTCGAATACATAATGCCGTAGAGTTCGTCCTGGTGCTTTGCGAAAGCGCCGTCATCTGTGGACAGAATCATTGTTATCAACTGGTTCTGTCCGGCGAAAGTGCGATAGGCCTGCCATTCCAAACGACGGATGTCGCCGGGCGTCTCCTGCTTTGACTGGCGAAACTCTACGCCACGAACGCCGTCTAGTTCGAGCCACTTCACCTCGTCGTATTTGCCGTTCTTTTGCTCAGTCTTCGCTCCTTCATGCATGGCCTTGATGCTAAGTTCGGAAGGAAAGTCAGCAGCCATGGTGGAAATGTTGACGGAGAGAAACGCGCCACCGCCGCCATAGCTCAACGTTTCGTTGCGCACCTCTTGTTTCTTCCAGTTCGGCGGAAAAGTCCAGGTAATACCCTGTTGGTCCCACTTCGCTTCCTGGCCATTCGCCAGCGCCGCCATCTGGGCGGCGGTCGGTGCGGCTTTCTCGACGGGCTCATCACCAACCTTCGACGGGTTGCCGGACGATGACGTCGAAGATGAATTTGAATTCGAGGAGCCGGACTTGAACTTGTTAGTTAGATTGCAGGCCGCAACCACCAACACCAGCGCGACCAGTAACGGAACGTGTTTCATTGGGTCACCAAACTTTTCTGGAGTAGAAAGGCAAACGCCTTTTACGCTAACCAGGCGTGGGTGTCAAATGATTTTGTGTGCGAGGAGTGTCTAAACTTATGACGAGGTCAGAACCGGGAGCGGTAGCGACCGGGTCTCAACTTAAGCCACAGTCGATATCGCCGAAACTGGACCCGGTCGCGACCGCTCCCCGTGCTGACTCCATCATCGTTGTCGATTCCCTGTGCTTTTCCTCTGAAGTGCTTCGCATGCTATCCTTGGTTTCGAACCCCCGTTAGTTTGTCGAATGTCGGCCTTAAGCAGGCCACCAAAACAGAGGTCAACTATGCCCACAATCCGAAGCTCGCGAAATACATCAATGATAGTGTCGGTGCTTGGAGTGCTACTCGTCTTTGCAAACAACGCCTGCCAACCGATGCCGAACTCTAACGCCAACTCAAACGCCAATACGAATTCGCAAACCAGTGCCGCCAACATCAACTCGAATTCGAACAGCGCAAACAATGGCCCCGTCATTAATACTCGCGAGCCCGGCAAATACAGCGCGACGTTGGTTTTCAGTATTGAGACTCAGGGGGGCGACAAGACTATCGGAATTCCGTCTCTGTCAGTGCAGGTGGCCCGCAATGGCGATGATCGCCGTGTAGAATTCAAACTGCCTGACGGTACGCCGTTAGTCTATCTCGACCACAACAACCGGCATTATGTGATCCTGCCTGCGCGCAAGCAGTATGCGGAACTGACGCAAGAGTCGACCGGCGTGCAGATAAATAAGCTGATCACGCCTGGTCAATTGGTTGAAGACTTGAAGAACATTAAAGGTGTTGAGCGTGTGGGCGAAGGACCGATGGACGGCCGCAATGCCGACAAGTATCGCTACACTACTTCCACGAACACGAACACCAAAGCGGGCGAAGTAAAAGCCGAAGCATTTGTCTATGTTGACAAAGAAACCGGCCTGCCGCTCCGGGCAGAGATGCTGGCGGAGAGTTCTGGCGATGTGAAGGGAGTTAATGCGGCCCGAGTCGTGGCAGAAATGCACGACATCAAGACCGATGTCGCACCGGCGTTCTTCGAACCTCCCGCCGGATACGAACAGGTCGCACCTGAGAAAGTGCGCCAACAGATCGATGCTTTGACCAGTGCGGTCGCCGCGATTTTGAAAGCGATGATGGCCAATGCGATGAGCGCTTCACCATCACCGGCGGCCTCGGTAAAACCCTGAGCCCGAACTTCAACTAATGATTAGAAACCTTTTGATACTGATAGCTGGATTGTTGCTCGGCGCGATAGCGACCGCTTATTTTTTAGGCGCGCCGAAAGGTCAGGCGTTGCCCGGAGTTCCGGTGAGGCCGCCCGATCCCAACGTCGAAACCACCGGCACTGTGGCGGTAACGGTCGACGAAAAGTTTTTCGAATCGTTGCTGGGCACAATTTTTCGTCAGCTGGGACCTCCGCAACTGAAACTCTCACAACTGCAAAATGATTTTCAGGAGCAGACGCCGCTAAGGCCGGTCGCTTTTCAAAGCTCAACCTGCAGCGACGTGCTTGTGCTCAATCCTGAAGGAGGCAACGTTAAGACCGGAGTGCGCTTTACCGGAGGCAAGATTACCGCGCCACTGGCGTTCACCGGCAGCTACAGCGTGTTAACAAGATGTGTGCAGTTCAAAGGCACGGCTAACGCCACGGTTGATCTCTCGTTTGACCAGGCGAAGCAGACTGTCTTTGGTCAACTGAACGTTGAGGATGTAACGCTTGATGACGTCCCCCCAATCGTCAGCAGTTTGGTCACGGCTTTCGTGCGCAAGACGATTGCCGAAAAGTTAAACCCCTTTGAGGTCCTGCAGGTCTCACAGCTGGCCCTATCGCTCAACGTCCAGGCGAGCGGAGGCTCAGTTAAGGCCCGCGTCAAAGATGTGCACGCGGAAGTTCAGGAGTCTGCTTTGAAGCTTTATCTCACCTACGACTTCAGTGCCGAGAAGAAGTAACCCAAACTCAACCGCAAAAAAAGTTCTCCGGGCATGAAATGTCTTGCCCTTTATTCCCATTCACCCAGCGAAGAAGGAAAACGGGCGCTCCTCGTGCTGGGGCGTTCAAACAACGGAGGACAATCATGACGAAAAAACTTTTTGTGGTATTAATTCTGGCGCTGACAATCGCGGCTTGTGAGCCTGCCGGCACAGACAACAACTCGAATGGGAACGCCAACGCGAAGCCGCCCGCGTCGACGCCGGCTCCTGTCTCGCCTGAACCGAGTGCATCGACCAAAGCACAGGTTAAAGCCGGCGACAAAGTCAAAATTACGATCAATGGATCTGCCACGGACGCCACCGTCGTCAGCGTGGACGAAAAGTCCGGCAAGGTGACGGTCAAGGTCGAGGGTCAGGAAGAAGAAAAGACAGTGGCCATCAGCGACGTAATAAAGAACTAAAATGCGAGACCCATCTGGATGGCGTTTGGCTGATGAGGGCAACTCCGACAGGGTGCCCTCATCAAACATGAAGTTTGGAGTGCGCCGGCAGAGCGTAGCGGCGACGGCGCTTTTGGTTTGGAGTTCCGCCTTCAGACAGTTCAATGATTTAGAGAAAGACGCCGCCTGAAAGCGGAACTCCGAACAATTCGGAGTGGGGTCTCCCGATGTATCGGGATTGCCACCGCAGTCCAAAGATATGTCACCCGCGAGAACGCTTCATATACTCAAGCAGGAAGAATTCGATCGGCTGCTCACGTGGCTCGATCATGATGCTGAACGGGCTGGCCTGACTTATGAAAAGATTCGTTGGCGGTTGGTTGCGGTTCTGGCTTCGCGCGGCTGCCTTTGCCCGGAAGAACTGGCGGACGAGACGATCGACCGCGTGGCGCGCCGCGTAGTCGATATTCAGGACTCATACGTGGGCGACAAAGCCATATACTTTCTGGGGGTCATGAACAACGTGCATCATGAATACCTGAAGCGGCCGATGACGCCGCGCCCGCCGGAACCCGACGATGACGTTGAAGCGAAGGAGAACGTCCACCTCTGTTTAGAAAAGTGTCTGGATAAGCTGTCCCCAAATTCACGTCGAATGATCGAGCGATACTATGCTGAGGACAAGCGAGCGAAGATCGATTTGCGCAAGCGGATCGCTGCTGAACTTGGCATCGGACTGAGTACTTTAAGACTGCGAGCGCTGCGCATTCGAGAAAAACTTCAGATGTGCATCGAGCAGTGCCTGATGTCAGAAGCCCGACCGTAAGGGAGGGCAGCCTTATAATGGTGGAAAATAGAAACCAGGCGATTGAGTTTTCCGACGAGGCGATCCGTCGCTTTCTGCTGGGCCGTCTAAATGCGTCGGAACAACCCGCCTTTGAGCAGCAGTTGTTTTCTAATTCTCGCCTGGACGCGCGCGTCCGTCTGGCTGAACTGGATCTGGCAGACGATTACGCTTACGAACGCATTAGTCCCGACGAGCACGTCCTTTTTGCAGAGCGGTTCTTGGTGAGCGCCGCTCGCCGGCACGAGGTGGAAGTCTCGATAGCTTTGCACGATCGTTTCGCTTTCGTGGGGAGCACAAAGTCCACTTTTATCGCGAGAGCACGATCCCTGCTACAGCTCAATCGGCTGGCATGGCGATACACGTTTGCGGTCCTGATATTTATTCTCTTGGTTGGTGGTGCCTGGGTTATTGTGAAAAAGGAGGGGCGCATTAAGGATGTGATAACGAAGCGGTGGGGCCGCCCGCGTTCTCCCTCTCCGACCGTGCCGGCCGAGACAAACCATCCGACAAATAACTCTCTGCCCGAACACCAGACAAGTCCCTCGCCAATGCCGGTACACGATCAGACGTCTGCGCCATCGGTAAACGCGATCATTGCACTAACGCCCGCAGGTTCACCTAACGGCGGTAATATTCCGTCCGTCAAAATCGCTCAACAGGACATTGTCCGACTGCAACTCGTGTTGCAGGCTTACCAAACGGGAACTTATCCAGCAGAACTGTTAACAATCGACGGGCAGTCTGTCTTTAGCGCTGAGGCAACCATGGTGCCTAAGGACGGGACCGCGCAGATCGATTTTGATATTCCGGCGCGTTTGCTAAAGCCGGGCAATTATCAAGTTAGACTGTCGAGGGATCATTTGGCAGTGAAACAGAGTATGGGACGTTATTATTTCCGAGTGCAGTAGATTGAAAACGTGAAACAGATTGGGCCGAGTAGCAAGCCTACTTTACGCGACTCTTCCGTCGTTTCAGGAAATCTATCAGGACGAATTGTGAGAGATTCGATGGGTTGGCAAAGTAAGCTTTGCCGTTGGTCATCGCACTCATCTGCTTAACGAACTCGACCAGGTAATAGTCGCTCGCCAGCATGAAGGTATTGATCATGATGCCGGCTTTGCGACAGGCCTGGACCTCGCGAAAAGTCGCCTCCAGCACATAAGGATCACCGCCCATCGAATTTTTATAGAGCCGTCTGTCAGAACCGCCTGCGGTAGCGGGCGGTCTAACGCCGGCACGATGCCGGCCAACCGCCGACAAGGATGTCGGCGCTCC
Organism: Pyrinomonadaceae bacterium; assembly: GCA_035601635.1. GTDB lineage: Bacteria > Acidobacteriota > Blastocatellia > Pyrinomonadales > Pyrinomonadaceae > UBA11740. Next base: position 24,403 of record DATNNY010000526.1, read on the forward strand.
TTCGACAAAACACGCCGTCGGCTTTCCGTCCGTGACCATCACGATCTGCTTCATGTCTTTTCGTTGCGCCTGCAGAATGCGCCGCGCCAGGCGCAAACCCTCCGCGGTATTTGTGTGATAAGGCCCGACCTGTGTGGTGGCGAGTTTCGCCAGTGGCAACTCTTCCGCGCTGTCATGGAACAAAACAATCTTCAGCGAATCTCCCGGATACTGTGTTCGGATCAAGTGCCCGAGTGCCAGAGCTACTCTCTTCGCCGGAGTAAAACGATCTTCGCCGTAAAGAATCATCGAGTGCGAACAATCAAGCATCACCACGGTCGCGCATGACGATTGGTAATCGCATTGATGCACGTGCAGATCGCTGTACTCCAGATTGAGCGGGACCGAAAGTCCCTCGCGTTGGATTGCCGCGAGCAACGTGGTATTCACATCGAGATTTATGGTGTCTCCGAATTCGTAGCGTTTGCTGGCGGATTCGGCTTCGACGCCAGTGGCCAGATGCGTGGTGTCGTGCCGGCCCATCGAACTCTTGCCTAAACTGCCGAGCAAACTGCGCAGCGTCTTGTAGCCGAGGAAATCCAGACCCTTCTCAGTAACTTCAAACTTGATGTTGCGCGGCAGAGGCTCTTCAATCTGGCCCTGGCCGTTTCCCCGTCTCATGTCTCGCCGCTGCTCGGCGTTCTGCGGCTCTTCACGCAAAGTGAGATAGCCCTCTTCGACCAGGCGCTCGATCAGTTGATTGAGCATCTCCTGAAGTTGCGAGCCTTCATACTTACCTTCGTTCTCGTCGAGCATCTGCTTAATCTGATGCTCGCTAAGCATGCCCTGATCAATCAGCGCTTGTAACAGCGCGCGCCGCAGAGCGTCGAGGGTAGTGTCCTGTGGCGTGCGCTCGCGGGTCCAGTAATAATCGTCGTCGTATCCCGAAGAGAGCAGGGAATCAGACAGACCTTCCATCAGGTCGCCAAGATCTAGCGACCAGACATCAAGGCCATTGAATTTTCCGTAGCGGGTAAAACGCATTTAATCAGTAATTAGAGTTTCCGAGAACGCCAGTACCCAGGTCGCCGGCTACTATGAGCAAAGGCAACGATTACAATCTGGTCCTCGCTTTCATAGAACACAATTGAGTAGGGGAAGCGTCTCAACAAAACTCGTCGGGCGTTTTTCGTCTTCGTGACACCGGGAGTTGGGCTGCTGGGCAAGACACCTGAGCGGATTCGTTCAACGGCCTGATCGGCCAATTCGAGTAAGGCCGTTCCCAAGCCGGGCTGCTTCCCCTCGTACCACGACGCAGCGTCCGCGAGTTCATCCTCGACGAGCTCATGAATTCGCAGAGCTTTGGTCACGACTTCGCGAGCGTTGACTTGATTCGTGTCCGCGCCTCTTCCCAGCTTACGGTTTTCGCTTCGCCTGATTCGATCTCAGCAATCCGTCGTTCAATTTCGACGGCCCACGCCGCTTCAACACCAGCATCCTCACCTTCGTCAAGACTTGCGATCAGTTCCGAGGCAAGCCAGGCGCGCTCGTCTGGCGGAAGGGCCAGCGCAGTGTCGAGAATTGTGTCTGCTCCAGTGCTCATTGCGATTCAGTCTAACAAATGGTCACGCACGTGTTAACCAAAAACTACTAACTGTATCTGCCACTCTCCGTCAAATCATCATAGATCATCCCGCGCCGATCCTTCTTCGCCTTTGTCACCGCCGTATAGCCACCTTCTTCATTGCGGCTGATCTTGTTGGCGGCGTAGAGGCCTTCCAACGCGAATTCGCAGGCAGCCACGGTTTGGGCTTCATCCTTGCGGTTGAAGTCGAAAGGGATGAGCGCCGTGTCCAATAGTTCGGGTACTGATTCGAGGAGCAGCATGCACTCTTCAGCCGCGGCGGTGTCCGCCAGACGCAGATTATTGCCTTCGTCAAACCATCGGATCGTGCCGGAGAATTCAATGCCGACGAAATAACCTTCAAAGATCTCACCCGCAGCGCGCTTGATTAGATCCTTCGCGATCCGGTTCGCGCCGATCTGCTCGCCTTCGTATTCCAACTCCATCTTGCCGGTCATCGACGGAATGGCGGCGTAGATATCGGCGATGCGCGGGACGATCGCATCTTCGTCGGTTACCAGCGCGCGGCGCTCGGCATTAGACACGACCGACTCCATCACCGTGATTGGCAGCCGCTGCGACACGCCCGAGTGCTTGTCTATTCGCTGGTCATCTCGCGCTTCAAAAGCAATCTGTTCAATCGCCTCACGAATGAAATCAGGAATCAACAAGCGATCAGCCCAGCCGTCGCGGGCTGTCCAGGCTTCCTGGCGCGTGATCTGAATCCCCAAATCAATCTCTTTGGGATAGTGCGTCAGAATCTCGGCGCCGATCCGATCTTTCAAAGGAGAAATAATTTTGCCTCGCGCCGTGTAGTCTTCCGGATTGGCCGAGAACACCAGCATCACGTCCAGCGGCAGACGAACCGGATAACCCTTAATCTGCACGTCGCCTTCCTGCATGATGTTGAAGAGGCCCACTTGAATCTTGCCCGCCAGATCGGGCAGTTCGTTGATTGCAAAAATCCCCCGATTGGCGCGTGGCAAAAGACCGTAGTGGATGGTCAACTCGTCGCTTAGAAGATGACCACCTTTCGCTGCCTTGATCGGATCGACGTCGCCGATGATGTCGGCGATAGTCACATCGGGCGTGGCGAGTTTTTCGACAAAGCGCGCGTCTCGAGAAACCCAGGCAACGTGTGCTGAGTCGCCATGCAACTCGATCATCTGTCGCCCGTAAGCGCTAATAGGATGAAAGGGGTTGTCGTTGACTTCCGAGCCGGCAATGATGGGAATTTGTTCATCCAGAAGATTTGTTAGCTGCCGAATGATTCGGCTCTTTGCCTGGCCGCGCAAACCCAACAGAATCACGTTATGCCGCGCCAGAATTGCATTGATGAGTTGCGGAACGACGGTTTCATCATAGCCAACGACGCCCGGAAAAAGTTTTTCACGCGTCTGGAGTTTGCGAATCAGGTTCGCCCGCATCTCGTCTTTGACTGAGATACTTTTGTAGCCAGCCTCTTTCAGTTCGCCTAAAGTCGCTGCTCGTTCCATGCCCACGATTCTAACCGCAAAGGTCGCAAAGTTCGAACGCAGGCGTTGTAGGCGCCCGTTCAATCGCAAATCAGAGGTTAAGTCGCTCGCGTAGTTGCGCGATTCGTTACAGAACCGGAAGCGGTAGCGACCGGATCCTTTAGTCAACCTGCGATTCATAGTTCGGTTGATAGGTGGCCTGCTGACGAGTTGAGTTCTGGATCCGGTCGCTACCGCTCCCGGTTCTGTATCCGCGTCCTGAGAACGCCCTGCATTTAATCGTTCGCTTGGGCTGCTCGATAAGTATCGTGGGAGGTTTGCTCCACTAACCCCTCATCCTCCAACTTCTCCAGATGAGCCAGCACCGCACGTTCGGCCATAGAGTGCGCTCTCATCGGCACGTCCGTGTAGACGCGCGCAACGATTTCCTTAGGCGTCGACGCGCCTTCGCGCACCGCCGCAAGGATCAGCTCTTCGCGTTGCAGACGGTGTGAGATGTACTCGTCGATCTTCTCATAAGGATTGGCGACCGCCGGTCCGTGGCCGCCGAACAATACCGACAGGTTGGGCAGTAAGCGCATTGTTCGCAGTGAATCGAGGTATTCCCGCATGTTGCCTTCCGGAGGATCGATCAGGACCGATCCGAACCCGACAATGTTGTCACCTGAAATTAGCGCGCCGGTTCGTTCGTCATAGAAACAGAAGTGCCCGCGCGCGTGTCCGGGGGTGTAGAGTGCTCGCAGCCTGATCGCCGGTTCGCCGTTCAACTTCAACACTTCATCATCTTCGACGAAGCGATTCACGCTGACCTGGTTCTTGAGTGATTCAGCAGTCAGACGGTGCGCGCCAACTGGAACTGCTGCTCCATGCTTTTGTGAAAAATGCTCATTCAGACCATCAACGCCGGCGACATGGTCCGGATGGACGTGCGTAAGAATGATCTCGCGCACGGTTCTTCCCTGCGAGATCAGATCGTCGACGCAGTCCGCCAGAGCAAGCTGTTCGTCTTCGTAAGGTGAACCGGGATCGATTACCAATATCTCGCGCGAGGTGTAGACCAGATAACAGTTGGTGTGGGTCGCCGGCGGTTTGGTAGGAGTTCGAAGCGGAAAGCAAATGTAGTTGGGAAAAAATTCAATGCGGCGAGTGGGCTCGCGACGCGCTTGCGGCACCGAAAGAAATCGTTCAACGAGATCAGCGGTCAGACCTGCCGCCAACGTCTTCAGTGCATGCAACACGGGCGGCACCGCGATAACTTCACTGCGCTGCCACTTTTCATAAGCATCACCCGCGCGAATCCACTCGCCACTCTCCAGTTCAGAATCTTCCGTAATCCTGGGTTGTTGCTTTGCCGGACAGTCAGCGAGAACAAACCAGGTGTCGAAACGACGAGGCGCAAACGGGGGAGTTACCCAGCGGCCAACGAAAGTGAAGTCACTCGCGTCGAGATGCAATCCATAAAGGTTGAGCAACTCTGGCCAAGCCAGGCGTTTCGATTCGAGATCGTCCAGCAGCGAAGCGCGCTGGCCAATGGTCAACGTCTGCGCACCGCGGGCAAGTAATACGCCTACTTCCTCAAACAACTCGCGCGCCCCGCAGCTAATCATCGCGGCCGTTTCGGGATCGTCACAGTGTCGCACTGGCGCTTCGATGTCGCTCGGTTCGCGCTGGCCACCGGGAAACGCATAAAAGCCTCCCAGAAACGCGAGCTTGGTGCTGCGCCTGGCCCAAAACATTTCGGGGTTGGTCGGATCTGTATCAAGCCTGACAAGAATGATCGCGGCGGCGTCTTTGGGGATTTGGAGCGCGGGCATCTTGCCCGCATTGAGCGCGCCAGCGCGAATAGGTTCCTTCATCTCAGTGTGAAGCGCGAGCCACGGCTCGCGCTGGGGGACAGGAATGTCCGCGCTCCAATCAAGACCAGCGGAATCTTTCACCGTCACCACTTGTCCAGGGATTGCCACGCATGTGATAACCCCCTTCTTCCCAGAAGCCCGGCTGATCTTCGGCGAGGAAGCGCACGCCTTTGACCCACTTCGCGGATTTCCACGCGTACAGTTGCGGAATGATTAGCCGGACGGGACCCCCATGTTCCGGCGGTATCGGCGCGCCATCGTGCAGAAAAGCGAAGAGCGAATCTTCCTTGAGAAAGTATTCGATCGGAACATTCGTCGTCCACCCATAGTCGTACGCCAAAGCTAAAACAAATTTTGCCTCTGGTTTGACCGAGGCGAGTTTGGCGATCTCGCTGGTGGAAACACCAGTCCAGACATTGTCGAGCCTGGACCAGCGGGTGACGCAATGAAAGTCGGAATAGACCTTCACCGGTGGCAGTTGCATGAACTCGTCAAGCGAGAATTGCAAAGGCCTTTCGATCAGGCCGTCGACTTCAAACTTCCACGTCGCCAGATCAACCGGCGGCGCGCCGTGTGCATCGAGCACGGGCCACTTCTTTGTGCGCGTCTGACCAGGCGGAATCCGATTCTCGCGCCGCGTGTCCGGACTGACGATGATTCCTGAATCCGAAACCTCTTCGGGTCTGCGCGGATCCGTATTCTGATATTTTGGGTCTTTGATTAAGCCGTCAAGAAAACTCATAACGTTTAGTTTTGGGAATTGCCGGCCGCTTGTTCCTTAACCAGCGATTCAATCAGCGACTTCTCCTTGTCAACCAACGTGCGCAGGGCCTGGCCAAAGATTCTTTGTGACAATGAAGGATCGCGAACCAGCAGGGTACGGAAGGCTTCGTCGGGCCATTCCAACACGGCGGAATTCTCTTTAGCCTGGACTGAGGCTGAGCGCGGTGTGCCGCACAACATCGCCAACTCTCCGATAATCGCGCCGGGATTTGCGTCAGTCAAAACCAGGTGTTTGCC
>DATNNY010000527.1:0-5237 GCA_035601635.1 Pyrinomonadaceae bacterium
CACATGCCTATCCGAAAGTGCTGTGGCGATTCAAAGAAGCGGCCCGGCACGATCGCTGTATCGTATTTCTGTTGCAGCGAGTTAGAGAGATCGTCGACGCGTCCCTTTAACAGACGCGGAAACGAGGTGGTGCCCGTCTCAGTGCGAACAGCTTGCAGCTCTTCTCGGGTATCGAGGAAGTCATTCAACACGGCGCGATTGGTTTCCAGGATCTTCTTCGCGCGCTCGATGAACTTTGGCAGCTTTGCCAGCGCCACCACGCTGAGCCGTTCCGAAGGCTGTGGTCCCACAGCGCCAAACACATCGTGTAACAACCGCATCCGCTGCGCCATGTCCGGTTCAGCCATAATCCATCCGCAACGCAGTCCGCTCAGTCCGTACCCTTTGGTCAGACTGGTCGTCGCGATGAATTCAGGACCGAGGTGGACGGACGATGGCGGCGCCGCTTCAAACATCGCTTCCAGATAAACTTCATCGACCAGCACGCGCGCGCCGACACCCCTGGCCAGCTCGCCGATTTGCCGCAGCGTTTCTTCGGTCACCGGTGTACTGCTGGGATTGTGCAGATTTGTAAGTACGATTAGACGAGTTCGCGGCGAGATCTGTTTTGCGAGTTCCTCGATCTCGATCCGATAGCCGTTCTCGAAAGTTCGCGGGAAGCGTTTAATCCGGGCCCCGAAATATTCAGCCAGCGCCAGAATTGGTTCGTATGTTGGTTCCTCGATCAGAACTTCGTCACCATGCTCCAACGCTGCCGCCATGGCCAGGTGGTTCGCCATCGAAGTGCCGCCGGAAATCGTCACCACAGACTCAGGCGAGACCTGGCTGTGGGCAGCCAGCGCCTCGACCAGCGGCTGATAGCCATAGGCGTTATCGCCGTTAAGATCCAGACCGTCAATGTTCGCCTCCAACTCAGCGAACGGCAGATTGAGGATTCCGCTCAACGCAAGATCGTATTTAACTTTCGGGCGCGTCTTGGCCCAATGCATGTAAATGGATTGAGTATTCATTTCTGTCGTAAACTGGTCAAAGGTCCAAACTAAGTAGAGGGGTCGTCTTCATTTTCCATTTCTCATTTGTCATTTTTCATTGTCCATTTGCAAACTGCTTTTTTTAAGCTGATGCGGCAAGTCCGAAGGCAATCACAAATGATAAATGACAAATGACAAATGACAGTATGGGTGTAAAGGCATCGCCAATTCTAAGCGTTTAATCAGGCCCCCAAGTCTGTCGATGCTCGCTCTCGCCGCTTTCGCCACCAGGCCCAGACAAAATACGCCGGCAAGCCTGCCAACATGATCCCCAGACTGATTGCCGTGTTGAGCGGCTCCTTATAGACGACACTAAACGTAATCACGCAGCAAGCCGCAATAAAAAAGAGAGTCGTAAACGGATGTCCGGGTATCCGGAAGAAGTCGCCCTTTGGTTTGCCCCGATTACGTCTGCGAAACACAAACACGCACAAGGCCGTCAGCGCGAAGAACACCACGTCAACGGACACGACGTAATTCAGAATCTGTTCGAAGCGGCTGGCGACCAGCACAATAACAATTGCCAGCAGGCCCTGCAGACCAATTGCGACCGCCGGTACTCGAGCGCGGTTAAGCCAGGCAAGCTGCTTGAAGAAGAGACCATCGTCAGCCATTGCGAAATAAACTCGCGGCGCGGTCAGCATGCTCTGGCTCAGGAATCCGATGGTGGAAATTGCAATGCCCGCGGCCAGGAAGCGCCCGCCTTTTTCGCCCAGGGCCAGACGCATTACGGCCGATGCCGGGGTCTTTGTCTGCGCCAACCCTGGCGCGCCCAGAGCGTGCACGCAGACATAGTTCACTGAAAGATAAACCACGATCACGCCCAAAACACCGAACAACAGACCGCGCGGCAGATTCCGCCGCGGCTCGCGTACTTCTCCGGCAACAAAGCAGGCAGTTTGCCAGCCTCCATAGGCAAACTGTGCCGGAATCAACGCCGCGCCAAACGCAATTAGCGATTGCACCGTGGTTGCCGCCGCGCCCGAGTTAACCACCGTTGCACCCTGGGCCGGCCCGCTGATCATTAATCCAAGTCCGACCAGTGCCGCAATCGCGATCAGTTTGAGCACCATGAGAACGTTCTGGGTAACGCTGCCCGCGCGCACACCGATACAGTTGACGATCGTCAGCAGGGCCAAAGCGGCAGAGCCCAAAAGTGCCGCGCGCAAATCCGTGACCCGCACCCCGACTAACTCAAGAACATGATTCGCAAAGATCAGCGCGACCGCGGCCATGCCGCCAGTCTGTATGACAAACAGCAAGCTCCAACCATAGCCGAACGCCACCAAAGGATGCAGCGCATCGCGCAGGTAGACATACTGGCCCCCGGACTCTGAGCTCTGCGATGAAAGTTCCGCATAAATGAAAGCGCCCGCAAGCGCAATCAAACCACCCACCGCCCACGCTCCCAGAATCAGAAAGGGCCTGTGCACCCGCTGTGCGACCACGTAAGGGTTGGTGAAGATGCCCGCGCCGATGATCCCGCCCATCACAATCATCGTCGCGTCAAAGAGCCCGAGACGGCGCGCAAGTGCGTAGTCATGACCTTTTGTTTCTTTGGACTGGCTCATCGCCCATCACCGCGGCCCAGCCACACTAGTTTTTGTTTGGTGTGATTTCGTGGATCGATTCCTCGTCAAGTGAAAAAGAGATCCACGAAATCACACGAAGAACGCACACTAATTCGCTTAGTCTTTCAAGAGTTGATTCGCGATGACCAGTTTTTGAATTTCGGAAGTCCCTTCATAAATGCGCAGCGCGCGCACGTCGCGATAGAGCCGCTCAACGACAGTGCCTCGCACCAGACCAGTGCCGCCGTGAATCTGCACGGCTTGATCGACGATGCGTCCTGAGGCTTCGGTGGCGAACAGTTTGGCCTGGCTCGCCTCGCGAGTTGAGCTGCCAGCGCCGATATCTCTCAAATAGGCGGCCCGATAAACCAGCAGACGGGCAGCGTCGAGTTCGGTCACCATGTCCGCCAGCTTCTCCTGAATCAACTGATGGCCTGATAGCGGGCGGCCAAATTGCTCGCGTGACTTTGCATGCAAAATGCCCTCATCGAGCGCACGTCGCGCCATGCCGCAAGCAGCAGCCCCGACGCTGGCGCGAAACATATCGAGTGTTTGCAGCGACAGCCGCAGCCCATCGCCCGGCGCGCCAATCATATCTTCCGCCGGCACCTTACAACCTTTGAATTCAAGTTCGCCAATCGGATGCGGCGCCATCATCTCGGTCCGTTCGATCACGCTGAATCCCGGCATGCGCGCCGAAATCACGAACGCCGAAATTTCCGCGCGTCCATCGTCGCGCGTCCCAGTGCGCGCAAACACCGTATAGAAGTCCGCAATGCCGGCGTTTGAAATGAATCGCTTGCGACCATCAATGATATACGCGTCGCCTTCTCGGCGCGCTGTGGTCTTGAGGGCAGCGACGTCAGACCCGGCATCAGGTTCAGTCAAAGCAAAAGCGCCAATTGCTTTACCGTTAGCGGCGCGCGCCAACCAAAAGTCGCGCACATGTTCAGTCGCCGCCTGGCTGATCGCGTAAGTACCCAGTCCCTGCATGACGAAGGCCAGATCGGCGAGCGATGACGAATAGGAAAGCGTCTCGCGAATGATGCAGAACGAGCGCAGGTCGAATGTCTGGCCGGGAGTCGCGACGGCAAAGCGCAACAAGTCCGCTTCAAACAGCAGCATGACGTAACTGCGGACAGCTTCGTCGGCGTCCTGCTCGTCATCGCCCGCGCGCACTTCAACTTCCCGCTCGGCCAGATCGGCGACTTCGGCCGACAGCTTTCGGTGATCAGCCGTAAAGAATGGAGTGGTTTCGATAAAGCGGTCCATTTTGGAGTGCTGGGGGGAGCGCGGACATCCTGTCCGCACTGCGCCGCGAGGCGCTCTGATCCTTGATTAAGCCAACGAACTGTTCGCGCTTCGCGCTCAATGCGGGCAGGATGCCCACGCTCCATTATTCAAACTTCGCCTCTCGCTTCGCCAGAAACGCATCGTGCGCTTCGTGAAAATCCGGATGCTGCATGCACAATGCCTGCGCCACAGCTTCGGCGTCCAGGCCCGACTCGAATCCCATGTGCATCTCGCGGTTCAGCATCTCTTTCGTTTTAGCCAAGCCCAGCGCCGGCCCGCGCGCTAACTTTTCGGCAAACTCGCGGGTGGCTGTTTCCAGTTGATCACGCGGCACCACGCGATTGTAGAGACCGATGCGCTCGGCCTCTTGTGCTGAAATGAAATCGCCCGTCATCAAAAGCTCGGTGGCTTTAGCCAGGCCCACCATGCGCGGCAAGAGATAGGTCGCGCCCATGTCCGTTCCCGCCAATCCAACCTTCACAAAGATGAAAGCGATCTTCGCTTCCTCGGCGGCAATGCGTATATCAGCAGCGAGCGCAAGACACGCTCCCGCACCGGCCGTGGTCCCATTCAGACTGGCAATGATCGGCTTTGGCAGCAAACGCATATTACTAATTAGTTCGCAGGTTAGGCGCGTGAAATCCAGCAGGCCTGCTGCGTCGCGTCCCTGCAGCTCGCCGATGATGTCGCGCAAGTCTCCACCTGAACAGAACGCGCGGCCGGCGCCCGTGATTACTACGACGCGCACGTCGTTTTCATCGCGCAGCGCCGCGAACATGTCGGTCAGTTCGCGATAGACTTCGAAGGTAATTGCATTCAGACGCTCGGGACGATTCAGCGTAATCGTCGCGATGCCCTCGCGATGTTCGTAAAGAAAACTCTTCGGATTGTTCATACCCTATGGCGCAAGTGTTAACTGGCGCGCCCTCAATCTTGGATTACGCAAGTTAACAACTTGCGCTACAAAACCGCTACGCCTTCAATCTCGATCTGCGCGCGATCTTCCAACAAACCCGCAACCTCGACCAGCACCATCGCCGGGAAATGTTTGCCCATGCGCGCGCGATAGCGTTCACCGATTTCTTTCATCCGCGCGCGGTACTCGTGCTTGTCGGTCACATAGATCACGAGCCTCGCGATCTGTTCCGGCTTCCCTCCCGCTTCAGTAACGACGGCGATTACGTTAGCGAGGGCCCGATCAAATTGGCCGACAATATCCGCACTGACGATCTGCTGCTGCTCATTCCAGGCAATCTGTCCCGCAATGAACAGGAGGCGGCCGCCTTCTGTCATCACACCGTTCGAATAACCCTGCGGCGCGCCCAGCGATTCAGGATTGATA
>DATNNY010000528.1:0-3316 GCA_035601635.1 Pyrinomonadaceae bacterium
CGTGGCGGTCGTCGTCGTTCAACCTGTCGCCTTGAAGCAGGCCCTCGATTTCAAGCAGCTCGGCCATGATCGCGTCGCGTGTCATTGCCGCAGGGTAGGTGATTCGCCAGTGGCGCGGGCCATCAAAACCGCGCCTTTCCCAGCAAATGCGCGCGGCTGTTCGCTATCGGGCCTACTTCTGTTGAGAAAACCAAGAAGGCCAAACCACGTTCGAAGCAATGAACTTACTTATGGGCTCAAATGAAACGATAGTTATAATCAGTGCAATAATTGCGATCGTCAGAGCGGCCTTTGCGATGCGGGCTTGCGACCGAGCCGCCAAAACGGCCTCGCTTGCCGTCGAAATTAGTTCGCGCGCCAGCTCCCGATTCACGGCCTGATCGTTTTCATCCAACCACCGTTTGGCGTGAGCCGACTTCTCAGCATTCCATCCTCCGATGATTAAACGTTCTTGAACACCCGCGACCCCGAGAGATTCAAACTCAATCCGGTATCGCTTTCTAATCGCCGCGACCCTCGGCACCTCCCTCATTTTTCGCGAGTGTTCCGCAACCTGAGCGAGATCGCCTTCTGCAATTTTATTGTTCGTTTCGGCGATAGTTTTACCGTCGTTCTTGACGATCTTCATTTGCTCTGTGTGAACTGGAAAATCTTCCGGTTTTAGCCTTTCGTCGGCCATGGGCGCTTCTCCCTTATTGCGTCGCGATTTTGGATTCCCTGCGCTGACACCCTCAACCGGTCCGCTTGGCGCTTTGGGGCAAGTGGGACCGCCGGGAGTAAGCGGAGAAGCCGGCGGCCCCGATCACGCGACGGCCCACCTGGGTTGCCACCGCGAGACGGGATTCAACGCGCGTAAGGTTCTGGAGTTGCTATGTGTCCTCTTCGCGTCCTAGTTATTTCTGATCGGTCTCATCCGAGAATTGCCTTGCTCGGTGAGCATAAAACGCTCGAAGCCCTCGTGCTTTAACATCAGGGCTGGCGGACGATTTTTTGAGTGCGTTCAGACCTGCGACGAAGTTTGCCACCGCCTTTTCCGCGCTCGTTGCCAACGCCTCCTTGAGAAGAGCGTTATGAATGATCGGATTCATTTTCATGAAATCCACGCCGATAGCTTCGAATGCTGCCGTAAGTTCCACGCTTGCTTGCTTTGCCTGCTGAAGTTCTCCTTTAGCGGCTTTGAAGATTCCGAACATATCTTGACGCCTTACCAATTCACCTTCCGTGTACGTCGGTCTGGGAGCGCGAAGCAAAGCCCAACAATTTGTGAAGATGATGGCGATTGGTCAGAAAAAGGGCGTCCTCGCCGTTCCCTAACCATCCACAAGATTCTGTCATCGAACCTTGGCATATCTCATGCAAATTAGGGCTGCGGGGGGATTTGAAGTTGGAGTGTTTCAAATGAGTACTCTTCAGCAGCGCATTGCAATCATCGCCAATCTCATTGCTCAGTTGCGCGAATTGAACCAACTGCGCGAGCGGGTCAGGAAAGTGCAGCTAACTACGCACGACAAGAGGGATGAAAATCTCACCGTTGCTATCGAGACATACCCGGCGACCTTTGAAGGTCGTATGCCAGAATACGCAAAGGCGAAGGCGATGGAGCGATTAGACCATGTGCGCAAGGCTGGCGTCAAAGATCGGCGCAATGCGTTCCACATTGTCCGCGATCCGCCACTGGACAAACAGTAAAAATCCTTCAGCGTGACATGAAATACAAGCAAAGCCCGCCGGCTCATCCTGGCAATTGATTTAACTCTTGCTTCCAATTGCGGGCTGGCACGTTCGAGACTCAACGGACAACCCTAATGCGGCACAAATTCCTTATGATAGTTTTTCTGTGCGTATTGATAGTCGCGATGCTGGGCTGGTTGTACGGCTTAGCTTGGGCCGCGACCAAACTCTTCGCTTTCCTCTAGATCACGAATATCTCGCAGTAGCACCGCGAGTACGACAAGGGATGGTGTCCACGCCAGCATCACCCCCAGCAGTATCGCTTGCAGTGTGGTCATGATGGCTCCTGGGTAGGTCCTGCTCGAAGATTCATCCAATAACCAAGAACGTCGTCGTAGTCCCCTTTGGTTCCGGAAAACGGTTATTTTTCGGCGCAAATCTGGATTAAACACGCGCTCAACGTGACGGTTCAAGGCTCTCATAACGCCAATGCGCGCAAACATCGTCGGGCCGCCCGACGTCGCGACCAGGATCAGCGCCTCCATGGCCGCCTGCCATTCCTGGGCCTCGTGCTCAGTCTTCGGAAGCCTCGTAATGTAGTTGCCGGCGTCCTCAAGGGTGACGAGGTATCGGCCGCGCGGCAACGGTGTCGGATCGTCGAGGCGACGTTTCCAGCCGCGACCAGCCACTCGCGCGCCGTCGCGCTAGCTCCCAGTTCCAATCTGGCCTGATGTCGGCACCTCGTCGACTGCACGCTGGCAGACGAAAAGGGGCTCTAGATTGGATAAACGATGTGCACGACAGCCAAGGCACCAACATGCACGACCAAATTGCTGCACGTTGTTGCCGACCCGAAAGCCTGCCGTCAGTGGCGTATCGCCTTCGTAAACGCGCCACTCCAGCCCAGAAGTCAGGCACTGACCGTGAAACGACTTCGATGCGTGCTGGAGGGGGCGCGCGTGTGGTTCTTCTGGCCGGCTTGATCGGCGTTGGCCTGGCGTATGGCGTGACAGCCTTGCTGAACCACCCGCAAGATCAAACGCACAAGTGACTCGCGCTGAGTCATGGCGGGGCGATTCAAGTTCGTGGCTAGGGAGCAATCCAGATCCCTAGCCCGATAACCGCTAGCCCTACGACGATCACCAGGGAGTCAATCGTGAGCCACTGGGGTATGCGCTTCGCAGATTGTTGGGTCATGGCTTGGTCCCTCCTGCACTCGTATTCTGTGCTGGAAGAGCGCAAATGGTTGTGAACTAGTTCACATGCCTGAGGATTGATGGGATGGCTCACCCCGTCGTAACCGGCCGGTGACTCGCGCTGAGTCACGCAGGGGTAGCGAAACTCTAGCAATGCGATTGCAGACCCTACTCAGAAACGCTCAAGCGAACCCGAAGCAAGGGATCCGCCCTCGGTCGCGCTGGGACATCCCTCGGGACACTCCCGATCTGTCCCAATGTGCCAGTGTCCCAAGAAGAAATCGAGCCGACGCAAGGCCTTAGTTACAACCGTGGGACAGCTGGGACACCAAAGGTTGGGACACGTTGTCCGCTTCATGATCGCGGACAGCTTCCGGCCATGGGCTCGTCTAGGGCTTCAAGTTAGCGGGGGTCGATGCTGCGCTTTGGTTCGGATCGATTCCAGAGCG
>DATNNY010000529.1:0-4757 GCA_035601635.1 Pyrinomonadaceae bacterium
GTCTTCGTCACATCCTGGTTCGGCTCTTTGTTGAATCCTATGTGGCTGTCACTGATTTGGACGAAGCTGAATACACCCTTCTGCTTAGCGCCCGGCAGGAGACTGCAAGAGGTGAGCACTCCCGCGTTCATGGCCCAGACCAGCCCCGTGCCGGCCCACGCCATGCATTTGAGAAAACTGCGACGCTCAATTTCGTTGCTCTCTTTTTCTTTTATTTCGTCCGACATCGGTGCGCCTCCTTCAAAGAGTTTCTACTTAACAATTATTTGGCCGGTCATTCGGGGGTGGAGGGAACAGAAATAGCTGTACGTGCCGGGAGAGGTGAACTTGTATGAAAACTTCGCGTCCGTATCCAGAGTGCCCGACTTAAAGGTCTTGTTGTTTTCATTCACTGTATGCGGCTCGTCATCGTGATTGACCCAAGTCACAGTCGTTCCGGCTTTAATCGTCAAGGTGCCCGGTTGGAACGAGAAGTTCTCCACTACGACCTGGTTGGCACTCGAAGAGGTGGGCATCTCTTTGCCCGCCCCAGGCGTTGGTTTTGCGGGCATCTCCATTTTTGACATTTCCGTATTTGAATTTCGAGATACAGTTGGCGCGGGGGGCGATTGCGTTTCCGTGCTGCCGCTGGAGTCCGTCCCGTTCTGGCCGCATGCTGCCAAAAATAAACTCAGCAAACTCGTCGCGATGACGAGTAGGAACTCTCTGTTTAAGTAATTGATCATTCCGCTTCTCCATTCCCTTTGCGCACAGTACGACATCACTCGTTGATGATGGCGGTAAGCGCACTTGTCAACAGGTCAACCCGATGAAAAATCAACCTAACCTCTGACAGAGTGCGCCTACCTTCGAACACGGCCTGGTTCCCCACTCAACTAGACCGTGCTCTTACTAAACTTAAATTCCCCTCCCCTGGCTTCAACAATGCATACCGACTGGGGCAGCAAAATATTCCCGCTATTCCTGCTTTGGGAACAGAAATCAGAAGAACAGCCTCATTTTCTGTAGAAAACTTGAAAAAGAATGGAAGGAGAAGGGGAGAGGTTGAACTGAGAGAGGGTTTGCGGTGCTAGGGGTTAGCGCTCAGGTTATCGATCAATTAAGCGAATTTCAGAGCAACGACACCAGTGAAGAAGGATACTTCGTTGTTAGCATCCTCCTTCACTTCGATTTGTGCCGCGTATCTACTAGAGGACGCGCAGGAAGGCCACGAGGTCAGACTTCTCCTGCTGCGTCAGATTCAGTTGCTGAATCAGGTTGAAGAACTCCACCGCGTCTTCAAGCGTCAGGAGCCGCCCGTCGTGCAGGTAAGGCGGCGATTCCTTGATGCCGCGCAGCGGGAAGGTCTTAATCGGTCCCTGTGCTGTAATTAACATGCCGCCCTCCATCCGCGGTTTGTAGAAGCGCTCGACCTTCAAGTCGTGCATCGAATTGTCGGTATAGAAGGGCGGCGTATGGCAAGCTGCACAATTGGCCTTGCCGAAGAAAAGGTCTTCGCCGCGCGCCTCGGCTTCGGTCGCTTTCGTCCGATCGAGCCGGCCAAGAATGTTCAGTTTAGGCGCCGGCGGAAAATCCAGAAGCTCCTGAAACTCAGACATGTCATGCACCTGCGAACCGCGGTCAAGAATGTTCAGGCCCTTCTTGGTGGCGAGGACCGGGTCGCCGTCGAAGTAGGCGGCGCGCTGCTCGAACTCAGTGAAATCTTCTACCGTCTTGAGTGCTCTTTGCGAACCGAACAGACGCTGAATGTTAACGCCGCGCAGAGATGGCGTCTCAATCCGGCGGCGATTCTCCTGCGGACGAATGTCTCCCACCAAATGAAACGCTCCTGAGGTGTGGCCGTTCACGTGGCAATCGAAGCAGGCGACACCCCGCATACCGTCGGACTTCTCCGTCTTGCGATCTCCTGTCGCGTTGAATTGCTGTTGCGGAAACTGTGTTACGAGCAGGCGCAAACCATCGAGTTGCTTCGGGTTGAGAATGCCATTGAACAGTTCGTAAAAATTATCAATCGTAACGATCTGTCCTTTAGAGACATCACCGAGATCGGGCCGGGTGGTCAGGAAAATCGCGGCCGGAAATTCCGGCAGGAACCAATCGGGCAAATCAAAGTCCATGTCGAAACGCTCGAGTCGCGCGAGAGACTTAATCTCTGCCTGCGGAAAGACCATGCCGCCGACCGGATGGTTAACATGCGGCAGCGGCAAAAAGGGAAATACACCTTTCTCCTTGATTTCATCCGGTGACATGCGGCCGAGTTGTTCCCAGGTCACGCCGTTCTTGAGTCTGGCAGTTGGCCCTACCGGAATCGGTTTGCCGCGCGTCATCCGAACATTTTCATCGACGTGCCGCGTAAGATCGTAACGCTCTTCCAGTAGCTTGCGATGGGCCGCCATCACGGTCGCTTTCGCGGCTTTGTCTCGCGCCCTTACGACATCAAACGGCTCTTCTATGACCGGCGTGAACGATGACGGTTTTGAATCTGGCTGCTTTTGGGCACGAACCTGTCGTGTGATGAGCGTGCCGGCCACTATTGCCAGCAGAATTGTGACTGTCATTAAAATCCTGGTTCGCTTGGTTGTATTCATGGGCACTCCTTTTTCTTCGCTCCAGGTTGACCGTCGCCGGAGAGCAGTCGTCTTGTTGGGACCAAGCCCGCGCGACCTGTTTCTATGGCTAACGGACCGATTGGAAATTAGCTCAGTGGAATAACACGAGGGCCTCCCTTTTATTCCCCATTCCATCAGCTGTTCATGAATTGGAATATTTTGGCGGGTGAAGTGTTGTTATAAGATAAGGCCAGACCAGGAAGGGTGAATGAGCACCACAACTTTCAGTCAAGCTGCGCTTGAGCATCTGGACTCACTTTACGGTTATGCGCTAATCCTGACTCGTGACCAAACCGCGGCCGAGGACTTGGTGCAAGAGACGTATTTGCGGGCCGTGCGTGCGTTTGGACAACTTATTGCGAACAGCAACCTGAAGAGCTGGCTCTTTGTGATAATGCGCAACGCTTGGCTCAACCAGCTTCGTCATACCCGCAGTGGACCACGCTTTGTGGAGCTGGATGACGAAAACGTGGAATCCGTTTACCAGAACGACCGGGTGAACGAAGACCCGCACGTGGTCTATTTGAGAAAGTTGGAGCGAGAGCAGATTCGGGTGGCGATCGCTGACCTGCCTGAACTTTACCGCGAAATAATAGTTCTGCGAGATCTCGAGGGTTTCAGTTATCAGGAGATCGCCACGATGCTTTCGTGCCCAGCCGGTACAGTCATGTCCCGGTTGGGGCGAGCTCGAGCGAAGCTGAGGCGCGCGCTGGTAAGTTGGCAGCCCAGATCAGCCGCGAGAGCAGTTTGAAAAATCAATTATGAGTAAATGCGAAGATATTCTCGCCCGGATGACTTTGTATCTGGATGATGAGCTGGAAGCGCAGGAGTGCGGAAATATAACGGCCCACCTGGCTGGCTGCGCTTCTTGCCGCGCAAGTTTCGATAGTGAGCGACGCTTACTTGAAAATGTTCGCGGGTGCGGTCCGCTTTACGTGGCTCCGCCGGAGTTGCGGGCGCGTGTGGAAAATTCGGTGAGCGATCGTCCGATGGCGCGATCCGCTCCGCCTGAATTGCGCGAGCGGATACGCCGAACGGTCGAGCATTTCAGTTCACGCAGCCCAAGACTCCGGTTCGCGCGCCCCGCAATTGCTGTGGCGGCAGTGCTGGCAGTTGCTATTTTGGTTGGTCTATGGCTGCTAAGCAGAAGCAACCGGGAACTACCTTACCGAGGCCCATCACAGTTTGCCATGATGGCCGCCGACACTCATCAACGACATATTCGGGGACAACTCCCGCTTGAACTCGTCTCGGATGTACCCGAGCAAATCTCCAACTGGTTTGCCGGCAAACTCCCTTTCACAGTGAAGCTGCCTAACTATCAGGAATCATCAGGGCAGGAGAAAACATATCAGCTTGAAGGCGCGCGCCTAGTTGGTTATAGGAACGATTACGCGGCCTATGTCGCTTATCAAATGCGAACACGTCCGATCAGTTTGGTCGTGACCTCGGACAAGGTGGCGCAGCCAACGGATGGCGAACAGATCGTCGCCAAAGAAATCACGTTTCACTATAACTCCATAAATGGATTGAAAGTGCTTACCTGGTCTGACGGCGGGCTGACTTATGCGTTGGTATCCGACTTGGAAGAGCGTGGCCAGGAGTCCTGCGTAGTTTGTCATCAGGGTGTAAAGGACAAGGATTTCATTGAGCCCCTTAAGCCCAGGTGAAGTACGAATCGCACTACTGTCGCGTGTCCGGGGGTTGGTGCTCAATATGCGTTCTCAAATAGAGCGTTTTGAAATCAGCTGGGACTTTCGAAGTGTTTTGCGAAGTCACGCTTGCCCCCGCTCAATGGAGCTCACTTCAAGAGGATCATTGACCGCCTCGCCGTCGCCGAGATCATGAAGGAAGACAGCTAACGGAGCACTACCAGAGTGTTTCCAAGCATTCACAAAATATATGTGATTGGTGTCAGTAATGATCTGATGTTCGCCGAGTCAAAAAACACAAGTCACCAGAGAATGAATGGAATCGTTGATGGAAATCAAATGAGTGATTATGCGAACGTTGGGAAAGAACCCTTAGTCGCTACCCGAGCTAATTTCGACCAGAGTAAACAAGGGGGCATAGTCCGCAGACCCACACGGATATATCGGAGGGGAGTTCCACTGCAATCTAAATCTTAACTGTTGCTGAACACTTGAT
>DATNNY010000530.1:0-8371 GCA_035601635.1 Pyrinomonadaceae bacterium
TGCCGGGAGGAACATCCACTGCTGATTCAGTATGCAAAGACCAACGCCGTTCCGATCTACGGAGTGGATTACAAAGATGAGCGAGCGACTGCCATGCAAATGTTGGTTGACGAGGGCAACCCGTACACTCTGACGGCGTCCGATCCGGACGGTCGCTTGTCGATCGATTATGGAGTCTATGGCGCGCCGGAAACTTTCCTGATTGATCGCGATGGCGTCATTCGTTACAAGCAGATTGGGCCGATAACCGAAGACGCCTGGCAGAAAGAGATTCTCCCGCGCGTAAAACAGTTGAATCAATGAAACACTTCGTGCTCATCACTTTGGTTTTGTTTTGTTTCGGTGTTGCGCTGGTCGCCAGGGAAGCCCAGCCCAACGAAGACCCTAAAATCGAGCAGCGCATGAGAGCTCTAACCGAGCAGTTGCGTTGTCTGGTTTGCCAAAACGAGACACTCGCCGATTCGCGGGCGGACCTGGCGGAAGACTTGCGCAAACAGATTCGTGAGCAAATGAGAGCCGGCAAGAGCGATCAGGAAATTTTGGCGTTCCTGACGCAGCGCTACGGCGATTTCGTCCTGTACAAACCGCCGGTTAAAGCGACGACTTACCTGCTCTGGTTCGGACCGTTCATACTTTTAATCGGAGGCACTCTGGTGCTCTATCGTTATCTCAAGCATCGCCGGGAACTGATCCAGGAGAAGCCGTTAACTGCTGCTGAGCGAAAACGCGCTGCGGAGATTCTGGGCAGCGAGGTGTAACGTGCAATGCTAACTTTCTGGATAATCGTTGCTATCTTCATTCTGTTCGCTCTGTGGTTTGTGCTGCCACCGTTGCTGGAAAAAACCGGCGCTGACAAAAGCGACGATCTGGCCGCCGCGAACGTGCTTATCTATCAGGACCAACTCAAGGAGATGGAAGCTGATCTGAAGAACGGTCTCGTCGGCGAAGACCAATATCAACAGGACAAGGAAGAGTTGGAACGGCGCCTGCTCGAAGACATAAAGACGCCCGGTCTTGAATCGTCATCATCGTCTCGGAGCACCCGAAAGTTCGCGTACGGTGTGGGCATGGCAATACCCGTCTGCGTCGTGGCCTTGTACTTTGTGATCGGTAACCCAAAGGGCCTCTCCCCTTCTCTGGCCACTGCTGAAATTGCGTCGCCGGCGACCCAGCAAGGTGGCCCGATGAGTAATCAGCAGATCGCGGCGAATGTCGAGAAGCTCGCCAAAAGGCTCGAGCAAGATCCCAACGACGCCCAGGGTTGGTTGATGCTGGCGCGCAGCTACACTCTGATGGAGCGTTTCGCGGACGCCGCATCAGCTTACGAGCACGCTACCGCTTTGAACGCCAGCGATGCGAGCATCTGGGCGGATTACGCTGAAGCTTCGGCGATGGCTAATGGCCAGCGGTTGGGCGGCAAGCCAACCGAAGCAATCAACCGGGCTTTGCTGATCGATCCGAAGAATCAGAAAGCTCTGGATCTCGCGGGCAGCGCGGCTTATCAGGCGGGAGACTACAAGAAAGCTATAGACTATTGGCAGAAACTGCTGGCCCAGTTGCCGGCGGGTTCGGAAGAGCTCAAAGCAATCACAGACCAGATAGCAAAAGCGAAGCAGTTGGCCGGTGACAAGGGCTCGAAATAGACTTGGCCCAGAGGATTCGCAGAGTCTGAACAAGTTAGTTAGGACTCTGCCAAGCCGGCGAAGCGCGGCGATAGCATGAAGCCTGGGATGGAGCGCAGCGGAATCCCAGGATCGTCGGAGTACAAAGAGCCGAGCCCGCGAAGTGGGCGACAGCCATTTCATCGAGTGGGTCGTTAGGTCTTGGGCTATCGCACGCTACGCGCGCTCGGTTTTTCCCGGTTCGTCAACCTGGGGTTTCGCTTCGCTCCACCCCAGGCTTTATGCTTCCACCCGCTCCGCGGGTTTGGGAAACGCAGGTGCATGTTAGGTTGTTCAGAGCTTCCCGAAGGTTGTGGAACATTTCGAAAGGAAAAATAATCATGGCAGACAGAAAAGCAATCGATTGCCGCGAATATCCGAGTGAGAGCGGCTGTACTCTGCGGATGGAAGGCGGCGAAGAAGAAGTGCTTGAAGCCGCGGTCAATCACGCCATTATTAAACATGGTCACACCGATAATCCCGAACTCCGTGAGCAGATTCGTGGACTACTGAAACCAGCCGAATAGAAATCGTGGTACGTGCATCTTGCGCGTGTTCACGGGCGGGTCGAGCAACTCCTGCGGGGCTGCCCCGCCGGGGACCCCGCAAGCCCGTGCCACTATCAGACTAATTATGAACAGAGACAACCTGCTTTTTGCGATTATTGGGATCCTGATTGGCTTCATCATTGGCTTCATGCTCGCCAACTCGATTCTCACGCGCGAGGCGACTCTAAAGGCTGGTCCCCTTTCGGCCACCCAGGGCCAGAACCTTCCGCCCAATCATCCGCCGGTTAACGGTGGTGGAGATCAGGCCGGGGATCCGCAACAGATGTTTACCCAGGTTCAGGAGGCCATGAAGCAGGCCCGCGAACATCCTGACGATTTCGACGCGCAGCTTACGGCCGCCAAACTCGAGTATCAAATTCAACGCTACGATCAGGCGATTGAGTACCTGCTGATTGCCAACAAACTTAAGCCGACAGACTTCAAGGTGCTCGGCATGCTGGGCGTAGCGAACATGGATGCCGGACACTTCGACGCCGCGGAAAAATGGTACCGGGCCGCGATCATGAAGAAGCCTGACGACATACCCGTGATCGATGGTTTGTGCGCGGTGCTGCTCAGCAAGGGTGACGCGAAGGGCGCCGAAGAGACGATTAACAAACTGGCGAAGATAGATCCTACGAATCAGGACTTGCCGCAGTTTAAGGCCAAGCTGGCGGAACTAAAGGCGGGAAAGAAGTGATCAATGTGCGTGTCATCTGGGCGACCTATGAGTGATATCTGTTCAAGCGGCGGAGCGTAGTCAGTACCGCGAAGAGTGAGCTTTGGATCAGCTTGCAGGCGATCGATATTGACCTAACAACCACGCCTTAAGAATCCCTGGATTTCTCTCATCAATCGCAAAGTAATCCTGAATAATTCTTGTGTATAGCCGGTTACGTTCCAAAGGCGTCAAGTCGAACCCAAAAGGCATCTGACCACCTTTCACATAAGAGCTAATCAACGTTCGGTCCATCGGCCAGTTGAGCGCGCCTAATCCACTGGGCTGATGACAGGCGCCGCACTTAACGCCGTCACTTCCCGTTTTCTTGTCGAACGAAGCAGAAACCAACGTGCTCGCGCGGGTGGCGCCCAGGCCAGGACCCAACTTGCTCGCATCCAGGTACTTGTCAAAGCGGGGCCGGACATATTTGAGAAAACGTTCGTTGACCATACCCACTTTTCCCAGCTCATCTCGACTCACCGTCCCACTGACGGGAAAGATCGGGAGAATGCCGCTCTTGTGACACAAGGCACAGTTGTCGTCGCCTTCTCCCAGTTCCCAGCGTCCCTTGATCGTGATCGAGCCATTGCGGCGAAAGGTCCGGAAATAATCTTTGAAGTAAGCGTTGGTCGTTCCGTCCGTGCTGGGCACGACTGAGACGACGGAAACGTTTCGCACCGGGGCCCGCGCTTTTGGATCGGGCACACCGAATTGCACCCACTTCTCCGGAACACCCTGCGCCGCATTTCCGGGCACGACGATTAGTAGCCGCCAGAAGCTGTTCGGGTTATCAGGCGTTCCCAGATGCCGCGACTGATAGCTGAAAAATATCAGTTGGTCATCAACTGACCTGCCGGCATTGATGGCCTCCAGCATGGCCTTCGCCTCTCTTAAGGTAGCGAAGCGACTAACTGCGCGCAGAAAGTTTGGCGTCACGAGGAAATCAGGAATCGTCACATACGCGCGCGTCTCGGAAAAATAAACGCTGTCAGGAACATTGAAGCCGAGCTCGTGATCTGGTTGGCGTTCCAGTGAAAGGGTTTTGATATAGCCGACGAATTCCGGATAGCGCTTCACCAAAGCCCTGTCGTCCGCCAGCCGGCACTGTTCCATTGCGCGAGCAATGCCGTCCAGGGTCCGCCCATACGCGGCTTGGGCGCGGTCGCTCTCATACGCGCGGCGCGCGGCGAGCACCAAAGCATTGACTCTTCCCGTGACCCAGGCATCGGGCTCAGACTCTATTTGTTTACACGGCACAGATGCGAAGGCGGATGCGGCCAGAAACAAAACCAAAGCGGCTGCGCCAAGCCACGATGGGACAAACAGTTTTTGCCGTCGACTCATAACTGTCGAATCAATATCAGAGGGGCAGAGCGCTGTCAAAGCATTCGATGGTTGGTCTTCTTTTCCCAGATTGGTCGTTAACCAATCGTGATATCCTCGCAGCCGTTTTTTCAGGAGGCCGAAAATGATTTCTGGCGATAGATCAAAAGCTTTGCCCGCAGTTCTGCTGGGTGGTTTGATAGCCGGCGCCTTCGATATTAGTTATGCCTGTATCTATAGCTACATCGTGCGCGGCACCAGTGCGATCAGAATTCTGCAATCGGTCGCCAGCGGCGTCCTCGGCGCCAAAGCCTTCGCAGGTGGCCTCAAGACGGCGGTTCTCGGTTTGGCCTTACACTTCTTGATCGCCCTTACGGCCGCGGCAGTTTACTACCTGGCAAGCCGGAGGCTGCTTTTTCTGATCACCCAGGCCATCATTTCCGGCGTGATCTATGGTATTAGCATTTACTTGTTCATGAACTTTGTGGTGCTGCCGCTTTCGGCGATCCCTTTCAAGATGTCATATCCGCTGGCCTCTCTGATCGGAGGATTGCTAATTCACATGTTTGGGATCGGTCTACCGATTGCCCTGGTTGTGCGCAGGTATTCACGATAACGATGGAAATGAACGAGGTTACTTTAGAGAGTGAACGTTTGTTGTTGCGCTGGCTGCGTGAAGCTGATTTCGATCAGTTTGCCCGGATGTGCCGTGATCCCGAAGTCATGCGGTTTCTGGGAGGAGAGGTTACGACCGATATCGACGTGTGGCGCCAGATGGCGTCCATCATGGGACACTGGTATTTTCGCGGCCACGGAATATGGGCGGTCGAAGAAAAGAGTACCGGCAATCTCATCGGCAGAATTGGATTTATTTATCCAATCGGCTGGCCGGCATTTGAGTTGGGCTGGACCCTTGCGCGCGAGAGTTGGGGCAAGGGCTATGCGACCGAGGGCGCGCAAAGGGCACTTCAGTATGCCTTCACCGAAATGGGCCGCGATCATGTTATTAGTTTGATCGCGCCCGCAAATGTCGCGTCGGCCAGAGTCGCCCAACGTCTCGGCGAGAAGATTGAAGGCCAGACTGAATTATTGGGGAAGGAAGTCCTGATTTATGGCATTGGACGGGAAGAGTGGGCTGCCTCGCACGAAAAATAGCTGTTTTTTCCGCGCTCTTTAAAACCGTGCGAAGGCTGGGGCGTCAAAGCGATCCACAAAATCACACGAAATGAAATCGGAGCATCCGTTAGGCTTGATTAGGGTGGATTCGTGGTTGGTGTTCGGGTTTGACCACTCTAAGGTTCGATCGCCATTCGGTTAACCGTAGACATTGGCACCCGCTCTATCCGTCCGGTCTTAAGCACTATGACGATCAGGCCGCCTTCGACTACGACACGTCGCACACTCGACATCGGACGATCGATTCTGGTTCCGTCCTTCGACTCAATAATCAAATGAGCACCCGGGGCCGGCAATTCCTGGACTTTGGATTTTGCGGTGTCGGTCTTTTCAGCGCTGGCGTCACCAGTTTCTTTCTTAGCTGATTCAGTCCCCGGTGCCTCGGTCTTACTCTCTTCCCTTTTGGCCTCGGATGTCTTCGGCGCCGCCGTGTCGGTAGCCGCGGGCTTGGGTCGCACTGGACGAGTACGTCCCCGAGAATTGCCAGCCGTAGTAGCTCGTCTGCTGGGCGGCCTCTTCTTTCCGGGCGCCGTGGCTTTCGTAGCTGCCTCTGTATCCTCCGATGAAATCTCTGCTACTGATTTTGAAGCAGTGTTTGGCGCCGGCGTCTCGACTATCGGCTCGGCGATCGTCGCCCCTACTGACGACAGACGCTTATTCCCGCGATTTGCAGGAACGTTCTCGCTGGCGGCTTCATTATTCTCAGCCACCGGAATACCGCCACTGAAAGGCGCGAAGGTGCCGCCCAGTCGAACGTGATAAGAGCCTTCTTCATCATTCGGCGTCCGTGCTTCAACGCGCAGAATAAGGACCTGGCGCGTGCGCAAGTAGAGACCCTTGACGACTTCCCCACTCTGCGAGCTGGCGTAGAGAGTGGTCTTCATCAACGGTCTGAATGTGACTGCCGTAAAGATGTCTATATCGCCATTCAGGTTCTTGCTGTCGATAGTTATCAGCAGGTCGCCCGGCGTGCCTTCGAATGCGTAGAAGTGCCGCGTCAGACGCGCGTCACCGAGATCGAGAGCCGGGATGCGGCCGTTAATCTCATTTGTCAGGACGGCAGTGGGGAGATTTTGGTCAGAGGACTGGCCGAGTGCGACCAAGGTGATCGCGCACACCAGACCAGGCAGCAGAAGCGCGACGAATAACTGTTTGCGGAACGTCACGATCAATCACCAGAGGCAAAGACTGAAGTGTCAGCCTGCGAGTCAAAATCTCGAGATTGAGCTTGCCGGAAAATTCGAAATGTTCTCTCTGGCCTTTGCAAGCTGAGTCGGTCGACGAGAATCAGAGTAACAGATTTGCCGTCAGGATCGAACTCTTAAGAAATACTCTGTGGACAATCGCAAAAATGGTGCTGAAGCTGGGGAAAGTAAAGACGAAATGCGTAAGAGCGATTGAATGGGCTTTCTACAAAAAGCGGCGTGAGCTGAGTCCGCGTTAGCGGACGATTGAAAATAGCCCAGCGATTTAGAGTCTGTCTCAAAACTCGGAGTCCCAGCGCCAAAGGCGCGAAATGTAGAAGCCTGGGCCATCGGCCCAGGTACAAGTTCAATCAAGTTCCCGAGCGCTGAAAGCGCGTAATGATGATCGAAGTGGCAATTTAATGGCCTACCATTTCGGTGGCCGAGTCGCCATTTCGCGCTTTCAGCGCTTGAAGACTAATACGCGTTCTTACCCAGGGCGTTGCCCTGGGCTATTACACTTCGCGCCCTTGGCGCTGGGGACTCAAGCTTTGGCACAGGCTCTTCATCGCTGGGCTTGCGGGAGCCCGAGACGAAGTCTGTGAAGCGGACGGCTGAAAAGATTAGAGGATCTGGCCGTGATCGTTCAGCCGTCCGCTTCACGGACTACAAATCCTTCAGCTCTTTATCCCAGCGGTAAACTGCTGGGCTTTTATCATTTCGTCCGCTCTGCGGACTGATAAACCTACTTTTTGTGCAAAGCCCGATTGAATGGCACCGCTGAATTCGAACAAGTTAGAAGCGTTTCTGTATCCAGCCGGAGCTTCGTCGCTGATGAGTATTGTCGCTTTTGCTTTGCCGACCATAGCCTGGTGGTATAAGCTCGGCGCCTCGGTTTCTCAGGAGGGTTTCTATGCTCGCAATTGCGTTCGCTGTCAGCTTGATCTTCGCCGGCTCGCCCGCATCCTTTGAGGGCGCATACGGCCACGTCGACTTCGCCAACTCCGGCGCCCCTTCGGCTCAGGCCGACTTTCTCGCCGGTCTGGCATTGCTCCACGACTTTGAATATCCGGCCGCCGCCGCTGCTTTTCGCCGTGCCGAGGCCGCCGATCCCACCTTCGCCATGGCCTATTGGGGCGAGGCGATGACCTTCAATCATCCAGTCTGGATGCAACAGGATCTGAAGGCCGCCCGCGACGCGCTCAACAAACTGGCGCCGACTCTGTTGGCGCGCCGCGCCAGGGTAAAGACCGAACGCGAAAAGAGTTACTTCGACGCTGTTGAGATTCTCTATGGAGATGGAAGCAAGGAGGAGCGTGACTTCCGTTACGAAGATGCGATGGCAAGATTATTCGCGCGCTACCCTGATGACGTCGACGCGGCCGCTTTCTACGGACTGGCGATCCTCGGCACCGCGCACGCCGGACGCGACATCCCAACTTACATGCGGGCGGCCGGTGTACTGGAAGAGGCTTGGATCAATCATCGCGATCATCCGGGCCTGGTCCACTACCTGATTCATAGCTACGACGATCCGGCGCACGCGCCACTCGGCCTGCGCGCCGCGCGCATCTATGCGAAGATTGCGCCCGATGCAGGACACGCCCAACATATGACCTCGCATATCTTCCTCGCGCTCGGGATGTTGCAGGAAGTTGTTCAGGCCAACATCGCCGCGATGGCAGACGTGGATCAGGTTCGCAAGGCTGCGGGGAAAAGCCCCGCGGGCTGCGGACACTACGCGAGCTGGCTCGGATA
>DATNNY010000531.1:0-10605 GCA_035601635.1 Pyrinomonadaceae bacterium
TTGTAAGAAGCCATGACCAGCGTTTTGTTGAGCGGGTTCTGGCTGAGCTTAAAAGGCAGAATGGGCTGTGGCGCGTTGGGATCGACCGTATTTAGCGGCGGCGGCTGCCATCCGGGAGGCATGGAATTATCCTGTTGATAACCGACGCATTGAAACGTCAGATAAACTCGATCGGTTGCGGGATCGACTCTCGCCAACTGGCCGTCCGATCCGCCCATGTCGTAGGGCTTCGCATTGATGAGGTTGCCATTGGCGTAGCGTCGAAACTGTGGGAATGCGCAGGAACCGTCACCCGCGTGCATCGGATCCCATTGCGAAACGTATTTGAAGTGCTCGCCACAGTCGGTCGAGCGCCAAACCATTACCACTGATCGCGCGCCCGGACCAAACGGATAGTTTTTGATGCAGTTTCCAGCTTCATCCTTGTTGGTGCAAATGTCGCGAAACGTATCATCGAACCAGGAAGGGTTTTTGCCGGGTTGCACCGGGCCGCCGTCGCCGTTCACCAACGGGACAGCGTGCAAAGGGTTTTCATTAGAGATACGAGAGAACGCGCCGGTAATGTAAAGCACGTCGCCGTTGGAAAGCGTCACGAGGTCATGATCGTTTGTGCCGAAGACGTACCTGGTTTTTATTAAGTCGTTCGAATAGTTTGCGCCCAGCGAACCCATCTCAAAAACTGAGCCAACAACGGGACCATTTGCGTTGTCGAGATTTCTGCCCCAGACCACACCGCCGGGCGGACGATCTCCATCATTAGTGACCAGAAAGCGGCCTTGCTGGCACTGCGTCTTCTTGCCAGGAGCGACCACGGTCGACTGCGCCTCGCCGGCGCCGAGGTTGAGTGTCGCAGTATCCGCGACGAAAACTTGTTGCGCGTTAGCGGGCGCGGCAAAGACAACGAAAGCTACGATAAGAAAACCGAATTGCTTGAGCACAGTGCGGGTCCTTCTTTCGGTTTGAATCATGAACTACGGATTGCCGGATCGTGTGATGCGTCTTCGCCTTGGACCCAGACCTCGCCATCTTCAAAAAATTCTTTCTTCCAAATCGGCACCGTGCGTTTGAGTTCGCGGATGGCCCATTCGCAGGCTTCGAATGCTGCGCGGCGGTGAGGCGCACTGACGGCTATGACGACGCTGGTCTCGCCAATCTCCAGGCGTCCGGTGCGATGCACGATCCCGATGTGTGCAATATCAAATTTCTCGTGCGCCTGTTGCCCCAGCCGTTCCATCTCACTAATCGCCATGGGCGGGTAGGCTTCGTAAACCAGATGGAGCGTCCGTCGGCCGCGCGTCCACTCGCGCGCATAACCATCCAGCGTAACGGTCGCGCCGCATTCCGGCCGGACGACGCGTCGAGCCACGGTGCCTATGTCGATTGGATGTGTGGTTAGCTCGAAGAAATCGTGGGAGGAATCACAGACTAAAGTCTGTGCCACCTTTTCTGATCCACCGCTGACTGGCGGAAACACCGCCAGCTCGTCACCGTCTGAAATTTCTCGATCCGGGTTGGCGTATTCCTGATTGACGGCAAACAGCAGGGATTTGCCAAAGCGTCGCAGCGCAGGATAAGTATTCAGGACTTGCTCAAAAACATTTTGTGAGTCATGAGGCGGGTCCAGCATTAATTGAGCTTCGTCGGTGCCGGTAGCGTCACGGGCGGCGCCAAAGAAGAGGATCTTCACCGAGATTGTTGAGTTATCGCTGCCGGATTGCATTTAAGAATGGTTCGCAAGCAGTGGCACGGCCTTCAGTCTGTGATTATGTTGGCAAAGGTTCCGACACCACGATAAATCACAGACTGAAGTCTGTGCCACTTATTCGAGCTCGACCTTTTTTCCACCGTGCCCGTTGCCTTTGGCAACCGAGTGCAGCCGCCCGCGCTCTTCATAGCCTTTAACCACTCGGGCCAACAGATCGCGCAGCCGGCCCAGCCGCTCGGAAGTGGAGCGCAACTCGAGCAGCTCCTGTTTCGTCTCGACCTCAATCTCCATTGCGGCGGCCACCAGGAACGAAAGCTTTTGCGGCTCAGTGTCACTAATGTCCGGCAGATTGCCGCGTTCATCGTTGATCACTCTAATCGCATTGGCCACGCGCATGAACGTTCCCGCGACTTCGCGCGCACTCGTCTTCAGGGCCGTCTCGTCTTCTTCATCGTCCTCAAAATAGTTGGCTCGGACGACCAGATAAGAATCACCTCGCTCGATGTATTCCTCGACCTGGTAGCGGACCACTCCAACCGCCAGAACGTTTGATCGCCCATCAGGCAGGGCCTGCGTTTCTGTCACCTCGGCGACGCAACCGATATGGCCGGCCGGCGGAAAGTCTCTGTCTGATGAATCAGCATCGAAAAAAGAAAGACCAAAGAGGTTATCAGCCGCGCGAATATCGACCAGCATCTTTCGGTAACGCGGTTCAAAAATGTGCAAAGGCATCGGCATGCCCGGAAAAAGCACGACCGGTAAAGGAAAGATCGGCAGCTCACGGACACCACGCACTTTATCAAAGCCTTCACTCATGATCGGAAAACCGCTTCCCGTCAGTAGTCTCGTCGACGATAGATCGGTTCGAGGCATTATCGCAGACGGCGTAACAGAAGTCAGTAAGGAGCCGCTTGCGATAGTGTCGAATTTGATGAGCGGTGTTTAGAGTACCGACTTCAGTCGGGTTTTTATACGAGGAAAAGGCCCAATTGAAGTTGGTACTCTCAACGCCGTGAAATTAGGGGGCCACTCCGCTCAGGCTTAATCAACCGACAAGTTAAGGTGTGGTAGTCTGATCGCAGTCGAGAGAACAAACAGGGTTTCTGAGGAGGAACAAATGTCAGAGCTAGCTGATCTTCAATGCGTGCCATGTCGCGGCGGTGTGCCACCGCTGGCGGGCCCGGAAATAGAAAAGCTGTTGGGGCAACTGGAAGCATGGCAGGTCGCCGACGAACATCACCTGTCAAAAACTTATCGATTCAAGGACTTTCGCGAAAGCCTTGAGTTCGTCAATCGAGTTGGTGCGTTAGCTGACCAACAAGGGCATCATCCTGATATCTGCTTTGGATGGGGGACGGCCGAGATCAAGATTTGGACACATAAGATCGATGGTCTCACCGAGAGCGATTTCGTGCTGGCTGCCAAAATCGATAAATTGTGAAGGTGCGGTGCCGACAGCTTCTTGGGGTACTGGATGGCAGTTGAAAAAGCGGCGTCCGGCCCGTGAAGACACGCGCAAGATGAGCGTGTCACACCAAACCGCACCGTCCAGATGCATTGTCGCGGACCGGATTGGTATACTGAGCGCCAATATTCTTAGAAAGGGCAACTGACCTAAGTCGCGAGTGCATCGAAACGGCGGTTCGCGAGCAATGCCTCAGTTTTCCAATCACCATGAAACCTTTTTGCGTCCATTTAATGCTTTTGTCGATCCTGCTTGCGGGCTCGGCAGCGAATTTCGCCCAGCAACCCAAACCGCAGAAACCCGCGCAGCCTCGCATGATTGACCAGGGGCAAGAGAAGCCCGAGGTCATTAACGTGCGTCGGGTTCGCCTGCCGATAACTGTCACCGACAAAAAAGGCCAGTTAGTGACCGGACTTAGCCAGAGCGACTTTCAAGTACTGGAAGATAAAGTGCCGCAGCAAATCGATTCGTTCACCAGTGAAGAAAACAATAACCTGCCCCTCTATGTCGGCGTGCTGATGGATACCTCGCCGTCGACAGCTGGAAAATTGAAGTTCGAGCAGGAGTCCGCCATGAACTTCATCCAAACGGTTGTGCGGCCGCGAAGGGATCGAGTGCTGTTCGCCACCTTCGACGATCAGATTATGCTGCGACAGGATTTTACCGACCGTCTGGAGTTGCTGGACCGCGCCGTTTTTGCCGTTAAGGCGAGCGGTAAACAGACTGCTCTATACGATGCTATCTGGCAGTTCTGTGACGAGAAGATGCGTTCGGCTCAGGGGCGGCGCTCGCTGGTTATTATTACCGATGGAGATGACACGTACAGCCGCGCCGATATCAACGATGCGATTGACATCGCCCAGCGCACGGAAACTACGATTTTTGCGATTTCAACCAAGGCTGGTCTGTCTAGTGCAGTACCAGGTGTTGAGGCAGGCACGGTTAAGGACCGGGGCGACAAAGGACTCGAGCGAATGTGTGAAGAAACAGGCGGGGCGGCGTTTTTCACCGGCGATATGCTGGCACTGGAGCGCTCATTTACCAAAATTGCCAGAGAGCTGCGTTCGCAATACCTAATCACTTACAAATCGACCAACAATCTTTACGATGGCAGTTATCGCCGCGTCGAGGTCAAACTTTCGTCCGGGCATAACAACATGAAACCGCGGACCAAGCATGGATACAAGGCTGTCTCTGACAGTGTGACGGCAAAATGACTCAAGCGAGAGTTCTATTACGAAGGAGATGGGCGAGGGTTTGCTTTCTGCTGATCGCGGTGGCGATCTCAGTGGCTTTTACTTGCGCGTCGCTGGCACAGAGCAGATCAGGGTCGCAGAATTCCAACCGTCCGCGACGTACCGATGATGCTCCCCAGGCTACGCCCACTCCACCTAAGAAGGAAGAAGAGGTCACGCTGACTTCGGACGACGTGGTCCGCGTCGACACGAGCCTGACAAACGTTTTCTTCACTGCCGCCGACAAACAAAAGCGCTTCATCGGCAACATCAAACGCGAGGACGTGCGCGTACTCGAAGACGGCGTACCGCAACAGATTTTTACTTTTCAGCCGAACAGCGACCTGCCTTTGTCGCTGGCAATACTAATCGACACCAGCGGGTCTGAAGAAAGAACTCTGCCGGAAGAGAAAGCGGCGGCGCGGGCGTTTCTTGAGTCGGTTATGCGTCCGGCAAAGGATGAAGCCGCAGTGGTTTCGTTCACCGGCGAAGTTACCCTCGAACAGGGGCTGACGGGCAATGTAGCGCGCCTGCGACGCGCAATCGATCAGGTCGAGTTTGTCCCGCCTTCGGGTTACATCGGTGGTGGAGTTGTGGTCGGCGGCACGCCGCCAATCTCGGGGACGCAACAGACTCTCGCCGGCTCGACTGCGATTTGGGATGCCATCTGGGCCACGTCGAATGAATTGCTTACCGACTCAGCCGAGCACCAGCGTCGAGCAATCATCCTGCTGACTGACGGGGAAGACACGATCAGTCAGGTGCACATGCAGGATGCGATCAGTCGAGCTTTGAAAGCCGACGCGTTGATCTACGCGATCGGTATCGGCGATCGTTACTCATACGGCATCAACGAAGGGGCGCTCAAAAAGATCACGGATGGCACTGGTGGGCGAGCCTACTTCCCGCGGAACGAGCGGGACTTGCGCGAGGCTTTCTCCCAAATTGAGCGAGAGCTGAGAGAGCAGTATCTGATAGCGTATTCGCCTTCCAACAAGGCTCGTGACGGTTCATACCGCCGGGTGGCAATCGAACTCGTCAACCCTGACCTTCGCAAAGAAAACCTCCGGCTTACCTATCGCCCTGGTTATTTTGCCAAGACGCCCGCTCCAACACCTACCGAAAAGCCAAAAAACCCCTAAATTCGCGCGGTTTGGTGTAGTGACAAACGCGCTTAGTCTCTGATATACTGCGTTAGGTTCAGCTGGGAGAATTCCCGTCTGACCGTTTCATCCATCCCTGCTCTCCGATGGCAGGTCCTCAAAGTTTTCCCATTACTTTCGCCACTCAACTGCAGATTTGTAGATCTCCTGATGAATAGACATCTGGAAAATCCACCGGCCGTCCTAATCGTCAACGATGATCAGGTGGCGCTCGACCTGCTAAGGGATTTGCTCGAGCCGGAAGGTTATAAAGTTTTCGCTGCGCAGAGTGCGCCACAGGCGCTGGCGATCACCGCGACCGTTAAAACGGACATCATTATTTGCGACGTAGTAATGCCCGGGATGGACGGGATGGAGCTGTGTCGCAGACTGAAGAAGGATCCCAACACTTCTGCGACGCCCGTCCTACTACTCAGCGCCATCCGCAAAGAAGACGCGGCCCTGCGCGAAGGATTCGCCGCCGGCGCTGACGATTACATTGAAAGTCCATTTCGTCATGAGAAGTTGCTGGTCACTGTCGCGCGTTTGGCAGAGCGTCATCGCGTCGAGCGAAGATATCGCGATATCGTCGAGCAAGCTGTCGACATAATCTACTCGCGCGACATGGAGGGACGCATCACCAGCATCAATGAAGCTGGGGCGCGATTCTTTGGGCGATCGGCTTTCGAATTAATCGGCGAGCCTCTCAGTGCTTTGATTGGGGACGAGGCCGCCGCGGGCGACATCGCCCGGATGCAGAATATCAAATCCTTCGAACCGGTTCGGTTTACCAATTGTCTGAAAAACGCTTTAGGCGAATTGCGCTATCTGGAAGGCATCGTCAGTCTTGAGCGAGATTCGCACGGTGCATTTCTGGGTGTGCGTGGTGTGGTTCGTGATGTTACCGACCAGCAGTTAACAGAACAGGCGTTGCGCGCCAGCGAAACTCGCTATCGCGTCGTCGCCGAGACTGCTTCAGACGCGATCATCACGATTGATGACGCCGCGAATATCGTCTTTGCCAATCCGGCCACGGAAAAGATTTTTGGCTATCAAGTCTCCGAGATAATAGGCGCTTCGGCGACCAAATTAATCCCGGACTATTCAATTCAGATTCACAATCTCGGGCTCGCGAATCGGAGTGATGTTACGCAGCCGGAAGTCGAATGCCGGGCGATCAGCGTTGCCGGCCTTCACCGCGACGGTCATGACGTACCGTTGGAAATCTCTTTCGGTCAAATGTTCGCTGACGGCAAGCGCGTGTTCACGGCGGTCGCGCGTGACGTGACTGAACGACAACGCGCGGAAGCTGCGTTGCAGAAACAAAACGAAGAATACCGAATTCTGTTTGAGTCCAACCCTTGCCCGATGTATGTGTGTGCTGAGGGCAGCGTCGCGTTTCTGGCCGTCAACGAAGCTGCAGTCAGACACTATGGTTACTCTCACGAAGAATTTCTCGGCATGACTGTGCTGGACATTCGTCCCACCGAAGATGTTCCCGCGTTGGTTTCGTACTTGGCTGAGCACTCCGAAAGAAGCGATCAAGCAGGCTGCTGGAAACACCGAAAGAAAGACGGTTGTCTCATAGATGTCGAAGTGACCTGGCAGAAGCTGGATTTTGCCGGCAGACCTGCGTACATGGTGATGGCGAATGACATCACCGAACAGAAGCAGGCTGAGATCGCGATGCGAGAGAGCGAAGAGAGGTATCGCGAATTATTCCAGAATGCCAACGACATCATTTATACGATCGATCTGGCCGGTAACTTCACTTCACTGAATCAGACCGGTGAGCGCCTGACTGGATATACCCAGGCGGAAGCTCTGGGCTTGAACATTGCAGAGGTAGTTGTGCCGGAACAGTTAGACTTCGTACGTCAAAATCTGGCCCGCAAGATCGAGAGTAGCGACACGTCCAGCGTTTATGAGACCGAGATCATTACCAAGTTGGGGCAGCGAATGCCACTCGAACTCAGTAGCCGCCTGATCTATCAGAGTGGGAAACCGGTTGGGGTCCAGGGAATCGCGCGCGATATCAGTGCTCGCCAGGAAGCTGCGGCAGCGCTTAAGGACAGTGAAGAGAAATTTCGTTCGATAGTAGAGACCAC
Source organism: Pyrinomonadaceae bacterium (assembly GCA_035601635.1). Taxonomy (GTDB): domain Bacteria; phylum Acidobacteriota; class Blastocatellia; order Pyrinomonadales; family Pyrinomonadaceae; genus UBA11740. The sequence continues at coordinate 7,656 of DATNNY010000531.1, forward strand.
CAACGAATGGATCTGGGCAATAGATCGCGAGGGAAATCATACCTACACGAATCCGGCCGTCGAGCAAATTCTTGGTTACAAGACACACGAGATTCTGGGCGCGAATGTGTTGGATTTTGTACACTTGGAAGACCGCGGTGAATTGGAGAAACACCTTAAGCAACGAATTAGTGAACAGCGTGGCTGGACGGGACTAGCGCTTAGATGGAAGCACAAGCACGAAGGATATCGGTATCTCGAGTCCAACGGTCTGCCGGTGTTCGATCCACAGGGCAAGTTGGTCGGCTATCGTGGCGCCGATCGGGATGTCACTGAGCGGAAACTTGCCGAAGAGGCCCTCAGCCAACAGGCCGAGCGCGCCGCGTTGACTAACCGCATTTCACAGGCCGTTCGTCGGACACTCAACGTTTCAGAGGTGTTCGAAACGGCGGTTCGCGAGCTTGGCGCTCATCTCGAGGTGGATCGTTGCTCCCTTTTCATGAAGGATGAAAAGGCCGGACGCGTAACCAATGCCGCGGAATACCATGTGTCGGATGTGTTGCCGGCCGGCAGCGATTTTGATTTGCCGCAAGTTCAGGGTCTTAACGCCGCGATGGAGAAGCATGGCGTCCTGGCTTTTGACGATGTGGCCAACGATGAAAGAGTCCGAGATCTCTATCAGGTCATAATGCGGTTCGACGTCAAATCCATTATGTATGTCGGGGTCACCGTGGACGACCAACTGCTTGGCGCCTTTGCGCTGTCTACCACCCGCCAACTTCGTCACTGGAGCGAAGCTGATATTGAAGTGGCCAAGGCCGCAGCGGATCAGACGGGCATTGCTATCCGGCAGGCGCGCCTTTATCAAAAGGCGGCGGCCACGTCGATGCGCGAAGCGCTGGTCAACAAACTCAGCGTTGCCATTCGTGCTTCGCTAAGTCTTACTTCAGTACTCAACACGGCCACCCGCGAACTTGGACAGGCGCTTTCGGCCTCGCGCGTGGAAGTACGCCTTTACGAAGCTACCGGCGACCAGTCATTCGCCAAAGGGGAATACGTCGCCCCGGGCTGCGAAAGTGTCAGTAGCTTTGATGCCGCCTATGACGAATTACTGCGCGGACATTTCCTGACTTCGTCGCAGCCTCTGGTGATTAGTGATACTCAACAATTCGCGGAAGGCGCGGCGGAGTTTGCCAACTGCATTCGACTGCGTGCCGCATGTACCGGCGCGCGATCGCAAATCGATTATCCGCTCACGTTTAACGGAGAATTTCGCGGGGTGATTTCAATTCATCAAACTGAATCGGTTCGTGGCTGGTCCGAAGATGAAGTGCTGCTGGTCGAATCCGTGGCCGCGCAATTGGCAACCGGTATTGCCCAGGCGGAACTATTTGAAATGGTCGCACGGGCCAAGAAAGAATGGGAATCAACTTTTGATGCGATGTCTGACGGCATCTTTATTTTCGATCAAACCGGCAAGCTGGTACGCGTCAACCGGGCCGGCGCGGCGATGGACAAGGCCCATCCCGAATCTCTGCTCGGCCAACAGTGTTGCGATATTCTGCGGACGAGTTCTGACGGCGCCGCGTGCATTGTGGAGCAGGCGCTGCATCAATCCGCAAGTATCAATCTGGAGATCATCCCGCACCATTTGAATCGTCCGGTTCTGGTGACGGTGGAACCGGTTCTTGATGAGCGCGGCCAGACCGCCGGAGCCGTTTGTACGGCGCGTGACCTGTCCGAGTTACGCAAAGTCGAAGCCGTGGCGCGCGAGCGGCAATCGCTTTTGAAGAACATTATGGAAAGCGCCCGCGAAGCGATTTATGCGTTGGACAAAGAAGGTAATTACAAGTGGTGCAACCAGGCAATGCTGGATACGACCGGCTATGATCTGGACAGTATTATCGGGCACCATTTTCTCGAGCGCACGCACGAAGAAGATCGCGAGATGAGGGCGGAACGATTTGCTGAGGCGCTGTCGGGCGAGCCGCGAAGTTATGAATCACGTTATATCGCCAAGGATGGCAGCATCCGCTTTGCCTCGATAAACAGCGCTCCCATCGTTGTCGATGGAGAGATGACCGGCGTGCTCGGCATTGCGCACGATATTACCGAACAGAAGCAAGAGCGCGATCGGGCTGCCCGAGCGGACAAGCTGCGCGCTCTGGGTCAATTGGCTTCCGGAGTGGCGCATGATTTCAATAATTCTCTGGCGGCAATTCTGGGTCGAGCGCAGCTTGTTCTTCGCCGGGTGACGGATGAAGATCTGGTTCGTAGTCTTGGCATTATTGTAACGGCGGCCGAGGATGCCGCGGCAACTGTGCGGCGAATTCAGACATTTGCGCGCAAGTCTGTAGCCGCCGACCTGGAGTTGCTTGACGTCGCGAGTCTCTTGCGCGACGCGATCGAGATCACGCGCACCCGCTGGCAGAACGAAGCGCGCGCCGAAGGCTCTGATCTTGATGTGACTCTGAACGCCGAAGATGATTTGTTTACTCTTGGCAATGCTTCTGAATTGCGGGAGGTGTTTGTAAATCTGATCGTCAACGCGGTAGACGCAATGCCGCAGGGCGGGAGTTTGACGATTTGCGGTAACCGTAAAGGCGAGCGGTTGCGACTGCGATTTGCCGATACCGGAACCGGTATGAAAGAAGAGGTGCGCGAGCGTGTCTTCGAGCCTTTCTATACCACCAAGGGCGTGCATGGTACGGGTCTGGGGCTGGCGGTAAGCTACGGCATCATCGAGCGTCATCAGGGCCTGATTTCCGTCGAATCAAAACCTGGAAAGGGCACGACCTTTTACATCGACTTGCCGCACGCGGAGCCCACAGGCCTGGCACTTGAAGTGAACAAACCGGACGCCCACACTGCGTCTCTCTCGGTGTTGGTCGTGGATGATGAAGAGTTCGTCCGAGAGACGCTGGCTGAAATGTTAGAGGATCTCGATCACACGGTCGTGACCGTCGAAGGC
>DATNNY010000532.1:0-3763 GCA_035601635.1 Pyrinomonadaceae bacterium
GTAGGCCGCGATCGGGCCGTATACCATCGTCACAAAAATTACCTGAATGAAGACGAGCCCGATCAGTTTCCAGGCCACGGGGTTGCTGACCAACTGTGCGAAGTCTACGTAGGTCAGTACCTCCTTCGCCGGCTGCAACGCTCCATTTATCGATGTCTGGGGCGTGAGGCTGATGGCTCCCGTGATCGGGTTCCGTTGCGATATGGCCGTGACGATGTTTGAGCCCGCCACCGCCTGCATGCTCTGGTAAATCGGCAGGTAAGAAATCGCCGCCACCAGGCATCCAAACATCATGATTTTCTTCCGCCCGAAGCGATCCGAGAGGGCTCCGAAAAACACAAAGAACGGCATACCCATTAACAGCGCTATCGCGACTATGTAATTGGCAGACGTCGTATTTACCTTCAGAACGGTTTGCAGATAAAAGAGCGCATAAAACTGTCCGGTGTACCAGACCACGCCCTGGCCGGCCGTCGCGCCAAACAGCGAAATCAAAACGCGCCTCAAGTTTTTCCACTTCGTGAAAGCTTCTTTAAGTGGTTGGGCAGACGTCATGCCGGTGCTCTTGAGGTGCCGGAAGATGGGCGACTCTTTCATTCGCAGTCGGATGTAAAGCGAAATGGCAACCAGAAAGATCGAGACAATGAAGGGCAGCCGCCAGCCCCACGAAGTGAACGCCTCTCTGCTCATCGTGTTCTGAATGATCAGGATGACGGCGAGCGAAACAAACAAACCGAGAGTGGCCGTGATCTGAATGAAACTGGTGTAGAAGCCGCGCCGCGCGTCGGGCACGTGCTCGGCGACATAGACCGCCGCGCCGCCATACTCGCCGCCGAGGGCCAGTCCCTGGAGAATTCGAATCAGCAACAGAATGAGCGGTGCGGCCACCCCAATCGTGGCGTAAGTCGGCAGGAATCCGATTAACGCAGTAGCGCCGCCCATGATCAGCAGCGTCACCAGAAAGGCATACTTGCGTCCGACCAGATCGCCGATGCGCCCAAAGAACAATGCACCGAACGGACGAACGACAAAGCCCACGGCGAACGTTGAAAGGTACGCGATCAAAGCGAGTGTGTTGTTCCCTTGCGGATAGAAGAGCGGCGCGATGACCGTGGCCAGACTGCCGAAGATGTAAAAGTCGTACCACTCGATCATCGTGCCCACTGAAGAAGCGCCGATGACTTGCCAGATCTTGTAGTCTTGAGTCACATGGTGTCCTATCTATCCGCAGTTTTTGACGATTACCATCGTCGTAGGCCCCAACCAAAAATCCGAGCGGATGAACCTACGACCAGCGTTTACAGCCGCATTCATGCGGCTTCCCCGCAGGGTTACTAGACCAGCCGTTTTACGGCTGGGTAGAGTGATGCCATGAGTTTTGTCAGGGGGCTTTCAGCCCCCTTCTTTCTAAGGCGGCGTTAGCCAATCAGTTGTCCTGAATGAAGCTCTAGTCAGAAAAGCACGCTCAAGCGAGCTTCTGTACGAACGGTACCGTCCACCCCGGCCGTCGAACGGCCAGTCTAGTAACCCTTAGGGCAAGGCCGATGAATCGGCCTCAAGAGCACGGCCTTGCCTCGCAATACGCTCACTCATTGAATTGAAACGTCCGGTAAACCGGATCGCTTTCAAGTTCGTACTTCTTGAGAAATTCCCACGCCTTGAGATTGATCTTGGGCGCCATGTCGTAGTACCAATGATCATGTCCCGCAATTTCGGTCAGTTCCGCTGAAAATCCCCTGGCATTCAAAAGGTCCCTGGTGGCTCTCACCACTTTGAGTGGAAAAAACTGGTCGCTGTCTCCCACCTGGATGAAAATCGGGATTTTCCTTTTCGCCGAATCGAGCAAGTCGCCGTCCTCTGCCAGCAGCGCCCCAGCGTGAATTGCCGTGGCTGCAAAGTACTGCGACTCCATCAGGGACATTTCGAGAGCGAATGAAGCGCCCGCCGAATGGCCAAACAGATAGATTCGACGCGAATTGATTGGATACTTCGCTTTGAGTTCTTCGACCAGGTCGCGCAGAAAAGCCGGACCATCTTTAGGCGCGTTCCAACCGCGGGGGTCCGAAGAGTCGGGTCCGGCGATTATGAAACCTTCTTTCCTGGCGAGGTCTTTCCATTTCTCGACCAGCGACATCCCCACGCGACCCGATCCATGCAGCATGACAATCAGGGGCGACTTCGATCCGGGCTTGAGGGTCGAGGGCACGTATAGATAATAAGCGCGCGTCTTACCGTTTGAGGTGATGAGCTCCTTGGTGATGTTGTCTTTAGCGAAGACCGAAGTACAAGAAAGAAGCAAGAGAATTGTTAAGATCAGAGGGTGACGTTTCACTGAGGTAATCTCCTTAGACCAATCCGCAGATTACACAGAAAGAAAACCATTTTCCATTTATCATTTGACAGTTTTCATTTGCCATTGCTTATGCGCGGGCGGCTCGGATATTCATGATGTCCTTCGCCGTTAATAACAAACGATCGCTGTCAAATGACAAATGGAAAATGATCTTTATCTGGTCAACTGGCGATACTTAATCCGGTGCGGAGTCTCAGCCGCCGCGCCCAGACGTGCTTTCCGATCTTCTTCATAGTCCGAGTAATTCCCTTCGAACCACACGACCTTGCTGTCGCCTTCGAACGCGAGAATGTGCGTCGCGATCCGATCCAGAAACCAACGATCGTGAGAGATCACAACCGCGCATCCGGCAAAGTTTTCCAGCGCCTCTTCCAAAGCCCGCAGCGTATTCACATCAAGATCGTTAGTGGGTTCATCCAGGAGCAGCACGTTCGCGCCTTCTTTCAACATCTTCGCCAGATGGACTCGGTTGCGTTCGCCTCCGGAGATCATGCTGACTTTCTTCTGCTGATCCGAACCGGAAAAATTGAAACGGCCAACATATGCGCGCGAGTTCACTTCCCGCGCCCCCAGCTTCAGCACATCCGCGCCGCCCGAAATTTCTTCCCAGATGGATTTGTTTGGATCGAGCGTTCGGCTTTGATCGACGTAGGCCAATTGCACCGTCTCGCCGATCTTAATCGCGCCCTTATCGGGCTCTTCCTGCTTCGTGATCATCCGAAACAGAGTCGTCTTGCCCGCGCCGTTCGGTCCAATCACTCCGACGATGCCGCCGCGCGGCAGGTCAAAGGTCATATCTTCGACCAGCAAATTATCCCCATAACCTTTGCTCACCTTGTCGGCTTCAATCACGACGTCGCCCAGACGAGGCCCTGGTGGAATCTGAATCTCCAGGTCTTCACGCCGTTTCTCTGACTGTTCCTGCAGCAGATTTTCATAGGCATTCACGCGCGCCTGGCCTTTCGCGTGGCGCGCCTTGGGCGACATGCGAATCCATTCCAACTCGCGCTGCAGAGTCTTCTGCCGATCACTCTCAGACTTTTCTTCGCGCCGCAAACGTTCCTGTTTCTGCTCCAGCCAGCTCGTGTAATTCCCTTTCCACGGAATGCCCGCGCCGCGATCCAGCTCCAGAATCCAACCGGCCACGTTGTCGAGAAAATACCTGTCGTGAGTCACAGCGATGATCGTCCCCGCATAGCTTTGCAAGTGATGTTCGAGCCACGCGACCGACTCGGCGTCAAGATGATTAGTGGGCTCGTCCAGTAAAAGAATGTCGGGTTTCTGCAGCAGCAGGCGGCACAACGCGACGCGGCGACGTTCGCCACCTGAAAGAATCTTCACCGGCGTCTCTGGGGGCGGACAGCGGAGCGCATCCATTGCCATCTCGAGACGCGAATCGAGGTCCCACGC
>DATNNY010000533.1:0-9122 GCA_035601635.1 Pyrinomonadaceae bacterium
GTGTCATCTCGCACAACGGCACAGGAATCTTTACGGGTGCCCCTGGCATTGTCCGCCTCTCAAATTCGGTCATGACCAATAACACCACCAGCATTAATGCCGCAGGTCAGGCCCAGGTGTCCTCCACCGGGACCAACCTGATCAACGGGAACGGAGCAAACAATCTGCCCACCGGGCCGCCCGTCGGTAATAACTAACTCCCTTCGGAAGTTTTTATGTTCCCGTCGCTGTCCCAGGAAGTTGGGCGGCGACGGGATCATTTTTTGCGCTGAAAAAATTACTTTTGGCCGAAGACCCGCGTTTTCGTCAGCAACTCAAAAAGACGAAGATAATTGGCAGTGAGTAATAATTGGACGAGGCGACCGCCCCCAGCACTCTAATCCACGACGGCGTTCCAGCACGGCGACGACCGGTAAAGTGAGCAGTCCGTGCGGCATTCGAACGCGCTTCTTCAGAATTCGGTTGCTTGACCCTCATCTCGCTTATAGCTAAACTGCAGGCCTTTATGTTAGGCAACGCAGAATTGAATGACAACGCAGAATCTTTCCTGAGACAGGTGTAAATACGAATTTCTTTCCGCGATCTCGAGGAGATCCCTTGCCAGAACTTGATGACAGTAGCTACCAGAGAAGGTTCCTCATCGCTACCAGAGCCCGATACCGCAGCGGCTGCGGCTGCCAAGCCCCTGTTCAATCGTTCTACAAAGAGCGCGAGCTTGCCTGATGAGCCTTTGGCAACGATTGAGCCAAACAAATCCTGGGGCGCGTTTGATCGGCGTGAGTTGTGGGCTCATCGGGAGTTGCTTTATTTTCTCGCCCTCCGGGATCTGAGGACTCGTTATAAGCAAACTCTTGTCGGCGCTGTTTGGGTGATCCTGCAACCCCTAATGATGACGCTGATTTTCACGGTTTTCCTGGGACTGTTAGTGCGCGTACCGTCCGCCGGCTTGCCCTATCCGGTATTTATCTACAGCGGACTGCTCCCCTGGATGTTCATTTCAGGAGGTATTATCGGGTGCAGCTCGAGCATTACCGGCAATGCGAATTTGCTTACCAAGGTTTATTTTCCGCGGGTGCTCTTGCCGACCGCATACCTCGCCACTAAGCTGGTCGATTTCTGCATTTCGTTTGTGATTCTGGCGATTTTGATACTGATTTATCGTGTAGTATTACATTACCAAGTGGTGGTGACTTGGAAGCTTGCAGTTCTTCCCTTCATAGTGATCCTGATGACCGTGTTCACGCTCAGCATCGGGATTTTGGCGGCGAGTCTGAACGTTAGATATCGTGATGTCGGCGTGGCTTTGCCAGTACTGATTCAGTTGTGGATGTTCACTTCACCAATAATTTATCCGCCGGACCTGATTCCTCTGAGATGGCACAACATCTACAGCTTGAATCCGATCGTCGGGTTGATTCAGGGTTTTCGTGGGGCATTGCTGGGCACCGAGATTCCCCGTCTGGCGCTCGCTGTTTCTGCGATTGTGACTGCTATTCTGGTTGTTTGCGCTGCTTTCGTTTTTCGGCAAACGGAAAAAGGTTTTGCCGACGTCGTTTGAGAATTACTCCGCAATGAAGCCAATAATTAAGGTTCAAAACCTCTCAAAGGAATATCGGATTGGTACCGTCCAGGCGCCCTATGAAACCTGGCGAGAGGCGCTTAGCGGGGCAGTCAGAATTCCGTTTGGGCTAAGAAATAAAGAGCTACCTGCACGCCACGAAACGATTTGGGCCTTGAAGGATGTGAATTTCGAGATTAAGCCCGGTGAAGTGGTAGGCATCGTCGGGCGTAACGGCGCTGGAAAGTCAACGCTGCTCAAGCTCCTTTCCCGCGTCATTGAGCCCACTACCGGACGAATCGAACTCTACGGACGAATCGGAAGTCTGCTGGAAGTCGGGACTGGATTTCATCCCGAACTAACCGGGCGCGAGAACGTTTTCTTGAACGGCGCTATTATCGGCATGAGGCGGGCTGAGGTCGAGCGCAAGTTTGACGAGATAGTTGCCTTCTCTGAAATCGAGAAGTTCATCGATACACCGGTCAAGTGGTACTCGAGTGGGATGTATCTCCGGCTAGCCTTTTCGGTCTCGGCCCATTTGGAACCAGAGATTTTGATTCTGGACGAAGTCCTCGCGGTCGGCGATACCGGATTTCAGATTAAGTGTTTCAATAAAATGCAGGAGATACATAAACAAGGGCGAACCCTTCTTTTTGTCTCTCACAGCTTGCAGGCAATCACTCGTTTTTGCGAGCGCGCCCTTTATCTCTCCGACGGGAAAATTGTGGACGATGGGCCCGCCAAGGCGGTGGCCGATAACTACCTGGGTACAGGATTGCAAACAGCGACTGACTCCACAGTGGCAGAGCAAAAGTGGAATGATCCGCTGAGGGCTCCGGGCAATGAAATTGCTCGCCTCCGAGCCGTTCGCGTGCGCACTGAGGACGGCTTGATTACCAACATGGTGGACATTCGAAAACCTGTGGGTGTCGAAATGGAATATGAAGTACTTCAACAAGGCGTTGTCCTGGTGCCCAATCTACATTTTTTTAATCAAGAACGCATTTATCTTTTTGTAACCGCTGACAATGACGGCGAGGCGCGGCGCCCTCGTCCAGTTGGGCGCTACACCAGCACAGTCTGGATACCTGGCAACTTCTTGTCTAACGGACCCCTGGTTGTTACCGCCGCGCTGACTACCCCCGAGCCGACGATCATTCACTTTTGCGAGGTTGAAGTTATCGCCTTCGAAGTGGTTGACAGTTTCGAAGGCGATTCAGCCCGCGGAGGATACAAAGATCAGACGCCAGGTGTTATTAGACCCAAGTTGCCCTGGACCACTCAATTTATACCAAGTCCCCAGACCGAAGAATGCTTAGTTGGTGAGGGTAGCGTTGTATGAAAGTTGTGATCCTGGCGGGTGGAATCGGCTCGCGCCTGGCTGAAGAGACCGAGGTGAAACCAAAGCCAATGGTGGAAATTGGCGGCCGGCCCATCCTTTGGCACATCATGAAGCATTACGCGCATTATGGTTTCAATGAGTTCTTAATTGCTCTCGGCTATAAAGGGGAAGAGGTTAAGCGCTACTTTTTGGACTACCACAATCTGAGCGGCAGCATGACAGTGAGTCTCGCCAGTGGACAGGTCGAGACGCGCGCGCGCGAATGCGAAGACTGGATAGTTCATTTGATGGACACCGGGACAGCAACCCACACCGGGGGTCGTGTTAAGCGGCTGGAGCCCTCGCTCAAGGACGCTACCTTCATGGTTACGTATGGTGACGGAGTCAGCAATATAGACCTGGCCGAACTGCTCAAATATCATCGTTCGCATGGACGTATCGCAACGGTTACCGCAGTGCGTCCTCCGGCGCGTTTTGGCGGCCTGGTATTTGATGGTGACAGCGTAGTTGAGTTCTCAGAGAAACCGCAGATTGGAGAGGGTTGGATCAATGGCGGTTTCCTGGTCTTCGAACCTGCGATCTTCAAATATCTGGAAGGCGACCACAGCAGCCTGGAAGCGGACGCGATGGAGCGGCTGGCAGCTGACAATGAATTGGTCGCGTATCGACACGGGAATTTCTGGCAGTGCATGGACACCATGCGAGACATGCGCTTGCTTCAGAGTCTTTGGCAGAGCGGTAACGCACCATGGAGAGTATGGGAATAGGCGCAACGGCCAATCAGACGTTTTGGCAGGATCGGCCCACTCTGGTTACGGGCGGAACCGGATTGCTTGGCGGCTGGCTGGTTCGTTTGCTGATCGATGCCGGCGCTGACCTGGTTTGTCTTGTAAGGGATTGGGTGCCACAGAGTCTGCTGGTTCGTGAAAGCTCAATTGAGAAAGTGAAAGTAGTAAGAGGTGACGTAAGAGATCAAGAGTTACTCGAGCGAATCCTGGGCGAATATGAAATCGAGAGCGTGTTTCATCTGGCGGCGCAAACAATCGTTGGCATAGCTAATCGCAACCCGGTTTCAACTTTCGAAACCAACATCGCCGGAACCTGGGACTTACTCGAAGCTTGTCGGCGAAGTCCGACTGTAAAGCAGATTGTCCTCGCGTCTTCGGACAAAGCCTATGGTGATCATGAGAATCTTCCTTATGACGAGACCACTCCGCTAAATGGACAACATCCTTACGACGTGAGTAAGTCATGCGCTGATCTTATCGCGCATACCTATGCAGTGACCTACGATTTGCCGGTGGTCACGACGCGATGCGGCAATTTTTACGGCGGAGGTGATCTGAATTGGAACCGGATTGTACCCGGCACGATTCGTTCGATCCTGCGCGGCCAAAGGCCGGTCATTCGTTCCGACGGTAAATACGTTCGAGACTACTTCTATGTCGAGGACGGCGCCGCAGCATACACCCAACTGGCCGAAAAACTGTCTGAGCTGCCTCGGCTAGGAGGCCATGCCTTTAATTTCTCGAATGAGATTCAGGTGACGGTTTTGGAATTGGTTGAGCAAATTCTCAAGCTTATGGGATCAAATCTGAAGCCGGAGATTTTGAATCAGGCCAGCAACGAGATCCATCATCAATATCTCAGCGCGGCCAAAGCTCGCGAGATGCTGCACTGGAACCCACTATTCACGCTGGACGAAGGTCTGCAGCAAACCATCAACTGGTACAGAGAGTTCCTGGGGGGTCGGTGAATGAGCACTTCGGTTCAATGCAGATCGTGTGGCCAGCCGGATTTGGAGTTAGTCCTCTCCTTAGGTAACACGCCCCTGGCGAATTCGCTGATTACCGAGGAACAGCTTAATCAGCCTGAGTCGACCTACCCCCTCGATCTCGCGTTCTGCCCGCAATGCAGTCTGGTCCAAATCACTGAAACCGTGCCGCCGGAAGAACTCTTCCGCGAATATCTCTACTTTTCTTCGTTTTCCGACACCATGTTGCAGCACGCGCGCGAGATAGTTCAGAGAACGCTCAAAGCACGTCGTCTCGGTGCAAAGAGTTTGGCGGTGGAAATTGCCAGCAACGATGGCTACCTGTTGCAGTACTACAAAGAGGCGGGAATCCCGGTCCTGGGCATCGAGCCGGCGGTGAATGTGGCGCGCGTGGCGCAGGAGGAACGCGGCGTTCGCACCTTGACTGAGTTTTTCAACGCCGAGACCGCGCGTCAATTGGTAGAGCAGGGGGAACAGGCCGACGTGATTCACGCCAACAATGTGTTGGCCCATGTGGCTGACCTCAACGGGTTCGTTGAAGGTTTAGGAATTCTGCTAAGGGAAGGTGGCGTGGCGATCATCGAAGTTCCCTATGTGAAGGATCTGATTGACCGGTGTGAGTTCGACACGATCTATCATGAGCACCTGTGTTACTTCTCGCTCACCTCCCTGGATCGACTCTGCCAGCGTCACGGTTTGCTGATTCAGGACGTCGAGCACCTGCAAATTCACGGCGGCTCTCTGCGAGTATTCGTGGGCAAGGATCGGAATCAGAGTGCCGCCGTTCGCGACCTGCTTGATGAAGAAGCCGGATGGGGTGTTAGTTACCCCGGCTTCTATCGCGGCTTCGCGCGGCGGGTGGAAGAATTAAAGCGATCTTTGCGAACTTTCATCTTCGATTTGAAGAACAAACAGCAACGGTTGGCGGCGTACGGGGCCGCGGCCAAAGGCAGTACGCTCCTGAACTATTTTCAAATTGGCAAAGAGGCGCTGGACTTTGTCGTCGATCGCAGTACCTACAAACAAGGACGTTACATGCCCGGCGTGCACCTGCAGATTTATTCACCGGCGAAATTGTTGGAAGAGATGCCTCCATATGTGCTGTTGCTTACCTGGAATTTCGCCCATGAGATTCTCGAGCAGCAGGCGGAGTATCGCAGGCGTGGCGGACGTTTTATCATCCCGGTTCCCGATCTCAGAGTCGTATAATCCAAGCGTCCGCTCGCGCGTTTTCTATCCACACCGAACATGATCTTTACCGAAACCAAATTACACGGAACTTTCGTTATCGAGCCGGAGCTCATCGAGGACGAACGCGGCTTTTTCGCGCGTACGTGGAGTCAGACGGAATTTGTCCAGCATGGATTGAACCCGCGTGTGGTGCAGACCAATCTCTCGTTTAATCAAAGACGTGGCACCCTGCGCGGTATGCATTTCCAGGCGAAGCCTCATGAGGAAGCGAAGGTGGTGCGCTGCACGGCCGGATCCATTGCTGACGTGATCGTTGACCTGAGGCCGGAATCGCCGACGTTCCGACAGTGGATCAAGGTCGAGCTCTCAGCGAACAATCGGCTGATGCTTTACGTTCCGGAGAGCTTCGCCCACGGTTTTCAAACTCTCGAAGACGATACCGAGGTCGCTTATCAGATTTCCGAGTATTACCATCCCGAGTCGGCCCGCGGAGTGCGCTGGGACGATCCGGTGTTTGGCATCGATTGGCCTCTCGAGATCAGCGTGATTTCCGAGAGAGATCGCTCTCATCCTTTCATCGACGCCGCGAAGAAGGGATTGAGTTAAGAAGAGCAGAACAACTCAAATGGACTCGATAAGCAAAGCACTTGGACGTTACTACTCAGAGAAGTTCTCCCTGCACGGACCATCGCCTGAGGGCGTGGATTGGGGTTCAGACCAGGCCATGATGTTCCTGCGTTACGACAAAATGCTGAGCGTAGCGGATTACGTGGCAGGAAATAAGCCTTCGCTACTAGACGTCGGTTGTGGGTATGGTGGCTTGCGGGAGTATGCGATTAGCAAGCACATCGATCTGGACTATACCGGCATCGACGTTGCCGGCAACATGATCGAGTGGGCCATGGTAAATATGTCTTCAGGAAATTTTACTCATGGCGACATACTGGATTACAGATTCGACCGGGATTTTGATTATGTTGTGTGCAACGGTATTCTGACTCAAAAACTCGAGACGGCCGGCTTACAGATGGATCAGTTTGCCGCTCAACTAATCCGCCGAATGTTTTCACTTTGTAAGATCGGAATAGCCTTCAATGTCATGACGACTAAAGTAAATTACTATTCCAACAATCTTTACTACCGCAATCCGGCAGAGCTATTCTCGTGGTGCTTGAGCGAAATCTCGCCGCACATAAAATTGGATCATTCTTATCCGTTGTATGAATACACGATCTACTTGTACCGCAAACCGGTTTAGAGACCCATGAGTATCTACGTACGATAAGGGAGGATGCTGGTGAAGAAGCTGATCATTTATGGCACGGGTCTGGTTGCGGAAGTAGCTGAATTCTACTTCAGCGCTGACACGGATTATCAGGTTAGTGCTTTCACAAATGCCGCCGAGTTTATTACTCAGGAGCAATTCAACGGGAAACCGGTGGTTCCCTTTGAGAGTCTGGAAAAAACTTATTCTCCGAATGAATACGACATCTTTATTGCGCTCGGTTACACAAAAACCAATCAGGTCAGACAGTGCCGCTACCATGAAGCGAAGGAGAAAGGTTATACCTGCGCGACCTACATCAGCCCGCGCGCAGCATATTACCAGACGCCTGTAGGGGACAACTGCTTCATTCTTGAGCACAACGTCATCCAGCCGTTTGTCCGCATCGGGAATAACGTCATTCTCTGGTCGGGCAATCACATTGGTCACCACTCCACGATCAGAGATCATTGCTTCATTAGTTCCCATGTGGTCGTATCCGGTAACTGCGATATTGGTGAGAACTGTTTTCTGGGCGTTAATGCTACCCTGAGGGATAATATCAAGTTGGATCGCTTTGTGGTGGTGGGGTCGGGCGCAATTGTGATGAAAGATTGTGCGGAACGCACCCTGGTCCGGCCGCCCCCGTCAACCCAGACAATTGTAGATCGCGACCTCATCTAGCAAATGACAACCAAGATCAACTGGGAAAAGAAGGGTTTGATTTATTGCCCGGACGGCGGTGGCTATTTCAAAACGCACGCCGCGCGGCCGATTCCTTACCGGCTCAACGACGATACGATCAGACTGTTCTATTCTTCGCGGGACGCCGACGATCGGATGCTCCCTACGTTCATCGATTTGGACATCGACGATCCGACAAAGATAAAGAAAGTTTGCGACGCGCCACTACTCGGGTTGGGCGGGCCCGGCGCTTTCGATGATTCAGGAGTGACGCTGGGCAGCGTCGTGGAAGTGAAAGACAAAACTTTCTTCTACTACACGGGCTGGAAAAGAAGACGCGTAGTTAGTTTTGAGCTTTCAATCGGCATCATGGTGTGGGACAGAGGAAGTGATACTTTCAGTCGTCTCTTCGAGGGTCCGATCCTCGCGCAAGACAAAGATCACCCATTACTGGTCGCCGGCCCTTTTGTTATGGACGATGGCGGACGCTTGAAAATGTGGTACTGCTCCGGCACCGACTGGAAATTTCCGGATGGTAATCCCGAGCCGATTTACACGGTCTACTACGCGGAATCCCATGATGGATCAAATTGGACGCCGCACCAACGTCGCGTAATCGAATATAAGTTCGACGGCGAGGTCGTATCGGCGCCCTGGGTTTTGAAGTCGGGAAACAAATATCTGATGTGGTACTGCACTCGCGGCCATAAGACGAAAGAGGCAAAGCAATACACGATCGGTCATGCGGAATCCGACGACGGAATTAGTTGGGAAAGATTGGATGACAAAGCCGGCATCTCGAAATCGGAAAGCGGCTGGGACTCTGAAATGGTCTGCTATCCGGCGTTTTATCCTCACCGAGAAAAGATCTATATGTTCTATTCGGGCAATGGCGTCGGTCGAGGCGGTGTTGGCTACGCGGTGGCGGAAAATTTCTCCGGATAAGTTAATGACGCGCACACTCGTCGTTTCACAGCCGATGTTTCTGCCGTGGGTCGGCTTGTTCGAGCAAGTGCGTCTCGCCGACGTTTTTCTTCATTACGACGACGTGCAACTGCCGCAAGGACGCAGTTTCATGTCTCGCGTGCAAATCAAATCCGCGAATGGTGTGGCATGGTTGACTGTCCCCATCGATCACACGAAGTCAGGCAAACTGCTCAACGAAGTGGTGCTGGTTAACGCGGAGGAATGGCGCGACAAACACTTGCGAACGATTCGTCATGCGTATGCGCGGCGGCCTTACTTCAATCAAATGTTTGAGCTGGTGGAAAAGATTTATGGTCAAGTAACCGATCGCCTGGCTGAGTTT
>DATNNY010000534.1:0-16291 GCA_035601635.1 Pyrinomonadaceae bacterium
CCGGGCCAAACTTCATGCACCGAGACATTGCTCAACAGCGGGTAGTTGTAGCCTTGCAGGTATTCCTCCTGCTTATCTTTCGGCCACGAAGGATCCGGCAGCGTGATGTTATAGAAGGCTTCGGTCGCGCTCGCTTCATAAGGACCGGGGGTATCCATCGAAGCAAAGGTCGTGGCCCGCTGAAATGACGGCGTCTCGACAACCTTCGCCTGGGCTCCGCCGGGAACAGTGATGATTTTGTGATCAATTAAGAACTGGCGGATGCCGTCGAGCTGTTTTTGAGCTGCGGGAATCAACTCCTGCGCACTGGGATGATCGTTTTCGAGTTCCTTCAAAACTGCTTCCGGCGATTTGTTCGGACTAATACGGCGGGCTGTCTCGATAAACGAACGCTGATCTTTACGCAACTGCGCATAGCCGATTTTCAAAAGCTGCAGCAGCGGCACATCGACCATCTCGTCGTACAAAAGTTTGAGGCGGTAATTCTCGGCGCCGATCGCGAACGTTCCGTTTGAGCGCGGCAGAAGGTCCTTTTGCAGCCATGATTGGTAGCTTTTTAATGCGGCGATGGCGCCGTTGTTACTACTCTTGAACTCAGCCAGCAGGATCCTGTTCTTCACTTCGCTGAAAGCCTCAGGCACCGTTGTCTGAAAGAAATCGATATTGCCGGGCAGTTGTTCGATCGCGATGTCGGTGTAAATCTTCGGCGGGTTAAGCAGGACTTCGCGGGCTTGCGAGAGGGCGCGCGGAATTTGCTTCTCGCGTTCGATAACTGAGCGCAGCCGCTCTTCAGCCGGCGCGAAATTGCGTTTGACGATCGAAAAGATCGTGCCGGTGACTGCTCCTGAATAATTGTCCGGGTTCTTGCGCCATAACTGGACCCGATCTTCTTCCAGCAAGTTGCTCTGAATCGACGCAATCATGATCTCGCGGTCGTCGCGATCGTTTTGCGACAGCATGCGCGGGTTGATTGCTTCAAACTCTTTCAGATAAGCCAGTAGCTTGCTTCGGTTGCGCTGATGCGCGGCCAGCGAAAAGTCCTCCAACTGATGATCGTACTGGTGGAAGCCGACACTGGTGGCCTGCGAAGGATTGGCTCTGAAATAATCTTCAAAGTACGCGTCGACCAGGGCCTGAAGCGTACGCGGCTTGGCGCTGTTTGATGTAGCCATAATTAAAGAAACCATTATGACAAGCAAGATGGAAAATCCTGAACGTCTCATAAATTTCAGTTGCTCCAGGGATGATTACTTCTTCGCGTCTTTAGGTATTTTCTTTGCGCCTTTGCGTGAAACGTATTCGCGCCGCGTTATGGTTCACGCAAAGGCGCGAAGAAAAGCGGAAGGCGCTGGTCAGTTTTAGGAAGACTTTGGTATGGCACGCGCATCTTGCGCCTGATTCACGGGCGGGACGCCCGTGCCACTTCTAGTTGACGCTGGTCGCGGCCTCGGCGTTTAGCCGGTTGCCAATCTCGCGCAGCCGCTTGACCACCTGATCGATTAACCAATTGGGCGTAGACGCGCCGGCGGTAACCCCGACCCGATTGACGCCAATCAACTCGGAGGGGTCGATCTCGCTGTCAGTTTCGATCAGGAAGCTGCGCTCGCACTGCTCCTTGCACACGGCCAGGAGCTTGATGCTGTTTGACGAGTGCTTGCCACCGATAATGTAGAAAATGTCGACCAGTCCTGCCAGTCCGCGCGCTGCGTCCTGGCGATCGCGCGTGGCTGAGCAAATGGTGTTCACCACCTGTGGCTCAGCGTCGGCCTTCGTGCGCACGGCTTCAGCGACTTCCAAAAAGGTTTGCAACTTGAGAGTGGTTTGCGAGACGACCAGCGGCGCGTGCAGCGGCGGCAGTTTCGCGACTCCAGCGGCGTCGCTAACTACGAACGTGTTATCGGGAGCATAGCCGACTACCCCGATCATTTCAGGATGATCCGGGCTGCCGGCGACTACGACGTGACGTCCTTCCTTCGCGGCGCGCTCAGCCAATCTTTGCACCCGGGTCACGAATGGACAGGTCGCGTCGACGACCAGGGCGGCGCGTTGCTCGAGTTGAATCTGGACCAGCGGTGTGACGCCATGCGCGCGAATCACGGCAATCTCGTTTGTGCCAACTTCCGAAGGCGCTTCGATGGTGGCCACACCTTCGCCTTCCAGGCGCTTCATTTCCTGCGTGTTGTGAATCAGCGGGCCCAGCGTGCGCACCGGAGCGCCGACTTCCAACGCGTCTTCAACCATCTCCACGGCGCGCTCTACGCCAAAACAAAACCCGAATTCGTCAGCTAATAAGACTTCCATAATCGAAATGCCCGGCACAGGCTAATGTGAAGGCAATGTTAGCACACGGTCACAGAAAATAGCATAGCGAGACCAATTCGAATTCAGTGCTCTGGTTATAGGGTGCCGCTTTGGCCAATGAGGCGTCTGCTCGCGCGGTTTCGTCATCATACGCCGCAGAATCCAAAATTCTCGAGTGCTGGCGGAATTTCGGTTGGGGTTTTTCTATCTGAGAGCGGCGCCCGCATTTGAAATCCTCGGCGCATCTGCGGTGAATCGTTTTGAGGGTCGGTTCACTGCCGAGACGCAAAGGTCGCAGAGATTGCGTGGAGAAAAGCATATTTTGAATGCCAACAATTTGCAGGGCAGCACGTATCCATTTTTATTCGGCTAGACTTAGGCGAGATAGCAAATACAGCTTCAGAAAGCCAACACCATTGACCGACCCGAGATAAGCTGTTAAGGTCTGTTGTCTCAAGGATGAAACAGGGGGGGAACGCAAGAAGGGAGGGCAAGAACATGGCCTATGACGCTAGAACTGTAGCCAATGAACTTCTGAAGATAGCGAAAGAACATGGTCACACGCTGACCAATATGCAGCTTCAAAAGCTGGTGTACATCGCCCACGGATACTCCCTAGCAATTCTCCATAAGCCGCTCATCAAGCAGAGCGTGGAAGCATGGCGTTATGGCCCAGTAGTGCCCGACCTTTACCACGCCTTAAGGCAGTACGGAGCTGGTGTGGTGGACAAGCCGATCAATATGCTTTCGTCTGAACAGTTGTCCGAAACCGACAAGGCGCTGCTTAGGGCGGTCGAATCTGCCTATGATCGATTCACAGGTCCGCAACTTTCCACGATGACTCACCGAGAGGGTACGCCGTGGCGAGAAGTCTATCAGCCGAATGCCAACTTTAATAATAATGTTATTCCTGATCCTCTAATCAAAGAGCATTATATCGGGCTGCTAAATGAGCGAGCCGGAATCAACCCAGCCTAAAGAGCGTATCGCTGAACTATCCAAGTTATTTGATGGAATAGATCGCGTAGCGAACTCTCAGGCCGCAGAAGTCGCGGAGCCTGATCCGCTCGCGGTCATTGGCGAGCAGGATCTAACCAAGGATTACCCTGTCGAATTATCGAGTGTCCAGGCGGAACGGGACGCAGCCGAGACTGAACACCTTCATGAAGATGTTCGCCAGTCGAAGCGGATAAATTGGACGAGAATTGCAGTACTAACCTCTCTCTTTCTCTTAATTGTTTTGTGGATAGTGTCAGTGATGGCCTTAACAGCGGCTTGCGGGTTTCATTGGCGAGGCTTTGCGCTATCTGACAAGGTAATAATGACGTATATTACCTCAACTACTGCGAGCGTTTTGGGTCTGTTCATTATCGCTGCTAGATGGCTCTTTTCTGACCAAAGCTCACCTAGTCAAGCAAAGCAACAGTCTCCTCAATCTCCCAAAGTCGTTCCGAAACGCCAGCGGCCATAGCAGGAGTGCATCTTAGGTTCTGGTGGATTCTCACAGAGTTGACGTGCATGAAGTGAAGCGCGACCGCCTAGCGCATCGTTTATTGCGGTCGCCCAGTTTCAAAATATGGCACTATCCTCCCAAGGCCCCCGCTGGACAGTCACGCGACCGAAGTGTTAACTTCTCGGAGGTAATTTCAAGTTTTTGCGGTTTGCCTTGGTCTTATTGAGGGCTTACTGCGGTCTGGGAGGGCCATCTTTAGCAGTGTTAGCACGAGAAGCAAAAGAAAAGATTGTGACCGACTATCGGGCACATGAGACGGATACGGGTTCCGCCCCGGTCCAAATCGCGCTCTTAAGCCAGCGCATCAACGAACTCACCGAGCACTTCAAGATTCACAAGAAAGACAATCATTCCCGTCGGGGCCTGTTAAAGATGGTCTCGCAGCGACGGAGCATGCTCGATTATTTGAAGCAGACGGACATACAGCGCTACCACGAAGTCGTGGGCCGGCTGGGCTTGCGCCGTTAGTTTTCATCGGTTAAATTTTTGGACGAAAAATAGAAGAGAACGTAACGAGAGAATCTTCGAGTCTCTGATTTAGAAAAAGTACGCGTCAATCGAAGAGCTTGTGCCCGAGCCGAACGTGACGGCGATTTAGGGAGCCAGACGACGCGTGCGGCCTTACCAAATCCGAAGGCGGCAAGAGCTTCACGGCCAGGCTCTGCCGCCTTCTGTGTTTTCAGCAGGAATTTCACGCCGCGCAGCTACTCGCATACAGCGAGGGCACGGCAAGTAACTAACCCAAACCGCAGCGGATGAGACGTTGCGTGCCTGCCCCAGCGGTGGGCGTCGTCAGAAGGAGACGAACGAAAATGACAGTTAAGAAGTATCTCAAGGAGTCAATACGAGTTGGCGATCGCGACCTCAGCGTGGAAGTTGGCCGCGTGGCCAAGCAGGCCGATGGATCCTGTGTGATCCGATACGGCGACACAATGGTTTTGTGCGCCGCCGTTGGCGCGTCGACACCCCGCGAGGGCATCGACTTTTTCCCCCTTACGGTTGAATATCGAGAAGCTAATTACGCCGCCGGACGTATTCCGGGAAACTATTTTCGCCGTGAAGGCCGCCCGACTGAAAAAGAAGTACTGACCAGCCGGATGATCGATCGGCCCTGCCGCCCGCTATTCACTGAAGGCTACCGGAATGAAACGCAGGTCATTGCCTCAGTAGTCTCTGCGGACCCGGACAATAATCCGGATGTAGTCGCGATTACCGGCGCGTCCTGCGCACTTTACCTTTCCGACATTCCGTTTACTACTCCCATCGCGGGAGCACGCGTCGGGCTTATCGACGGGCGATACATCGTCAATCCGACCTACGACGAGATTCGCGAGTCAAAGCTGAACCTGATTGTGGCCGGAACCGAAGAAGCGATCGTCATGGTCGAAGCCGGCGCCGAGGAAGTATCCGAGGCGATTATGGTCGAGGCTTTGATGCTTGCTCATAAGGAGATCAACCGGCTCTGTCGCTGGCAGAAAGAACTCTATAAGGCCCTGGATATTGAGAAGCGGCCGGTCGAAGCGCCGGTGCTGAACGAAGAGATGATCGGCGAGATCGAGCGCAATTATGCCGAGCGTTTGCGGGCTGCCTTGGACACTTCCGGCCAGGAGAAGCGCTCGAGTTATGCGGCTATCGATGCTTTAAAGAAAGAAGTGGTGGAAAGCTACCCCGAAGATAAGCCTGAATCGCGCCTGATGGCCAAGAAGTCCTTTGATCATCTGAAAGAGAAGATTTTCCGCGACGATATTCTGAATCATCGCCGCCGGCCTGACGGCAGGCGCTTCTCTGAAATTAGGCCAATCACTTGCGAAGTTGGTTGGCTGCCACGCACGCACGGCTCGGCGCTGTTTACTCGCGGCGAGACGCAGGCCCTCGTAACCACAACGCTCGGCACCAAGGAAGACGAGCAGTTCATGGACGATCTCGAGAAGGGCGAGGTCAAGCGTCGCTTCCTGCTGCATTACAACTTTCCACAGTATTCGGTAGGTGAAGTCGGCCGCTTTGGTTCGTCATCACGCCGCGAGATCGGACATGGCGCGTTGGCCCGCCGGGCTCTCGAACCCGCTCTGCCTGACGACACGGTATTCCCCTACACCATCCGCATTGTCTCGGACATCACCGAATCAAACGGTTCGTCGTCGATGGCCAGTGTGTGCGGTGGCACGATGTCCATGATGGACGCCGGGGTGCCTCTGAAGGCTCCGGTGGGTGGCGTAGCGATGGGCCTGGTGATGGAAGGCAATAAGTACGCAATCCTGACCGACATCGCCGGTGCTGAAGATCATTACGGCGACATGGATTTTAAGGTCGCCGGTACCGCCGAGGGAATTACCGCCCTGCAAATGGACATCAAGATAGCCGGCGTCAATTCACAGATTATGGCGGAAGCCCTGGAGCAGGCCAGGAAGGGGCGCCTCTTCATTCTGAACGCGATGCAGCAAGCGTTGGCCGAACCGCGCGCGGAGATTTCATTGCTGGCGCCGAGGATCATCAAGATTAAGATTAATCCCGATAAGATTCGCGACGTCATCGGACCAGGCGGCAAGGTCATCCGGGCTCTGGTCGAAGAGACGGGAGCAAAGATCGATGTCGAAGACGACGGCACGGTGTCGATTGCAACTGCCGATAGTGCCGCGGCCGAAGCGGCAGTCGCTCGCATCCGCGGGATCACGGCCGAAGCCGAAGTTGGCCAAACCTATGTCGGCACGGTGAATCGGATTGTGGACTTCGGCGCTTTCGTCGAAATCTTCCCCGGCACTGATGGCCTGCTGCACATCTCCGAAATCGCGGATCGACGCATTCGCGATGTCCGGGACGAGCTGCGCGAAGGCCAGCAGATTATGGTCAAGTGTATCGGCAAAGACGGCAACAAGATTAAGTTGTCACGGAAGGCCGTGCTCAAGGACGAAAACCACCAGGGCAGCGAAGCCCCGCGTGAAGAAGCCGCAGAAGAAGTCTGAACGCAGATGAAGCGGGCGGGGCGTTGTCAAAACACCTCGCCCGCTTCACCAAACCCGCCCCAGTATTGGGTCAAATCCTTTTCTGAAACTGGAATCCCCCCCGCATTAACTCTGTTTCCCTAACAGGTAAAACAAGCCCCTGAGGGTTTGCAGGCTTGTATCCACGGCAAGCTGTCAGCGCTGTGTCTCTGGAATTAAGTTTTCGACACATCAACGACGAGTCAAAAATTGCCGTTTGAAGTCTTGAGGAGGGAGTTCCTAACCAAATGAGGACTCGAGTTTTTCGACCTATCGCGACGTTTACCGGCTTGCTGCTGTTAGTGGCTGTTCCCGCGCAAGCTAGTCCAATCAAATTCGCAGACGTCGTGAACGTAATGGGCGACCTGCAAAACGGCGGCCAGCTTCAGCGGATTCGGCTGCGGGCAGTCGCACAGGATCCGAGCGTTTCGGGGATCACGACCAATGCGTCAAAGTCTTCAACCGCTCCGGTCGCTCCTGCTGAAGGTGACACTCAGTTGGCGTCAACGTCTCTGCCTTCCAACAACGAGGCTCTTGCGCCTACGCTGGTGGCGGGAATTGAAGTTGCGCCCCAACAGCCCCAGGGCGACGTTCAGGTCTTCGAGCAGGACAACGTCGATGGTACGATTTGCGACTGCGGCGAGATCCCGGCTGTAGGTGGGGGTTTTCCAAAATGGCCATTCCTGGCCCTGATTCCGCTAATCTGTGTCACAGGTGTTTGCTCCCATCACGAGAAGCCGCCCCCGGAGTGCGTCGACTGCAATCCGCCAGTACCTGAGCCGGCGTCACTGCTATTATTCGGTTCTGGAATTGTGGCCCTGAGTGCAGGTGCGCGACGTCGCTATGCGAAGATCCGTGCCGGCAAGCAAGCAACAGCCATGACGGAGGTCTAACGATGAACAGGAAAAAATTCATGGTTGCCATGCGCCCCAACTCAGCTGTCGTCAAAGCCGCGGTCACGATCATGATCGCATTGACTTTCGGTCTGGCCTGCACTTCGACTACTGCCTATGCCAAGAAGAAACGCGTCAAGTACGGCACGATCGAAATCTCCACCAACCCGGGCGGATTTCCGCTGCGTATTGATGGGAAGCCGGAAGGCGATACTTCGACGACTGTACGCGTGATCGAACTCGAACCCGGCCGTCATAACCTGGAAATCCTGTTGCCTAACGGTGGCCGTTGGGTACGCGATTTTGATGTTGAGCGGGGCCGCAAACTCTGCTTGAATGTTAACTATCATCCGAAGAAGTACACCATCACGAAGTCTCCTTGCCCCTACCCGGTTAACATCTCCGCCCCGGTAAGCGTTAATGACGGCGACTTGATCACGTTCACTTCTGATGTCGCATACAGCGGCTCGTCAGCTCTTCGTTACACTTGGACCGTCTCGCCGTCCGAGGCCAGAATTGTCAGCGGCGCGGGCACTGCCACGATCACGGTGGACTCCACCGGTCTCGGCAGCCAGCGCGTTTCGGCGACGCTGGTGGTTGACGACGGTTCGGGCGACGCATTGTGCCGGCAGCAGGCCCAGGCTTCGACCGAGATCGTTGCGAAGAGGCCGCCCGTGGTTGAGTGCAAACCATTCGACCAGTTTCAATCCGTGGCCTTTGACGATGACAAGGCACGCTTGGACAATCTCGCGATTGAATTGCAGGGCGCTCCTGACGCGCAAGCCTACATCATCGTCTATGCCGGGCGGACCAGCCGGGCCGGCCAGGCAGACAAGCTGGGCAAGCGCACGACGGACTATCTCATCAATCAGCGTGGAGTTGATGCGCGACGAATCATCGTTATCAATGGCGGCTATCGCGACACTGACTTCATCGAAATCTGGATCTGTCCGCCGGGAGCGAAAACTCCGCAGCCGACGCCGACCGTGCAACCGGGAGACGTGCAGCCTGCGCAGGAACGCACCAGGCCCAGACGTCCACGCCGTCGCGGCGCGGAGTAGAGATCGCTGTTAACATTCGCCCTTGAACGTGGGCTTTCAAAAGCAGGTGCCAACGCCCTTTGTTGTCACCTGCTTTTTCCTTTTACGGAAGTCGTCCAGGCACGCACTGCCCGCTGATTATGCGATTAATCGAAAGAAGGTGAATTTTGTTCGGCGCACCGCCTGGATTTGTTCATGTAAGTGGGTTACCGTACAGACAGACACTCTCAACTGATTTAGCTTAACGCGATTTCAGACAATTGCTCTGGGTCAGGAAGGAATCATGGCGCTCCTACAGCCGACTCCCAAATCTCCGCACAAATTGCCGAGGACTCTCGCGTGATGCTAATCATCACTGGCACGCTCTCTTTTTCCATGAAATGAGAATACTATGTTGAAGAGGATCGAAGCTCTCGCCAACGTCGCCGTAGTAATTACTGCAGTTGTTCTGTGCTCAGTACTTGTAAAGAAGTTTTCTCTTCAACTAAAACAGGCAGCACCAATCGAAGCAGTTCAGTCAAAGTCGCCCGCTTTGAGTGCGTCGCGAATACCGTCGATTCAAGCCGGCACTAAAATTTCGCTTGTGGGAATCGATTGGAGCCAGAGTAATCGCACTGCCGTGCTGGCGCTGTCAACGGGTTGTCACTTTTTTTCTGAAAGCGCACCTTTATATCAGAAGCTTCAGCAACAGAACCGGAACGGTGTGCGCCTCGTTGCAGTACTTCCGCAGCCTGTAGAAGAAGGCAGGAATTATCTAACCAAGCTGGGCGTATCCTTTAACGAGATTATGCAAGCTCCGCTTGCGTCATTGGACGTGTCGGGCACTCCAACGTTGCTCCTAATCAATCATAACGGCGTTGTGACCGATTCATGGGTAGGAAAATTCTCCGATGGTGAAGCGGCGCAGGTGATTAACCGAATTAACCAAAGTGTGGCTCAGTAACACTGGCAGAGGTTTCAATATGAAAAACATCGCAATCGACAATATTCGCTTTGTCAGTTCGATTCTATGCGGGCGACGTCTTGCTGTTCTACTCCTTGCCGCGAACCTTTTCTTGCTAACTCTATATGTGACTGGATTGTCGTCCACTGTATTAGGAAAGTTTGGCCAACAGAACAAGAAGAGAGTTGAAAAGCACAAAACCTTTTTGAAGTTACCCCTGGAAGTATTTGAGGCCAAGATCGGGGACAGGCCAATCGCACTTGGCGAGCAGTTTGATGGCGACCTCGATTGGCTAAAGGGCTTGAAAATCAAAGTTAAGAATAAGTCAGACAAGACGATCACCTGGGCCTCCATTTTCTTTATATTTCCTGAAACCCGACTAATCGGCCCGGTTATGATGGATCAGCTTTTCATCGGTCAGCGCTCCGACATAAGTCCGAAGAACCCACCCTTGGATCTGAAGCCAGGGGAGGAAATGGAATTGCCATTGGAGTCGCATTTCAATTCAATCAAGCAGTTGATCGAATCGCATAGCCGACTTGATCTCGTGAATGATGTTGATATAGAGGTTCACGAAGTCATGTTTGCCGACGGGACCTTGTACTCCGGAGGCTCTATGTGGAAACCCAATCCCGACACCGCTAGCCCGCACAAGTGGGTCGAAATTGCTCCCAAGGTAGATAAGCCGTAAGGAGACTTACTTGAGACTCGCTCACGGAGTAAATGATGAAATTAAATATTGCTCTGCTAAAGCTTCTACTGCTTAACGCCGTGCTCGTGATAATTCCAGCTTCGGAAGCCAGCAACTCTTCTGGCAGCCTGCCACCCCAGTTTACTCATGACTGTAGGAATTTCGAACCTGACCACTCTTCGACATGCGGCAGTGGCAATCAGGAATGCCCTCCGTCCGAGACAAGCTATTCCGCAACAAGTGGCTATGACGACGGCGAAGGAACTCACTCTCTTGAGTATTCGTACGTGAACTGCACCTCCGGGGACGGCTCAACGCAGCACCCTTGTGTATCGAACTCAACTCTGATTGCGAATAGCAGGGATGATAGTGGTTACTGCTGCGATAGAGACAACGATACTTATGTAGGGGCACATCCACACTGCCCCACGGCCAATGATTGCGACGACAGCAATGCGTACATTCACCCGGGTGCCACTGAAAACTGCATCAACGGTGTTGACGACAACTGTAACGGATTTACCGATTGTAATGATATTGCCTGTTGGACAAACCCTGCCTGTTGCGGCGGAGAAGGAGACATCTGTTTTAATGATAATGATTGCTGTGATCATCTCCAGTGCAGCGAAGATGGTAGATGCACTGAAGGTAGTGGGCCTTGCTGTGTTTGGACGGGCGATGGTTATGAGTGCTGTGGCTCGCCGATCTTGATAGATGTCCTCGGCAATGGCTTCGCTCTGACGGATGCCGCCTCCGGCGTGAACTTTGACCTTAACAGCAATGGCACGCGTGAGCGCCGTGCCTGGACGGTAGCTGGATCCGATGACGCATGGCTCGCACTTGATCGTAACGGAAACGGCACGATAGACGACGGGACGGAATTGTTCGGCAACTACACGCCACAGCCGCCTGCGGCCGACCCGAATGGCTTCCTGGCTCTGGCAGAGTTTGATAAGACCGCGAACGGCGGTAACGGCGACGGCATTATTGACAAGCAGGATGCTATCTTCTCTTCCCTGCGTTTGTGGCAGGACACAAACCACAACGGAATTTCTGAGCCTTTCGAGTTGCATAACTTGAAAGACCTCGGCCTGAATTCCATTGATCTCGATTACAAGAGATCGAAACGTTCCGATCAGTACGCAAATGAGTTTCGTTATCGCGCCAAAGTAAAAGATGCGCATGGTGCGCAGCTCGGCCGGTGGGCTTGGGATGTATTCCTCATGCCTGGGTCGTAGCGGCCGAATGTCGAGCAAAAAAGCCGGCAGGTGCCAACGCCCTTTGTTGTCACCTGCTTCTCATTTCCAAAAACTCGTCCAAGCAGGGAGCATCACCGCTATTCTGGTATGGGGTAATGGTTTGGTGCTACCAGTCGGGTCTCGATGCGGGCACTTAGCCCAAAAGTTGACCTCCTCTCAAATTCTGTGTTAAGAATTTCAGTATAGAGCCTTCCCCAGTTTTCAAATTCCCCTTCGATTATTCAGAGCCCCAGCGGATTTGTAAGTAGACGTATCTTCGTTTAAGGAGGGTTGAGATGGCCGATAATGGAGATGGAGGCGGCAGCAGCGCCGGAGTGGTGGCGGTGCTGGTTATATTCATAATCGTGATTGTGGCGGCGTTCTTTGCTTATCGAGGCGGGTTGTTTGGTGGGAAGAAAACCCAGGTTGACATTAACGTGACGACGCCGCAGAAGTAGATTCTAGCCCTGCTCATCAATCGGATTCCGGACCTCTGCCCGGTTCCAGTAGACGGCGCGAGTGCTTCGTGCCCGTCAACTCGTCGAGATTAAGACGAGTTCCGCCGCCGGCGTCAGAATACAGCGCCGCATGCTGGGCGCGCCGGTGGCGGAATAACAAGGCGCCAAAAAAGGTCCCTGCAGCCAGACAAATCAGCAGCGACAGGCCCGAGCTTTTGAGCACGGCAATCAGGACTCCGGCTGTGGTCTGCGCCAGGTATCGCTCGATGCGCGCTTCCAGATGTGGATCATCGCCCAACCATTGCACGACCTGCTCGTATTTCACCTGATCGATCAAAGCGTTCGCGGTCTTTTCATCCGGCGCGTTAAAAACAAAAACCGAATAGTTGCCGACGCGACGATAAGCTGTGGGAATCGGCTGGCCCTGACTGCGCAACTCTTGAACCTTTGCCTGGACGCGCTGGTCGTTGTCGACTGAGAATTGCGGGGTGGTGAATTCGACGATCAATAATTGCGATTGGCCGTAGTTTGCCGAAACTGCCTCGGTCCCGCCGTCGAAAGTCAGTTCATTTAAGATGGGCTGATTGGGGATTGCGTCCATTAGGGACTTGGCACTGATAGCATAGATAAGATCGTGCTGTGCCGTTTCCCAGTTCGGTAAGTGCTTAACCAGGACAGGAATGTCTCCCTCGCCCGGGTCGAGAGTCGCTGCGAAGGCCCGCGCCAGAACCTTCACTTGATCTGCGTTCTGGCCGTTCTCAGTTGTCACTACGACGAAGGTCGGTCCTCTAAAAAACGCCAGGCTTTGCGCTGACATCAGCCAACCCGCTGTACCCACATTTTCTATCTGGGTCGCGGGGACCTGATCTTGTCTGGGGGCGTACTTGCGATATCCTGTCAAATTCGAATAAGCCGCGGAATCATTCTCCCACTTGGTTACGTCTACTCTTAGTTTTTCTCCTTCCGCTGAGGCGTATTCAGCTTCAGCGACGAGGATGGGCCACGGATGTTTTGACAAATCAAACGAGGAAGAATAGTCACGATGTATGCTGTTCTTATCAGCCGGCCCTATTTGCCGCGCAGGTTCGATTTGATGAAAACCACCTATGTTTGCCGGAAATATACGCGAGAGATCCGGAGGCGGAAGATCAGCTCGCACAGGGGCGAATGCCGAAATGACCAGAACGATCAAGCCCAGGATGCGGCCGAGAGTCTTGCTGCTTGATGAAATCAAGAAGGCGGACAAAATCATACACTTGCTTAGAACCCGGCGCGGAGGCAAATGTTTCCTGCGTTGCAATAATAGAATAATGGAGAGAGTTTACTGCCAGCGCCTTAGCTCACGCAAAATCAGGTCGGCATAGTGACGTGGATTGTTGATGTTATGAAGAACTGTCGTTCCGCCCACTTCGCTCGCATTATCGATGACAACATCACCAAATCCGAGCAGCCGTTGAGGGATCGATGCGGTAACCGTGACGTCCTGAATCTTGGTCAGCAGAATGTTTCTCGTCGTACGGGCAATCAGGCCATGGTCGATCGTAATCTTGGAATCGGTGAGCGTATAGCGAACCATGTTGCGCTTGATATGGTAGTAAGCCGGAATCAGCAGGAGACCCAGCGCCACGGGCAGAGAGTAGAACCAGGGAATGTCGACGAAACGAACCATTGCCAACAGGACCGTCAGCAGGATCGCGCCCGCGATCGCTGCGGCGTAGCCAATCTTTATGAAAAGCATCGTCGGCCGAACCGTGAAAACTACGTGTTCGATGTCGTCATCGTCGTGCCGCACCGGAACGGAGGATTGTGGCCGCGCAATCCGGGTTTCCTCAGCATCGGGCGCGGGCGCGCCGCATTGGTCGCAAAAGCGACTGTGAGGGTTGATGGTCGATCCACAGTTCGTACAGCGCATAGCCCGGAGAACTCCAATCTCATTAACGGAAAAGCGGAATGTTAGTTCCATGATACATAAAGAGCCCGGGTCCCGAAATGAAAAACGAGGCGACTCGCCGTCTCGGGCGCGTCACCTCGCTTCCAAGAAAGAATCTCTTTAGCCTTATTGGCTGGTCAATAACAGTCTTCCGTCGGGCAATCGCACCGTTAGGACGCTGCGCTCGTAACTCGTCAAAGGTACGGGTTCTTTCCCCCGAAGCTTCGCCAGCTGGGCGCTCGAAACGCGTTGTGCGTAAAGCGCCGCATTGGGATCGCGCAGCAACGAGTAGCGCCGCGAAATCCTTCGTACATATTCCTGCGTTTCTGCGTAGGGCGGAATGCGCCAACCATATTTTTCCACGGCGCCTTCACCGGCGTTGTATCCGGCGAGCGTGAGGTTTACATCTCCGTCAAAACGATCGAGCAGGAAGCGAACATAGCGGGCGCTACCTTCGATGTTCTGTCTGGGATCGAAGATATTCGTAACCCCGTAACGTATCGCGGTGCCCGGCATTAATTGCATCAACCCCCGCGCGCCTTTGGGAGAGATGGCGTGCGACTTGAAACTCGATTCCTGATGCATGATGGAATAAAGCAAAAGTGGATCGATTCCGTTCCTGGTTCCTGAATCGATTAGGTAGCCATCGAATTGCGCATTGCCCGTCGTATATCCCCGCAAAGCCGAAGCAGCACTGCCCGCCAATGTATTCAGCGTGTCATATGTCAGAACGGTGTCCTGGACCATGCGGGCTGGATTGTCCGGACCACTCTCTGCGCTTTTGATCGAGGCAACCTTGTTCGATAAACCTTGCTTGCCGGCTCGTCGCGACCGAGGGTTGACTATCGGAGGCTTGGCCGGCTCGACATAAACACGCACACCATCTCGCGTATCAAAGTTATCGAATGAGTAGGCGTTACTCTGGGCCAGTGCGGGCGCACTAATGAAAAGTAGAGCCAGGGCGGCCAGGGGGAATCTTGTCATGGTCAGTGCTGGGAATCCTCTCTCGCTAATTCTCGGTGGTGGGTTCTCGAAGGGTGGTAATCAGCAGCTCCGAAACGAGGCCGAAGCCATCATAGCAGAGCTGTTTAAAATTTGCCAACCATTTTGACCAGCCACGCGAACTGCTCAATTTTGCCATAATTACAGCAAAAGCTGCTTAACCGTGACGGCTCTGCCACCTGAACAAAACGTCACTCTTTGTGATTGACAGCGGCGATATGATGGCGGTTCAGAGCCCCTAATCCGGTAATGGCTTTATCATTTTCGCGCGATCGCGCGCCTCTAAAACTAAGGAGATAAGATGAAGAAACTTCTGTTGGTTGTGCTCTCACTGCTGTTTGCTTTCGTGCTGACAGCGGCAACGCAGAATAAGAATGCGAACAAGAACGATAACGGGTCGACTAGTGCGAAAAAGTCCACCAACGCCAATCGAAAACCGATCTTTAGAGCTAACGCCGACCAGGTCAAACAAGCACAGGCGATTCTTAAGCAACGCAGCTTTTACAACGGCGAACAAACCGGGAAGCTGGGCGCCGACACCCGCGATGGTCTCAAGAAATATCAGCAGGCGGAAAGTCTGAAGGTAACGGGCACTTTGAATAAGATAACACTCGAGAAGATGGGAATCCCGCTTACCGATAAGCAGAAAGTGATGTAAAGACGAAATATGGGATTGGGTTCGGAACCGCTTTTGGTTCATTCAGGGCGCGGCTAATTCATTACAAAAATCAGGCTGCGAGGAACATACACTCGCAGCCTGATTCAACTAATGCGCCGAGCTTTCGGAGTCAACCAGCTAGCATTCCGGTTTATTCAGTCCGTACATATTCCGCGCCAATGTCTTCGAGCAGCGTTTCCAGCTTAGCGATCTCATCACTGGTTTTTGCTTCGACGCCGAGCAAGATTCCGCCGCCGCGCACACCCGTGTCATACACCTTCGCATGATGTTCTGGCATGCCGGTACCGATGAGTAGGCCGATCAATCCACCGGTCGCGCCGCCGGCTCCAGCGCCGGCCAGCGCTGCCGCAATGGGTCCCGCGATAAAAATTCCTCCAGGAATCGCGATCGACGTTCCGACTGCGATGATCGCCGCTAGAACTGCGCCCACTGTTCCGCCAATCGCGCCACCAATGCCAAGCCCGTCCGCCGCGTGCGATTTCGTCTGCACGGCGAATTCCTTATTCTTGGTGGAATCCGACATCAATACGCTGATGTCATCACGCGTGTAACCGCGTTTGATAATTGCGTCCACCGCCGCTTCGGCGGCAGCTCTGGTTTTGAAAAGTCCGCTAACAAAAATCTT
>DATNNY010000535.1:0-12873 GCA_035601635.1 Pyrinomonadaceae bacterium
GAACAGCTTTGGAAATCCTTCCTCCGGCCGCCGGTGCGCCAACTCCAACAACAGCTTGATGAGTTCATCGTCGCGGCTCGGTCGCCGTCGATAGCGATACACCGATCGTCCCAAGCTCACCGCCGCACAGGCCCGACGCTCGGTCAGTTTATGCTCGCCTCGCAGTTCCCCCACCAGTTCGCGCTTGACCGCCGGCGTTACAGCTTTTTTGCGATCACATCTTTCAGCGCCCGGTTCTCCAGCAACAGCTCGGCCGACATCTGCTTTAACCGCCGGTTCTCGTCTTCCAGTTCACGCAGCCGCCGGATGTCAGCCGCTTCCATCCCCCCGTACTTTGTCTTCCACTTGTAATAAGTTGCATCGCTGACTTCGTGCTCGCGACAAACATCTCTTACCGTCCGTCCCGCTTCGACTGCTTTCAAGATCGCGATGATCTGATGCTCACTGAATTTGCTCCGCTTCATCCTGGCCTCCTCGGTTGGCTATCCTACCCGGAAACCTCTACTTTTCAATGGTCCTGTTTTTAGGGGTACTTACACGCGGCTTGCCATTCTTGCTCTTGGGAATCAAAACATGGTTAGGCCTGACCTCAATTTTCAAATCCTGGCCCTTGCTCCGCAACTTAACGAAGAAGGAGTTAGGACTCAGATTGATATCGTCTCGCTTGATTGCCATCAACTCACCTAGTCTTGTTCCCAAGTGAATTGCAAGTTTGACGACTGGACGCAACCGCTCACGGATACCCACTAGCCCGAGAGCGAACAGATTGTCTTCTTCTTCCAGCGACATGAACCGTTCCCGTTTATTCCTGGCCGGGATCATCTCCCGAACTTTCTTACTGATTTTCAGACACGGATTGGAGTTTGCGAAGTCCTCCCTGATGGCCATGTTGAATATCGATGAGAGCAGGCTAAACTCCTTGTGAACCGTTACAGGACTGCGCTTCTTCTCCCTGCAGGTATCAGTTTCCAGTCTTGCGAGAATGAATTTCTCGACCGACCTTGGCGTGATATCTCTAAAACGCATACCGTTGAACTGTTCTTTCAAAGTTTTGCACCTGAACTCATCGTGCTTCCACGTGATCTTGCTGCTCTTCGCGTAGTCCATGTAAACCTGATCGACAAACGCGCAGAAGTCTTTTGTCCCAGGTTCATTTCCATAACGCCCTTCGTAAACATCCAGGCGCTTCAACGCCTCAACTTTCGAGGCTTCGGCCTTTGTTCGTGCTTCAGGAATCGAACCGAAATAACGCACTCGGCGAATCATGAAGCTGTAGTACCAACGAGGCACATCTGTGGTGCCACGATTTTCAACTGACATGGCTGTCCTCCTTGCGGATGACAGCCGTTTGAGCGGCGCTAATATAACACTGATGGGTTACGACGACGTGCATTTTTTAGCTGACTGCTCTTAGCTGATTAGCGCTCGATTGACCCCTGGTCCACTCAAGAAGTTCGGTGCGTAGAAAACTGGTCGTTTCACCGATCTTGCGAAACGGGATCGAATTATCGTCGATCTGGCGGCGGGCTCGATCGACGAGATTGTGAATGTGTCGCTCTGAACAGTTGAGGAGCACGGCTGCTTCCTTAGCAGAGATAAATTCTTTGGACATGATCCGCTGGAGAGTCTGCTGAAGCCTCCGCGCTTCTTGATGGACAACCAGCAGATCGGTTGCTCCCCGGTCCTGAGCGAGCTGCTGTTCCAAAACCTCTCTTGAGATCCTTCGAATACGTTCGTCCAACAGGAATACTAGATTCTCTTCAGTTTCGGCCCTCATCCCGGATCTCCTTTCAATTCCCCAACAAATCAACACCCCTTGTCTTGATCATCGACCTGGTTCCCGCTCGGCTCCCAACTCGCCATTGGCAAGAGTTCTATTCAACGCTCAGACGCTTGTGCCAATCCTTTGAAAACGTCTGGGGCTACCTCGAGTGATTGAGGCCATCCAGGAAGTCTGTCGGATAGCCAAACTTACTTAAGTGCAAATCCCGTGCACAAAAAAACATTGCTTATCGCCAATCGAGCAAACCTGAACTTCTTTAGTTCTTTTGAGAACAAAAACCTGAGAGAGTACTCACACGGGTCGGGGAGTGACGAGAAGCCCAGAAGGATGAGGTAGCGGTTTCTTCTTAAAGAGTGTGGTTAGGTAGCAACACTCCACTTAGCCCGCAGCAAAATGTGAGGTCGGTTCAGTGAGGCCTGTCGGCCTCACTGAACCGCTCGTTGCCGTTGCGCCCACAGTCTGAAAAACGTTGAGCAAAAGTACAGGAATAACGTTTCTTAGGAAACGCTCAGAAGCTCTTACCATGACTAGAACTAGTGAAAAACTCGTCCGCATGGCTTGCCGCCACACAGAGAAACGTAGCCGATGAGCCCGGCTGTGTCTTTCAACTCTGAAATTTTTCTATTCCTCTTTGGGTTGTAGAAAGCCAAGCTAGTAAAACTTGTTGCATGCGATCTTGTTCGTTGGTGGCACGTGCATTGTTAGTCAACCCGCCGCGCCTGGGGAGCCTCAAGACTTTCACGAGGCAACGAACGAGAAGAAGAGGTAAGACGAATGCCGGAACGAAACAGTCACTGTCAGCGGCCCATCTTGCAATATTCTATTGGAAAGACTCTCGTTAGCAAGAGCGCTAAGAGGCACGACAATTCGTCAGAATCCTTTCTTTTCACGAAGTTAAGATTTTTCGCGAAAAGTTTTCTTTCCCGCGAAAGCTTTTCTTTCGCGGACCACCTGATCGCCGCGGGTCCGGCGGTAGGCAACCTCGTTCTATGACTTCAACGGGAGCTTATGACGGCCCGACACCAAGTCTGATTAAATGAAAGGAACACGATGACTAACCCAAATCCCCCCGCTGTCTCTTTACCGCAGATATCCAATGAAGAGATGGCGAAAGATCATGCTCAGATTCTTCAAAACTATTTCGATAGCCTAACCATTCAACGGTTGAGCCCGAAAACGATTGACTTTTCGCGTTGGTTCATTCCGCGGTGGTTCGAAGAGAACGGTGTTATAGCCGGCGACCGTCACCGACCTCTGTATGTTTGGGAGGCTATGAAGCCTTTAGAGGGGCGCAAACGCATAAAGCACTTCTTGCTCAGCCTCAGCATGCCAGGCGAAGATGGCTTGCCGGTTCTACAGGCTTCCACAGTTAGGGCATACGCAAACCAGCTCGAGCGATTGTTTGCCAGCATAGTCGATTTTCCTTACATCGATGGATTTCTAACGATATCATCGAAATACGGTCCCATCGAAAATCCCTTCACGGGCGTTGAATATCCTATTCATAGTCGCGACCACTTGCGTTCGGAACGTTTCTTCCTGACGCCGGAGCAAATCCTCGAGCTGTTGGTCTTCCTGCGGGAAGTCCATCCTCGTCTCATCCATCGCACGTTAACCGCCGCCCGGCTCTATACCATTGTGCTACTGATTACCGAAACCGGAATGCGATCCACCGAGATACTCAATTTGGACGCACTCGGCGAAAATCGAGACATTTTCTATGACCGAAAAATTATCCAAACGCGCTTCGGAAAGGGACATAATTCGTCTGGGCCACTGACACGTCTAATACCTCTAACACGGCCTGCGGAGATCACGCTAAGCGAATACGAAGGCAGGGTCCGCCCACATTTCGGGAACTCAACAAAAAATCCAGCTCTATTCCTGAGTTGTAATGGCAATCGACTCTCGTATAGCTCGATGCAGAGTGCCTTTTCGATTTTTGTGGCAAGCGCGCGAAACCATGGTGTTAACCTCCCTGAGAAACTTACGATTCACGACTTGCGCGCAAGTTTCGCGACTAATTACCTTGAGGAACACCCTGATAGGTTTTGGTTCCTGATGGAGTTGCTTGGGCATCTCAGCCCGAGTTCAACCTGCCTCTACATTCGATGCCGCGGTAAATCCAGACTCATGACGATGAAGGAAGCCCGGCGTCCACGAGTCGCTCGCACAGGTTTAAGTGCGATGGTCTACAACAGATAGAGGTTATAAGCCGTGTGGGACTTAAAGGGATATTTGAAACGAGAACACGGAATCATTACTGCGGTTCAGTTCCAGGCCTATATTGAGAGTACGGTTGGGGACACAGTGGCCGTACAAACTTTGCGGTCACTACTTCGAAGTCCGCTAGCACCGAGGATCGAGATGATTCAACTTCTGTGCGACGTTTTGAATTGTCGTTCCGATGCGTTCTTTCTGGTGACTCCAAACCCAGAGCGAGCAAAACAGTGGGAGCAAGACCGCATAGCGGGCAAGAAACCCTCGGCGCTCTATCAACCAAAAGTGCCTGCTCGTGCTGAAGAGTCGGCTGTCGCCACATGCGGAACCGACGTGACTACCAAACCAGAATGTTTAGGCACGACCTACACTGACCCCCGACTATTTTACCAACGACGTATTTCAAAAAGGAGAAACGAACTTGCAGCGAGTTAACCCCCCTACAGTCGGCGAGTGCAAGCGATGTGGCAAATGGGCAAAGTCGATTACTCTCGCATTAACAATTTGCGATGCCTGTTACATGAAAGAGTCGAAAGCCCAGTGCGGCAAATGCGGCAGAGAAAGGCGGTTCGTTTCCGAGAACGGCGGGCTCTGCTTGCAGTGCAGCGAGAGAGCATCGCCTGCGATCGAGATAGCATGCCGAGAATGCGGAAAGATTCGACCGCCGGCAATACGAGGCTCTGAATATTGTCATCCATGTCGCCAAAGGATAAGACGCACAGGGATATGCTCACTGTGCCGAAGAGAGGGTCGCTATTGGTCGAGTATCAAAAGACTCTGCAAGCGCTGCGGCAGGAACGAGTCCGCCGCGCGTCTACTCACGCAATTTGTAGAAACGTTAGATATTTCTAACGAATACAATCGATTCGTCTTTGAACAACTAGTATCGATTACTGATCGGGCAACGGTAACCGAAGAGATTCGGCAGCGAATTGTCGAAACTGGTACTTTTCTCCAAAGTCATGAAATCCAAGAGCCGCTGTCGTGGCGAACCATTCGAGAATTAGATTCCAAGTTGTCAGGAGCGCAATATCGCGTGCGTGAGGGCCTTCAGCATCTCGCCGAGCACTTGTTGGGCCCGGATGTCGACCAAGTGGACCCTTCAGCCGCAAAAGAGTTAGCTTTAATCGACCGGCTGCCTGCAAGTGTGAGACCAATTGCGCAGCAGTACAGCGAGTGGCTCCGAAACGAGCGGAAGGATACGGATAGAGTGAGACTCACCCACCTTCGTACGTTAAATCGTTTTTGGCGATGCTGCAGGACACAGGGAGTGACTTGTCTAGCGAACGTCACGGCAGAGCACGTGGAAGAGTTCTTGTACGTTCTCAATTTTAGATGGAAATGCCGTGAATGTTCATCAACAAAGAATCTATCTGGCAGGGGCGAAGCCCCACCAAGCGTCTGTGAGAACTCATCGTGCGCCGCCAGCGGCTGTTTCGATAAGGTAGTTCGTTGTCTTCCGGTTTCGCTTTCGGGCTATCGCGCCCAGTTGCGCATCTTTTTTGGCTGGCTGAAAGAGGTGGAGCATGGAATCCAGGTAAACCCAGCACCGTCGGCTGGAAAGAAGAAAAAGAAAGGGCGTTGGAACGCACCGACGCACAAGAGCCCGCGAACGATTCAATACTACGACCGGGACATAATAGATGCCCTTCTTAACGCTATAGAGATTAATGCTCTAGAAGCGAATATGCCTAGTCATCATAAGAATCAAACCGAAACGCTGGAGTACTGGAAGCAGGTTTTTGGACGCTCATTCATTATAGGATAGTAATCATGAGTGCTTATGCCGAATCGTATTCGACGACCTACACGACGGCCGACATCGCAAAAGTCTTTGACTGCTTTGCCGCCGACTTTGACATGTGTGCACAGTCGACTGGTTTGCGCGACCGAGACGATGCAAGGAAAACGACCGCTGACGTGAAAGCAATGGCACAGCGCGGATATGTTTCTGTGGTCGACATATGCTTGGAGGACGCGAATGGAAAGATTATTCGTGCCAACAAGTACGCCGTTTCAACCAACGCCTCGCTGTGGACCGCGCAACGGCCCGGAAATAATCTTTGGCCTCGGACGCCTGGCGGCAACCTTAAATTGGTGATCACCCAAACAAGTAGCTGGCAGGCGCTGACAACACTGAAAAAGGCAGCCTTTATGGCAACCTTGAATAAGACATGGGTCGATTGTGACATCGATACTTCTTTCCCCAATCTTACGCAGTCTGGGGATCGGGATTACGCCAGCAACGGATACGGCTTACGAAAAACGACATACAAATAGGAGAACGTCAGTGGCTGACGAAGCTATAACTTTTGATCGTAGCGAACTCTTTGAAATAGAGCTTGAGCTTCCCAACAATCGGCTGGAGGCGATCGGCGACAAGCTCGTGGGCTTCCAGGACCGCTACGAACGCGTTCGCCGAGACATGCACATGCTCTCGAATCCCGATGAGGTCAAGGCCTGGAGCAAGACTCATTATCGTATTATCTTGCCAGTCTGCGACGTCATTATGGACAGGTATCCATTGATGGTTTTTGAGGGAGACGTTGGCACTGGAAAGACGGCGACGGCGGAGTGCGCGTCGGACCGATTAGCGCGACAACTAAAGAAGCCGGCGATGCTGTTTAAGATGAGTACTCGCGTACGCGGTTCGGGGAAGGTGGGCCAGATGAGCACACTGATCAACCAGGCGTTTGGCATTGTTGCCGCTGAAGCCGGAAAGAAGAAATATGCATTCCTTATTGTCGATGAGGCGGACTCGTTGACGGCGGCTCGCGACAATCAGCAAAGCCATCATGAGGACAAGGTCGCGGTTAATACGATCATTCAGAAAGTCGATGACGTGAGAAAATTCGGTGGAAGAATTTTGGTCTTCCTATGCACAAATCGATTTTCAACACTCGATGCTGCGGTTCTGAGACGGGCCGCGCGAATCGAAACCTTTCAGCGTCCGAATGATAATGAACGCGAACAGCTTATCCGCATGGATTGCGATGGCATGGGATTGTCAGATACCCAGATTCACGAACTTGTATCGCTAACTGGCCCAAGAAATTCAACGCATCCCGGGTTCACCTACTCCGATCTGCGTACAAGGTGGTTGCCCGAAGCGCTAAGCTATGCATTTCCTGACCGAAAGCTAACAGCCGATGATCTTTTCATGGCTGCAGGCGCAATTTCTCCATCCCCAGTGATAAACGGAGGTTCGAAGTAGCTACTGTGGGACCGCCACAATCGGTAATCTTTGGCCGCCGTATACAAATCTCCGGGAGTGCAAGTTTCAAGACTGATGCCCGGTTAACCCAGTACGCACACGACCTGGTGTCGCAATTGGTGCGCGCGATCCTCAGCGACGGCGGCGGCGTAGTTCTCGGCGCGGGTAAGGAGCCGCGGCCTACCCCCGAAGCACCCAGTATTCTGTTTGACTGGACAGCGCTGGAAATTGCTGCGATGTCGTTCACGAACCATGGCTCGATATGGCCCAAGTCTTATGGACCTCCACTACTTATTGTCACCTCGGAAAAGTCTGAGAGTGAGATTCCTGAGACAAGACGACCGCTTTGGGATTCACTTTTGAAGAGTGGCCTCATGCGGGTCGAGTCAATTCTTGCAGGCGCGCGGTCTGGCGCGATGCTGAGAGAAAGACAGGCACAACATGGAGACATCTTGGTAACTCTGGGCGGCGGAACCGGTGTGGAACACCTTGCCGACCTCTATCTTAGCCGGCGCCGTCCTGTTATTTCTTTGGACTTGCCGTTGGGCAGCAGCCGTGATGACGGAACTGGCGGATCAGAGCGACTTGCCCAAAAGTCACGTGAGCATCCTGAGCGTTTCATAAAGTTTCAGAGAAAATTTGCGGGAACCGAGAATGCGCGTCTAGCGAGCATTTCAACGCGCGCGGGAGCTGCCAACGTTGAAACTGTAGCGAAAAATCTCCACGGGCTCCTGAGCGGGCTTGCGCGCCCTTACGTCTTCTATACACGGCTACTTAATCCAAATCATTCAAAATTCAATGTCGTAGAGGATTTCTTTCGGACGGTCGTCGATCCGGTCGTTTCAGGGTTTGGCCTGGACTCACTCGATATGGGAGTCAGTGACTCCGAACATGCTTTCTTGAATGTCGCTGTCTTCGACAATCTCCATTACGCCACAGCAGTCATTGCGGATGTTACCGGCGAGCGTCCGAACTGCTATATTGAGCTTGGCTATAGTTTGGGCCATGCCACACGTGTAATTGCCACAGCTGAAGAAGGTACGAAGTTACCCTTTGATCAAGACGCCATTCCCTGTCACTTTTGGAATGCAAGTCTTTCGGTCGATGAACGAAGACAATCGTTCAGAGAGTTTTGGCGGAAGAACATCGATCGCCCGGCTTTGATCGTATAATGACAGCTTGAAACGCGGCAAAAACTCAATGGCTGAAGTGTACATTTCTGTTGACATCGAATCGGCCGGACCAATACCGGGCAAGTACAGCATGCTCGCGCTCGGTGCATGTGAAGTAGGCCAAACAGATAATCAATTCTATATCGAAATTCAACCGATAAACGACCTGTTTGTGCCCGAGGCAATGAACGTTATAGGAAGGCCACTTGCCGATTTTGAGAAATCCGGAGTGGATGCAGCCACGGCGATGCAGAAGTTTCTAAATTGGATCGATCAAGTCAGTTACAAGCGCACTCCGGTATTTGTTGGATTCAACGGAACCTTCGATTGGTCTTTTGTTAACTGGTATTTTCATACCTATTTGGAAAGCAATCCGTTTGGCTTCGGGGGAGTTGATATTAAGTCCTATTACATGGGCCTGAGCGGGTGTTCGTGGAAGGATACTAGGTCCAGTCGCATTCCGGCAGAGTTCAAAGGAAACTCGCCCCATACGCACAATGCACTTGATGACGCCATAGAACAGGCACAGATGTTCGAACTGATGCGGAATCAAGCGCGATCATTGAATGCTGAATCTCCTTAAATACTTTTAATCGGATACACCTCAAACCTTCATTTAGCCCATCAACACAGACTTACCCCACTACCGCATGGTTCGCTACTCCGAAGGGGGAAACTCGCGAGAATATTGCGCGAGAATGGAAAGTAGCAATTCTGGATTAACGACTTTGAACCCTTGGTGACTCACCACGATCCGAGAATTCGATCTGTCGCAGGTTTAGCAATTAAGAGAATACGTGAATATCAGGTAACAGCGCGAAAGAAAGAACGCCAGGAGGCTGTCTTTGGAAGATGAAGTTACTCCCTGTCTCACCCATTCGCACAGCTATCGGCGACACTTCACACGGCTGCGTTATGTGTAAGAACTAAGGTCGCCGTGTCCTTCCCCACAATTCACGGCGGCCTTGAGGCACTGGTCGCTCCCGATCGCGCTTGCAGGAGGGCCGTGCCAAGAAGGAATTACAATGCGCGAATCGCGAGTCAGGGGAGGAGACCACCCAATGAGCTTTTACTCGGTCAATAGTATTGACGAGAAGCTCATCGCCTAATCCCTTCGCTCTTTTCGTTCGTCAAGCAGTCTGGTTATCGTTTCAGATACTTCGTCCGTGGCTTCTGGCTTCCACAGGAAAGCGTCAACGCCGGCGCGCCACGCTTCCTTCTCGCAATTGTGTCCAGTAAGCATAATGATTGGAGTACGGCGGCGGTGCGCCATGCTCTTCGTACGGACGACCAACTCCACTCCTTTGAGTCCGGTCAGATCATTGTCAACGATTATCAGATCGTAGTGAGCGTCTCCTTTAAGGATTTTCAGGGCTGTGGATCCGTTCATGCAGGAGTCAACGTGCATCCCTTGGTTGGCTAATGCGTCCGCGACTAAGCGCGCAACTGATTCATTGTCTTCGACGTGGAGAATAGAGATCTGCGATGCCGTTTGACGCGGATTTGTAGTTACTAGCTTCTTCTCAGACTTTCTGGGCTCCGAAAAAATATGCCGTCTTCGCTTGCGGACGGGAGATCTTGTCGTGAGCAGCTCCTTGTGGCGGCTGTTGATCAAAGAGATCAAGCTCTGATGATGCCTGAAGCCCAGCAATCGAGCTGCTCTCGTTACCGATCCTCCCGCGTCTCGTAGCGCGCGTTCGATTACCGCTCGCTCACCGTTGCGTACATGTTGTTTGAACGAGAAGCCTTCCCAGGTGTGGTCCTCTGATTTCTGAGCTTCATCCTCCAACACGCATACTGTTCCGGTGATTCTGCTTTCCGCACGAGCCGGCGAAGAGTCCGCTATCGAGGGGTTGGAAGCCGGCGCGGACGACTATCTCGTCAAACCGTTTTCGGCGCGTGAATTATTGGCCCGAGTTCGGACCCATCTGGAGATGGCCAAGGCGCGGCGCGCGTGGGCCATTGAACTGGAAGCAGCGAATAAGGATCTTGAAGCGTTCTCATCTTCGGTCTCACACGACTTGCGCGGACCGCTGCGAGCAATTGATGGTTTCTCCCACATTGTGATGGAAGATTATTCCGCTGAATTGCCGGAGGAGGCTAAGCAACTTCTGACTATGGTGAGTGGGAGCGCGCGGCAGATGAATCAACTCATAGATGATTTGCTTCGCTTGTCGCGGCTGGGTCGTCAGCGATTATCGAGGAAACAGATTAGCCTCTCAAGACTGGTTCATACCGTACTTCAGGAATTGCAGAGACAGCAATCGGAAAGGCAGTTAACGATCCAAGTTACCGATTTGCCTGACTGCATGGGTGATGAGTCGTTGCTCAAACAGGTCTTTGTCAATTTGCTTTCGAACGCATTCAAGTACACTCGCCGGAAGGAGAATGCCTCCGTAGAAGTCGGCTGCCGGCAGGAGGACGGCGAGATGCTTTATTTCGTGCGCGACAATGGTGCGGGATTTGACATGCAACAGGCGCAAAAACTTTTCGGAGTCTTCCAACGATTACATCGCTCCGATGAATTCGAAGGCACCGGCGTAGGCCTATCGATTGCTCATCGTATTATTCAGCGACACGGCGGACGCATCTGGGCTGAGGCCGAAGTGGACAAGGGCGCGATCTTCTATTTCACGTTAGGGTAAAATCCAACTACGAAACATTGCTCTGGTAGTCAAGATTGCCCGACTGCATCGCGAACTCATTGGATTGTTCGTTGCGACAAAAACGAATTACTGAGTTCTTAGGTTCTCACGCTTAATGCAGCATCTTCTTTTCTCTTATCCAGTGGAACCACTTGAACTGTGGCATCGCGAACCTCACGCAAGAAGCGGTTAATGACTGACCCATGCAGCAGGATGTCCCAGCGCGACCGTGCTGACTGCCCAAAGATGACGTGGGTTATCCCTTCGCGCCGCGCAAACTCAATCAGCGCGTCGGCAACTTTGCGTCCGCTCAGCTTGACGACCTTTGCGCCTAGTTGTTCCGCGAAGTGAATATTTTCCATCAGGTGAGCGTGGTCTTCGGGCTTGATGCGTCCCGGCTCTTCGCTGGGCGTCTCGACGTATACGGCATACCATTCGCCGACAAACCGTGCCGCAACTCGAGCGCCCACGCGCAATAGTTTTTTAGCGCTGCCACGAGAAGCTATACAGGCCATGACCTTTTCCGGAATGCATGCTTGCTCCAAACCCTCGCGCTCGCGGTAGTCATGAGCTTTCGCGGCCTGGTCGGCGGCGACTTGCCGGAGTGCCAGTTCTCGCAGCGCCGTGAGGTTACCCTTGCGGAAAAAGTTATTCAGCGCCTGCTGGATCTTTTCGACGCCGTAGATCTTTCCTTGCCGTAGTCGCGTCCGCAGCGTTTCGACCGAAACGTCGATGTCGATCACTTCATCGGCGCGCTTCAGAAAGGTGTCAGGTATGGTCTCTCTTACTTTGACGCCAGTGATGCGCGCGACCGCATCATTGAGGGACTCGATGTGTTGAATATTGACGGCGGTAATAACGGAGATGCCTGCATCCAGGAGATCAAGCACATCTTCGTAACGCTTTTGGTGTTTCGAGCCCGGCACATTGGTGTGAGCCAACTCGTCCACTATCGCCACTGCGGGGCGGCGCGCAATCACCCCGCCCACATCAAGCTCTTCGAACACTGCGCCGCGATACTCGATTCGCTTCAAAGGCACACGCTCGAGGACGTCGATCAAGGTTTCGGTGTCGATGCGGCCGTGCGCCTCGATTAAGGCCAACACAACATCAGTGCCCTGCCGGTTGAGCTCATGGGCCTCTTCCAGCATGCGGTAGGTCTTACCGACGCCGGCGGCGGCTCCAATATAGACATGTAGCCGCGCCTTACCCGCTTCCTGGAGTTTAGCGAGCAGGGATTCAGGAGATCGTCTGCGAATGACTTCTTGCATA
Source organism: Pyrinomonadaceae bacterium (assembly GCA_035601635.1). Taxonomy (GTDB): domain Bacteria; phylum Acidobacteriota; class Blastocatellia; order Pyrinomonadales; family Pyrinomonadaceae; genus UBA11740. The sequence goes on from DATNNY010000535.1 coordinate 12,307, forward strand.
GTTCTTGAGAAGGACTATTTCTTGGTCATGGGCTTGCGCTCATCAAGCTCCAGATTCAATAGAAGGACATTGACGGTCGGTTCACCCAATATTCCCAACGTCCTTCCTTCGGTGTGTATTGCAACTAACGAACGGACTTCACTTTCACTCATGCCACGCTCACGCGCCACGCGCGGTATCTGAAACTCAGCCCCTGCCGGCGAAATGTGAGGGTCGAGTCCAGATGCTGAAGTAGTGACCAGATCGATCGGAACGGGCTTGCCTGGATTCTCGGCTTGCAACGTTGCCACGTCCGCTTTGACGCGCTCGATCAACTTCTGATTGGTTGGCCCAAGGTTCGATCCGGAAGATGCACCTGCATCATAACCGGTGCCAGCGGCGCTTGGGCGCGAATGAAAATAACCCGACCCGGAAAACGGTTGGCCAATGATCTTTGAACCGATGACTGTTCCATCGGGGCGTTTGATCAGTTGGCCGTTAGCTTTGTCGGTGAAAACAAGCTGCGCAATCCCGGTAACAGCGAGCGGATAAATCAGCCCGAACAACACCGTGGTTACAATTGTCATC
>DATNNY010000536.1:0-2218 GCA_035601635.1 Pyrinomonadaceae bacterium
CGGACATCTCTAACATTGCCGACCTTGTCAAGTCCTTTTTTAATATTTTCCACAGACTTCTCCGTTCACTCCGAAGAGTGGTCTTCGTTGTTCTTCTTTGACCTCTGCTTCAACGACCACGGCTCGCTCGTAATCTTTCGATCGGCTTCAGTCCGACCCAGACATCTCTTCGATCATTACTTCGACCATGATTACTTCTTCAAACTCCCTTTGCAGGGAGCGGGATGCCCCATCAAGTGAACGGTGTTCTACCTCACACCATGTCCGCGAACGAGCTGTCCCGCGTACGAACCGAACTCTAACGACTGCGAATACTCACAACCATTCCGCCACATCCAGTACAAACGAACCCCCATGCGTCGTCCCATCGCAACCTTGGCAATGCTCTTGTGGCGACGCATCGCCAGGTGTATGTACCGACGTCGCCAATCCGCATTGCTTCGTGCTGCCGCCTGGGCGGCCTCCACCAGCAAGAACCGCAATAAGGAGTTGCCTTGTTTGCTGATGTGCCCCAGCCGTTGTTTGCCAGCACTGGAGTCTTCACTCGGAATCATCCCGACATACGTACCGATCTGCTTGCCGCGAGGAAACCGCGCCGGAGTTCCGATGATTAGTACATAAGCGAGCGCCGTAATCGGCCCAACGCCAGGATGCGTCATCAGTCGCAACACCTCGGGTCGCTTTCTGGCTTCTCGCTCGACGGCTTTGCTTAACTCCTCAATCGACGGATTCATGCGGTCCAGCAGCTCCAACAAGTCTTGTCGGCGCCGACTGGCCCAAGGAGCTAACGCCAGTTTTTCCAACTGTGCTCGCCCCTGTTCGCTGAACAGTTTTTTCTTCCAGCGATAGCCCTCGTTCATCGCCAGCGTCTGCAGTTGATTCATGATCCGCGTGCGCATCTGCACCAACCTATGGCGATGCCACAGCAGTTGCCGCAAATCCCGATTCTCCGGACCCGGCACCCAGATTTGCGGAAAATTGTTTTCCCGCATCAGTCGCAGCAGGAGTCGAGCGTCCTCGCGGTCAAACTTCTGCTTCTTCACTCGCTTGGCCTTGATCTCCGCGGGATCGCCCATCCATACCTCGAACCCCAACTCTGCTAGCAGTCGCTCGAACCAGCGTGAATATCCGGTAGCCTCCATTCCTACACGCACGCTGATTCCTCTCTCCTTCAGGTCTCGATAGAATTTCTCTGCTTGTCCATCGCTGTGGTTCAGTTCCTGTTCACCGCACTCACCAGTCTCTTCAACTAAAAATGCAATCGTCTGAAAGCTCGGATGATAATCTATACCTATTAGCATCATGTCCGACTCCTTCCTCCCGAGCCTATGGTCGTTATGCAACCAGAGTTTACTCCGGTCGAGGGAGTCGGCATTGTTATGCAATCAAGTGTAGTTGCACATTCTGTTTGTCTTAATTAGCAAATTGCCGGCGCAAGAATGGGGTGCTGTCCGGCAATGTTTCGGGGAACTTGTGAAAACACGAGATTTTGAGGAGAGCTTGATGATGGTGTGTGTCCGCATCTGTAAATCTGTGTTGTTGATGGCTTTCGCCGCAATCCTTTTGTCTTTCGCTAGCGCCGCGAATGCTCAGACCTTCCGTGGCAGCATTCTCGGCACCGTAACCGATTCTAGTGGAGCCGCTATCCCTGGCGCCGCGGTAGCCGTCAAGAACTTCAACACCGGCCTATCGCGAACTGTTTCTACCAGCGAAGATGGCACTTACTCTGTTCCTGAACTCCCCATCGGCACCTATACAGTCACCGTGGAAAAGGCCGGCTTCAAACGAGGCGCAGTCACTGGTCTGAAAGTGGAAGTTTCAAGCGAATTGCGCGCCGACGTCGCGCTCCAGACCGGCGAAGTCACCCAGGTAATTGAAGTCACCGGCGATGAGTTGCCGCAAGTCGAATCCACCAGCAACGTCCTCGGCGGTATCGTCGAATCCAAAGTCGTCACAAACCTTCCCGTCAACGGCCGCGACTACCAAAAATTGATTTTCCTGGTACCCGGGGTCGCCGGTTCGCCCGACCAAATTACTGATTCTCCCGGATCGTTTGGCACCTTCTCCGTAAATGGCGCGCGCGGGCGCTCCAATAATTTTCTCCTGGACGGTACGGATATGAACGACGGCTACCGCAACGACCCGGCCATCAACGAGGCAGGTGTGTTCGGAACTCCCGCCACCATTTTGCCGCTTGACGCCGTAGCGGAAGTAAATG
>DATNNY010000537.1:0-6914 GCA_035601635.1 Pyrinomonadaceae bacterium
CAGGGCACGCAACGCGCAGAGGAAGTCTGCAAGTACATCGACGTGACGACCTGCATCGGTTGCAAAGCCTGCGAAGTTGCCTGCGTCGAATGGAACGATCATCCGTTTCGCGAGACGACGTTCGATGACACTTACCAAACGATGCCGTCGACCGAATGGAACTATTGGAATCTGATCAAATTTGCCGAGGACGAGCGCGACGGTAATTTGATGTGGCTGATGCGGAAAGATCAATGCATGCACTGCGAAGATCCTGGTTGCCTGCGCGCCTGTCCCGCCGATGGCGCGATCATCAAGTATGAAAACGGCATCGTCGACTTTCAGCAGGAGAACTGCATCGGTTGCGGATACTGCATCTCGGGCTGTCCCTTTGACATTCCCAAGTTCAACGAGAAAACCAAGAAGGTCTACAAGTGCACCCTCTGCTCTGATCGAGTAGGTCAGGGACTCGAACCCGCTTGCATCAAGGCCTGTCCTACCGGCTGTCTGCATTTTGGCACCAAGAGCGATATGGTGCAGATCGCCAGCTCGCGCGCGAAACAACTGCGTGAGCAATCGGGCTTTGCCAATGCCGGAGTCTACGATCCCGCTTCAATTAAAGGAACGCATGTCATCTACGTTCTACATGACATCAAGAGTCCGGAACGTTACGGCCTGCCCGCGAATCCGGTCATAGCTCCGAGCTATACCTACTGGAAGTGGCTGGCGAAACCGACCGGTCTGGCGATGGCTATGATCGGATTAGGCGCCGTGTTTTTCCACCGAGTCTTCTATGGATCGAAGGAGCCAGAGCCCGCAGACACGCCAGTCATTGAAACAACGCCGCAGGATGAAATCGACGCCGCGCGAAAGGAGCAGCCATGAGTACCTCTGCCGAGCAGTTTGATCGGGACGCACGCGGTGAGTTTGCGCGCCTGGGACAGACAAGAGTTCATCATGGTGAGCTGCTTCGTCATCCCGTTTACACTCGCTTTCTGCATTGGTCCGTCGCGATCTCTTTCATCCTATCGTTGATTTCCGGGTTCGCCATCTACTCGCCGTGGCTCTTTCGTTTTCTCACACCCGTGTTCGGCGGTGGGGCGCGAACGCGCGCATTGCATCCCTGGTTCGGGGTGGTGTTTGAGGTTTTCTTTCTCTTTCAATTTATCAACTGGTTCACACCAATGGCGTGGACGGCGGCCGACCGCCGTTGGATGCGGCGCATTAAGGCGTATGCGACAAACGAAGCGAAGTTGGAGGCAGAGGACGTCGGTTTTTTCAACGGCGGACAAAAACTTTACTTTTGGACGATTGCCGTTAGCGGATTGTTATTCCTGATCACAGGTTTGTTGATTTGGTTCGACAACGCCGTCGCGCGCTGGATTGTAGCGGTGAGTTATGTGGTCCACGACCTGGCCGCTCTGCTCATGCTGGGCGGGTTGATCATACACATTTATGAGGGCACGGCGCATCAACCCGGAACCTTCCGATCAATGATCGACGGCACGGTGACCGAGAAGTGGGCTTGGACCCACCATCCTGCGTGGTATCGAGCGGTGACTGGACGTGACCCGCGTGACGCCTACGAACGAGAGAGACGCATCGTCAAGCAGAGCGCGAGCGAGCAATCGAGAGTTGGGAGCGAGAGCGCGAAGCGCGCGAGAGCCGTCGCTGATGACAGAGTATTACAGAACCGCGAGCGGTAGCGAGCGGGATCAAGATTCAATCTTGATCGATTGTTCAGAAGCCGCCAGTACTGATTCGAGTCGAGTCAGGTTCGTAACTTGTATTGGACGTTGAGCCTTTATCCCGCTCGCTACCGCTCGCGGTTCTGTAACGACCGGAATAATTTACCGCTCCGCCTGTTTACTCAGTCAACGGCTAAAAGTTTATTGAGAAAGGAAACCTTTACCATGGCTTTCTATCTAAGATTTAGCTTGATTGTGATTGTCGCACTGCTAAGTTTTCCAATCGCGACTGCTCAGACACAACCGACAAGCGATCCGTTGGTGCAGGTACTGGTCAGCAAAGGCGTGCTAACAACCGAGGAGGCGCGCTTAATCACCAACAACGCCTCGCCCGCGGAACAACGCGATCGGTTGGCGGCGCTCTTGCGCGATAAGGGTGTTATTTCAGGTGAAGAGTTTGAAACCGTGCGGGCCAAGACAGATGTGGCCGGTCCCGGGTTGCCAGTATTGAACGCCGATTACAAGACTACGGCCTCAACCAAAGCTGCCGCCGCGCCACAACCATCACCGCCGACTGTTATTGCCGCCGTAGCGCCAGTGCGTTTGCTCGGTATCGACATGCCGAAAAGAGATGGTTTGATCCCGGACTTCAAACTCGGCACTGGCGCGCGCTTGAAGCTTTACGGCATATTCAAGACCAGCATTATTCATGACTCATCTTCGCCGCAGGGGAATGATTTTCCGCTGCCGCTGCTGGCGGCTGATACTGGCCCAAACAATTCACCCGAGTTCCATCTGCGTGCGCGGGGCCTGCGGCTCGGCGCCAACTTCGAGTGGGTCGATCCCGCTCCGAAGACAGCTATCACTGGAAAGATTGAATTCGATTTTGAAGGCGATTTCACACGAGTGAATAATCGGAACATCACTTCGATTCGTTCGAGCCAGCCTTCGATTCGATTAGCGTGGGTGAGAATCGATCGCCGATTTAGCGATAACAATAGCGCGTTTGTTCTTTTCGGACAGGACTGGTCGCCGTTTGTCTCATCGACTATGCCGAACATGATCGAGAATACTAATTTCGGCGGCATCGGTTACGGCGCGGCGTACACGCGGATTCCGCAGGCGCGATTTGGTTTCAATCATAAGTTCGGCGGTTCGCGAGATTTTAGATTTGGACCTGAAATCGCGATTGTGCTGCCTGCTTTCGGAGACTTACCGACGGACGTCGCAAACCAACTGGCGTTTGGAGAACGACAGGGAGCAGATTCGCAGCAGCCCGGTGTTCAGGGACGCGCCGTGCTGCAATGGCAACTCGACAGAGCTGCCAATGTATCGCCGGCCCAGTTCATTGTTAGTTTTGAACATGCGCGACGCAGAGCAATAGTGACTGCTGCTAATGTTCCGGCCGCATTTAGAAGTGCTTTTCCGAGTGGCGCCGAAGTTGGCAGCAGCAGCAACGGTTTTTCGGTTGAGGCACAACTGCCGACGCATTTTGTCACCGTGGTCGGCAAATACTACAACGGATCCGACTTGCGGTTCTTTCTCGCCGGACAACTCCTCTCGAATTTCAACGACACCGCCGGCCTGACCGGCACAGCGACTGCCGCTTCGATCGACGGAGCTTCAACCGTAGTCTTCGGTTTGCTCAATGGTGTCGCAGTCGTGGCGCCGCAAAGGCCCGTGCGCGGCCAGGGTGGGTTTATTCAGTTTGGCTTTCCTCTGTCGCGAATCTTCAATGCAGATGCAAAAGGACGAAACGCCGGTTGGACCGCTTATCTTTATTATGGCGACGATCAGGCGGCGGCGCGCGATGCGCGGAGGTTTGGCGCGCGTGGAGATCGGAGCGATCTCTTCTCAGGCAACATCCAATACAAATGGAATCAGTGGGTGACGTTTGCTTACGAGCAGGGTTACTACCGGACGCGCGCGGATTTTCGCACGGGACTCTTGCCGTTGTTTCGCGGAGTTCCGAGTTTCACCACACACAACATTCGGTCCGAGTTTGCAGCGATCTTTACGTTTTGAAAGAAAGTTGATTCATGAAGCATCGACCTAAGATTGTTGCCGTCAGCGGCTTCTCATCAAATGTTGGGAAGACAACGCTGGTGTGCGAACTGCTTCGCCAATTACCCGGGTGGGAAGCAATCAAGCTGACTCGCGGTCACTACCGTTCATGCGGTAGAGATCCGGCCGGGTGTTGTGTCAGCGATCTGCTTCGCGACGATCCGGTCGTTCGTTCGGGCCGCGAAGCTAACTATGAGACAGGTAAAGACACCGGCCATTTCTGGGATGCCGGCGCTTCGAATGTCCACTGGGTGATAGTGAAAGATGATCAAGTCGAGCGCGGCATTAACGAAGCACTCGCTCGGGTTGAAGCTGACGGAGTGATCGTCGAGGGAAACAGTTTTCTTGAGCATGTGACGGCGGACTTGACGATCATGTGCGCGCGGTCTGAGGGTGGAAAGATCAAACCATCCGCGCGCAAGGCTTTAGCGAAGAGCGATTTCCTATATCTCTCCACCCTTAGCGCGACAGGGATAACTGCGAAAAGGCAATTCGAGCAATTCCGTTCAGGCCTCAGTATTGACCTCGATTTTGATGCTTTACGGGTTATTACCCGCGAGAATTTTCCTTTTCTATTATCAACGATTTATCGACGTGAGCACCTGGCCCGTTCGAGTACACCGTTCCCACCTCTGGCTATCGCGGCGAGAGATTGAGCCGATGCGAAAACTAACTTATTCACTTATGTTGTTCGTTCTTGCGATTCTTGTTGCGCCAGCGATGGCGCAGTCAGGACCAGAACGTGCTGCGAACTTGCGCGCTCAATTAACCGATCTGCAAGCGCAGCAGGCCGACCTCCAAAGCCGTCTGGCACAGCTGGACGAGGATATCAAACCGGAAAACATTGAGCGCAGTCTCGCGGGAATAGGCAGCACCCACCCGGAAGACCTGCGCGAAGCACGCCGCCGCCAACTGGAAATCCAACGGAAGGGAATACAAAGCCAACTTGATACTCTCGCTACAACTCGTGCGCATCTGGAAGCGGCCATCGCCGCGGCAGATGCTCAGGGTTACCGCGAAACGGTCGGGCCAAATTTAAGCGGAGATACAACTTCAATCCCCAGATCAACAAAAGCAATAGTTAACAGAAGCAGTCGGCAAAAGCATCGGTTGAAAAGACGCAGACTACACAAGCGTTAATGGGTGTGTTTACAGAAAGTAATAAATAACGGATGCCTGAGAAAGAGACGCTCGCACGAGCGCAGGAAGATAAGCGCGAAGGAAAAGCTCCGAGTACGCAGGCCGGAGAATTTGTGCGGGAAGAGATCGAACATGTGCGCGAAGGCAAGCATGGCGCACGTTCAACTAAGCAAGCTATCGCCATTGGTCTTTCGAAGGCGAGACGCGCCGGGGTGAAGCTGAAGCCGCCAAAGAAAGGATCAAAGAAGACGAAAAAGCAGGCTGCTCGGGATATTAAGAAAGGGAAAAGCAAGAGCACGAAGACCTCGGCAAAACGTTCGCGCGCAACTTTGGGGGCTTTGAAAAAAGAAGGTCGCAGTGCAGCCTCCAAGAAAGCTCTCTCTCGTCAGGCTCGCAGCGCAGCCCGAAAACAATCAGCAGCCTCTCGCTCGCGGTCTGCGAAAAAAGCGGCTCGTACGCGGAAGAAATAGGATTAACTCATGGGGCGATACAGACCACGCTGCGGAAATATAGTCGAGTCGCAGATCGAGAACAACTCGGAAGGTAAACATGAAACTCACCTGAATGGCCCGGTGGATCGGTCTTCATATCGTCGGCTTTAGCATGAATGACGAGGTGCTGTTACGAACATCTGCCCTGCGCTTACAACCTACGCAAGTCCCCATCTTTGAAAGCGGTTAATCGCCCAACCGGCACTCGGCTTGCGGTCTGATCCGCTTTGAATAGGACTAGAGGGGAGTGACTCGTGTCCGTGAATCGTAAGCGGACATATGAGTGTACCGGAAGTCGAAATCGTACGCTGTTGAATGGAGTTTGAGACTATGAATCGAAGTTTCGCAGCCCTGTTGGTAGCGACAATAATCTTAAGCGTTGCTGGAATATCATTGCGTTCCTCAGCGACGACTGCGCGCCCGCGAGCGGCTCATCAATCGCAGCAGGCGCCTAGTCCGACACCGACACCTACTCCCTTACCGAGTCCGTCGCCGAGCGTGACACCTACGCCGGTGCCCGAGCCAGAACCAGTTCCCAACCCCACCCCACCCCCATTGGATCGTTTGCCAATTGTGAAATAGGAAATCAGATGAGCTATGGCTAAGAAGGCGCAAGAGAACGTTAAGAAGGCAATGCACGAGCGCAAACGAAGGCATGAACAGCGTGAATCACTCGTCGAGATTGGTTGAGCCTCTTCAAGTCACGCTGATCGCGCTGGTTTCTTTTTGACCCTCCAGATTGAAATTCAGTTACCGCATCACTGGTGATCGTGACCTTGGCGAAGTTTAGAAAGGAAATCGAATGGCACAGGCGACGAAAACGGCAGTTGCCCAGGCGAAAGATGTTGAGATTCATTCCGGCGCAGTACAGCTCAATGGCGATTTGAGTATTCCTGTCAGTGCTCAGAGCGTAGTCCTATTTGCACATGGATCAGGAAGTAGCCGTCATAGCCCTCGCAACCAATTCGTCGCGCGTACGATCCGCGAAGCCGGGGTTGGCACGTTGCTCTTTGACTTGCTTACCAAAGACGAGGAAGCGGTTGACGTGCATACAGCTCATCTCAGATTTGATATCGGACTGTTGGCAGAGCGTTTGATTGACGCGACGTATTGGGTCAAAGGTGAATTCGATTACCTGAGTGTTGGTTACTTCGGCTCCAGCACCGGCGGCGGCGCGGCACTCGTGGCGGCAGCGGAACTCGGCGACAGTGTCGGGGCCGTTGTTTCGCGTGGTGGACGGCCGGACCTTGCTGGCGACGCCTTGCCAAACGTTAAGGCCCCGACACTATTGATTGTTGGCGGGCTGGACTATCCGGTGATCGAAATGAATAAGTCGGCTTTGGCACGTATGCGTTGCGAAAAAGAATTGAAAATTGTTCCCGGCGCAACTCATCTGTTTCAAGAACCTGGAACACTGCAAGAGGTGGCGCGGCTGGCGGCTGATTGGTTTCAGAGGCACCTGCATTCGGTTGTCGCGCAATGAATTTAGTCAGGGGAAATCCTGGCTTTCAAATGTTTGAATTTGAGGAGAAGAACAATGCAAGTAAAGGAA
>DATNNY010000538.1:0-2942 GCA_035601635.1 Pyrinomonadaceae bacterium
GCTCAGCTCGCCGCGAATCGTGCGAAGTTCTATTATGATCTGCCGGCCGGTCCGTTCTACGGCTTCAATCGTCCCGGCGTGAAAACGATCGAGCCTCTCATTTGGAATTGGTGGCGCCAGGGCATGATGGGAGGCGCCAAAGCGGGTTACGACGGCATCGTCGCGTTCTCGCAAACCGATTTCACGGAGGACCTGAAAAAAATCTCCGTGCCGGTTCTGGTCATGCATAGCGAGGACGACCAGATCGTGCCATATCAGGCCTCTGGTCCACTCTCCGCCAAACTGCTCAAGAACGGTACGCTGAAGACATACAAGGACCTGCCTCACGGCATGATCACGACGCACGCCGACGTGATCAACGCCGACCTGCTCGCATTCTTCAAGAGCTGATTATGAAATCCAACGAACTTTCGAGCGTATCGCGTCGGGACTTTATTGTTTCCGCCGGCCTTACCGCGGCAGCATTCGGACTGATGCCACCTTACCTCAGAGCGGCGCCGCAAACGTTGGTGGAAAAGGCCCGGCAATCAGGTGCAACCGCGAAGATCATCACGCAAACTCTTCGAGGAAATGTCAGCGCTCTAATGGGATCCGGCGGAAACATTGGAGTTCTCACCGGACCCGACGGCAAGTTGATCATTGATTCAGGCTATTCAGGATCGCAAAAGCAAATCGCCGATGCTCTGGCGAGAGTCAGCGGCGATCCGATCAAGCATTTGATCAACACGCACTGGCATTTTGATCACACTGACGGCAACGATTGGATGCACTCAGCCGGTGCGACGATCATGGCGCACGAGAACACGAAGAAGCATCTTTCCACGACAACGCGAGTCGAGGATTGGGATTTCACTTTTCCGGCATCGCCCGCGGGCGCGATTCCGACTGATGTGTTCAACGCCGACAAGACGCTTCACCGGAATGGCGCCACCATTGCGCTCAAATGTTACGACCCGGCTCACACCGACAGCGACATTTCCGTCTACTTCGCAGAAGCGGATGTTTTGCACACCGGCGACACGTGGTGGAACGGATATTTCCCGTTCATCGACTATTCGACTGGCGGAAGCCTCGATGGAATGATTCGCGCCGCGGAGGCAAACGTCGCGAGGGTCACCGACAAAACAATTGTCATTCCGGGCCACGGCCCGGACGGCGGCAAAGCCGAAATGATCGAATACCGCGATACGCTTGCGACCATTCACGATCGCGTTGCTGCTCTCAAAAGAGAAGGCAAATCCCTTAATGAAATAGTGGCTGCAAAGCCCACTGCTGCTTATGACGCGAAGTGGGGAGGAGGCTTCGTTAACGGCGATTTCTTTACCAAGCTGATTTACAAAGGCGTCTGATTTGCCTGTGGACAGAGAAGGCCTAACGACCGTTCCAAGCAACTTCGGCCCGAAAGAAACGATGGAGCGATTGGAAACAGAGCTGCGCGCGCAAGGAATGAAGATCTTTGCTCGAATCGACCATGCGACTGGAGCGCGTGAAGCGGGACTCGAGTTGCGACCGACTGAGGTAATCATTGTTGGGAACGCGCGCGGCGGCACACCGCTGATGCAGGGAAATCAAACCGCCGGAATCGATTTGCCGTTAAAGGCGCTTGTTTGGCAGGACGCGGCCAATCAGAGTTGGATTTCCTACAACGAACCGAGCTGGATCGCGCAACGACATGGCCTAACGAATATTGATCCGGTTGTCAGTAAGATGACGGCGCTCCTCCGCTCAGTAACGACAAAAGCGGCGAGCAACCAATGACAAGCAACTTCATACGAATTGTTTACCTTAGGTCGACACTTAAATTCTGAACCAACACATACAAATAACAAAATGAAGATCGTGGTTATTGGCGGCACCGGGCTGATTGGATCAAAGGTGGTGAGCATTTTTCGCGAACGTGGCCATGAGGTGGTGTCCGCATCACCTTCTTCCGGGGTAAACACGCTCACTGGCGAAGGATTAGCGGAAGCGCTGACCGGCGCGCAGGTGGTGGTTGATGTGGCGAACTCACCTTCGTTCGAAGACAAGCCTGCCATGGATTTCTTCGAAAAGTCGGGTCGCAACCTTCTTGGCGCGGAAAAGACTGCAGGCGTGAAACATCACGTAGCTTTGTCCGTGGTAGGCACCGATCGCCTGACGGGAAGTGGCGCCGGCTCCTTGAGCGGTTATTTCCGGGCAAAGATGGCGCAGGAAAATTTGATCAAGGCTTCGGGGATTCCATTTACGATCGTCCACGCCACGCAGTTCTTCGAGTTCGCGAAGAACATCGCACAAGTGGGCACGGACGGTTCAACCGTTCGGTTATCATCAGTCCTTATGCAGCCGATGGCTGCGGAGGAAGTCTCTGCCGCGGTGGCAGACGTAGCCCTCGGTCAACCGGTAAATGGTATGATCGAAGTGGCCGGACCTGATCAGATCCGGCAGGACGAACTTGTTAGGCAATATCTAAGTGCGACGGGCGACCCGCGGCAGGTAGTCACTGACAACAAACCGCTCTACTACGGCATCGACGTGAACGATCAAAGCCTTGTGCCCGGCGATGGCGCCCGCCTTGGTAAGACGCATTACAAGGACTGGCTCAAACGCTCTTCGGCGCAAAAGCCGGCATAAACTCAGGAAGGATTAGCCAATTCAAACCAATGAACACAGACAAGCTTAAACAACTGGCTCGCGATCTAAGGAAAACACCGCCGCACAGCCCGCGTGACACACTCGGCGGGTTCGTCATTGCCGCACGTATGCTTGACAAAGCCCGGGCCGATCTGCTCGGCATCAATGGCGAGTACAACTTCTATCCATGTGGCTTAGGCGCTTACTTTTGGAAGTTCACCGGCCTGGACGCGATGAAGTTCAAGGAGTTCGTCGCCACCGGCGCGACTGACGATGAAGTCGATCGCTGGATCCGTGAGAACACGACACAGAAAGATCCCGCGGCGATTATT
>DATNNY010000539.1:0-7461 GCA_035601635.1 Pyrinomonadaceae bacterium
TAGGAGAAATCACCAGGAGCATGACTTTGGTATTGATGGAAAGATTGAAGTCGTAACACCTGACGGAGCTGTCACGGGTCAAATGATCGCGGTGCAGGTTAAGTGCGGAGAGACGTTTCTTAAAAAGCAGAACAAATGGGATTACGTTTACCGTGGCAACACCAAACACTTCAATTATCTCGCCAACTACCCAATACCAGTGATCATCTGCCTTTGCGATCCGAAGTCCAAGGAAAGCTATTGGGCGCATTTCCAAGCGAACCAAGTCCAGGTTAGTCAGGCAGGTTGGAAGATGACGAACCCGTTTGAGAATGTACTGTCGTTATCCCGAGCGGCGCTACAAGCCCTTGTTCCGCCAGTTCACGACAGCTTGAAAGAACTGGAGTCTTATTGGGCGCTAAACGAGATGATCGTAAAATCGTCGGCTATCTTCTACATGTTCGATGAATTCGATGTGCGAAGAAAGGACGTTTCAAGACCGCGGGAATTCTTTGATCGCCTGCGTTCCACAAGAGAGTTGGCGTACGAATGTCAAGGAAGGTTGAATTTAGCTTCGCTGGATACGATGAGGATCCGAGAGAACTATACGAGATTGATGAAGTCAGAGAATACGTTACACTTCTCGATTCCGCGCTTCCTGAATTGTTCTTCTTCGTTCGAACAGAGATGCCCACTTACACGCTCATCACCTTCGCTCTGTGTCAAACAAACGTCACTTGGGCAGATGGTAGGTCGACGCGCACGGTTACGCGAAAGGTTAGCTTCGACACAGACAAGGTTGCTGCCTTCTTCTACAGGCATTGGCCAGGCCTAAATGAGATGACTGAGTGGCTTGGCATGACAATGGAGGAGAACAAGAGGATCACTTTCGATGTTGTCAAATGTTTCGGGTTCAATCCACCGCACGAATAGGAATGATTGAAGCCCACCCTTTCGCGTCTACCGTTGCTTTGGTATATTGTGAACATGAGCGAGGAAGAACTTCAAGGTGTTGTTCATTCAAACATGGAAATAATGGGTGGGACTCCTGTCTTTGTCGGCACACGTGTCCCTTTACAGAACCTCATTGACTATCTTGAGGGTGGCGAATCGGTCGAAGACTTTCTCGGAGCGTTTCCCGCAGTCAAGCGCGAGCAGGTCATTGCCGTGATCGAAGCAGGCAAGCTGAAGATGCTTGATACCGTCTAGCCCGCTCCCATAAATGCGCATACTAATTGACGAGTGTCTCGATTGGCGGCTCTGCCGATCTTTAGTCGGGCATGACTGTGCGTCAGTACAAAAGATGGGCTGGAGTGGTTTGACTAATGGCGCCTTGTTGGAGAAAGCGCAACAGGAGTTCGACGTGTTTCTAACAGGAGACCAAAATCTGACGTTTCAGCAACCGACCTCCCGCTTCGAGCTTGGGGTGGTCGTACTTCACGCCGAGAGCATTCAGTTGCGTCACACATACCCTTTAATGCCGAAGGTTCTCGCTGTGCTGCCGACGCTCAAGTCTGGCCAAGTAGTCAAAGTTTCTGACTGAGCCCTCACCTACGACCACTTCCCGCCCAGAAAATTCTCCCGCACGTAACGCACCGTGTCATTCAGCGTATCGCCAGGATCGCGAGGTGTGAAGGCGAGTTCGCGGCGGGCCTTGTTGTGATTAAAGTACCAGAAGTATTCAGCCATCTCTACAGTATCGGCTTCGATTGGCGAAGTGAAATTCCATTGGCGAAACAGTGAATCAATCACATGCGCTCCGGTGATGGCGAATTTTGAAGGCAGCGCGAGGCGTGGCGATGCGACCTTCGTCAGACGTTCCAGCCGATCGAACAGCTTCACAAAAGTCCAGTTCACTGCGCCCAACAAATAGCGCTCGCCGTGCCGGCCCTTCTGCATGGCCACCTGAAATGCTTTCGCGGTATCGCGCACGTCGACAAAGTTCAGACCGCCGTTCGGCACCGCGCTTATCTTGCGCGCCATGAAATCCAAAACGACTTTGGACGAGCTGAGACGATCATCGCCGGGCCCCAGCAGCAGACTCGGATTCATTATTACCAGGCGGTGACCCTTGCCATTAAATCGTTCCAGCGCGGCCATCTCCTGATAAGCCTTGCTGGCGTAATAAGGCCAACGGGCGATGATATCCAGAGGCGGCGGATATTTTTCGTCGGGGACTATGTCGCCCTTGTCAGTCACCGCTATGGTGCCGCTGCTGGAAGCCAGCACGATCGTCTTTACCCCCGCCTTGCGCGCGGCGTCGCACAGCATCCGGGTGCCATCGACGTGCAGCCTGTACATCTCTCGCGAGTCGTCCTTTTCCCGAGAGACCTTTCCCGCCAGGTGATAAATCTCGTTGACGCCTTCCACTGCGCGGGCCACATCTTCATCATTGGTAACCGAACCTTCGATGGTGTCCACACCCAGGCCAGTCAACCACTCGGGAATCGAAGTGGCCATGACCCGAATGTCCCTGGTGCCCGATTCGATCAGCTGATGAACCAGATGCGAACCGAGAAAACCCGTGCCGCCGGTGATCAGCGTTGTCGGCGGGACCTTCTTAACAATGGCAGCGTGTTTTTTCGTGCTCTTCTTGGGCACGATTTGCGCGGTGCGCTTCTTTGGCGGTGTCTTGGGCATCTTTGTAATGGGGTCAGAACCCGGAGCAGTAGCGACCGGGTTTGTCCTGCCGATCCAGACTCTTTGAAGAGTTGAGACCCGGTCGCTACCGCTCCCGGTACTGACTTCATTTCCCTACGCTTCCGCGGTCACAAATTCTACGTCGCCCGCCTCTAAACGCGCGCTGCGACGTTCAGCTTTCCATTGGGCCCGCAGAGCTTTCGCGTCGAACTTAACGTTGGTGCGATCACGGAGATTGACGATGTTATGACGCACGCGGGCGGCTATTAGTCGATAGGCTTCAGCGCGGGCCATGCCGCGCGTCATCTCTTCGAGCTCTTCGACCGGCAGGAAGCGGCCGATGCGCGCGCCCACGTCGCGGCTCTTCAAGATCGTCGATCCCTTGGGAAAGGCCGCGTAGGTTCCGTCCAGGTAAATCGGCAGGATCCCGACGCGCGACGCCAGCGCCAGATACCCAATCACCGGCTTGAAATCAGCCATGTTCCCGCTTATCGAGCGCGTGCCTTCAGGAAAGATCAGCGCGTTGAAGCCTCGATCCAGAAACGAGCGCGCGTGTCGCAAGGACTGTCTCAGCGATCCGGTGCGCTCCATCGGCACGAGGTTGGTAAAATTCTCCATGTAAGCGCGCTTGTATTTTGTGTCAAAGAAATAGTCCGCCGCCGCCAGCGCCACCAGGTCCTCGCCGGCATCGCCCAGAGCCATCTTTACCAGACCCATGTCGAGGTGCGAACTGTGATTCGCGGCGACGATGAAGTTTGTGTGATAAGGGACGTTGGTTCGACCTTCGTATTTCGTGCGCAAGAGACGTTCGTACAAAGCGCGCTGCATCAATTCGACGCCCTTGTTGCCGACCGTGCGCAGAAATTGTGGAATGTGAATCTCGTCATCGCTCTTTTCCGGATCCAACCGCAGCCGGGTCGCTTCGCGTCGCGAAGACTGGCTGCCCTGGCGATTAACCACGCTTAAAAGTTCGCGCACGTCCTGCACTTCATTAAGACGCTCGGGCGCAGTCAGCGCGCCGCCCGCGTTTTCGATTGCGGTAGCGAGTTCCACAAACATCAAGCTGTCAAAACCCAGATCAGGAAGCCGCGAATTGATCGAAACTTCATCCTGCGAGCGGTTCGAAACCGAAGCGACGATGTCGATCAGCCAGGCCGCGTCACTCGTAATTTCTTCGCCGGCGGGTTCCTGGGCTGCTCGCACGCCTTCCTGAATCTTTTGCATCAGTTCCAGCACCTCTCGCCGTTTGACCTTGCGCGTCGCAGTGCGCGGCAGTTCTTCATCCGTGAATTGAAGCAGCTTGACCCGTTTGTAGTAAGGCAGCGTGGCCGAAACTTCACGGAAATGCTCTTCAATTTTTTGCCGCACCTCGGCGCGCGAAAGCGCAATGTCATACTCTTCATCGGGCACGACGATGCAGGCGACTTTCTCGCCGATGCCGTCGGGCAAGCCGATCACGCTCAGCTCTTTGATATAAGGAGAGTCCTGATAGACCTCTTCCACTTCGTCCGGATAGACGTTCTTCCCATTTGTGTCGACGATGATGTCTTTGGAACGCCCGACGAGATATAGATTTCCTTCGTCGTCGATACGTCCCAGGTCGCCGGTGTAAAGCCAGCGATCGACCAGCGCCTCCCGGGTCGCCTCTTCATTACCAAAATAGCCGAGCATCACATTTGGACCACGCGCTATGACTTCACCGACGCCACTCGTGTCGGGCTCGCTGATCCTGACCTCAACACCTGGTAAAGACTTGCCGACCGTACCCGCAAACATTCGATTGTCCGGCCGCGTAACGGTCAAAACCGGCGAGGCTTCGGTCAAACCGTAACCCTCCAGAATCGTGAATCCGAGTCCCTGAAAGTCGCGTTGCACCTTGTCATTCAAAGCCGATCCGCCACTGATGAAATAACGTATCCGGCCGCCCATCCCTTCGTGAATCGGATAGAAAAGCAATTGGCCAAAGTTCAAAGGCGTTTTGTCGCGCAGCCAGGCATTGAATCTCATCAGCAGGTCAGCGGTCTCGCCGACCACTCTGCCGCGATCGTGCAGGCGAGTCTTGATGCGCCGGTGCAGCAACTCCCAGAGCGCGGGCACGCCGACCATGCCGGTGACGTGTCCATTCTTAATTGCTTTCGCGAGGTGCTCGCTACTCAACTCAGGCAGATAAGTGATCTGAGCGCCGCGACTGAGCGGAGTGAGAAAACCGGTCGAGAATTCAAACGTATGATGCAGAGGCAACACGGACAAAACTCCGTCGCTGGTGTCCATGTCAAAGACGGATGAAAGCATCGAGACCATGCTGGTCAGATTGCGATGCGAAAGCATCACGCCTTTGGGACGGCCGGTCGTGCCCGACGTAAAAATAAGCGAAGCGACGGATTGCGCGGTGACACGTTGCGGCAATAACGCGATGCGCTCATCTTCGGTCTGCTCGTCCGGTAACTCGAATACTTCCGCAAAGGTCCACAGCTTTACGTGTCCAAGTCCGGCCGCCTTTAACTTTTCTGACAGCTCTGATCTTTCTTCTTTCAGCTTCGCGCTAATCACGATGCCAGAAGCGTCACCAGCCCGCGCAAAGTTCACGACCTCATCGGTTGAACTCTCAGGATCGGTTGGTATGCAGGTGGCGCCGGTCCGCAGCACTCCGAAGTAAGTCATCCCCCACTCTGGCGCGTTTTGACTGAACAACATCACGCGATCCCCGGACTTGATCCCGTGACTGGCAAAGAAGCCGGCCGCGCGCGTGGCCAGTTCGCGCAGGTCTGTGTACGTGTATTGTTCCTTGTGTCCATCGCGTTCGATGCGCATGGCCACGCGCGTCGCATGACGCTTGGTAGTGGTCTCAAACATCTCGAGCAGATCGCGATAGGTGTAAATTCGCTTCGGCTGCGCGCGCATGTCTTCTTCGAGCGTGGGCAGCACCCACTTCTTCAATCCGGGCAGGTGAATGTGCAGCCAGTAGTCGTACCAGTCGATTGACTCGGGGTTCCAGGTCAGCAGTTGTTGCTCGTCTTCCCGAATGCGTTCCCACAGCGCGCGGATGTTGTCCGCCCGAAAGACGTAAGCATTCTCAACTGTGAAGGGCAGGAACATCTCAAAGGCTTCCTTCCCTTCGCGCGTTTGCTCTTCGACTCGATCGACGGTCTGACGCATGCGGTTGATGACGCCTTCATAACGGCCGCCGCCCCAGCGCGGTCGGGCCCAGTCGAGCAGCGAAGAGGCCTTCTTCGCCGTCTTGTTCATCATCGGAATCGAGGCAGCTTCGAAACGTTCGGGCGAGACGGCCCATGGTTCAATGCGCGCGCTGATTTCGTGAAAGAGCTTCAGACCATCCTCTTTTTGCTGTTCCTGCTGCCGCCGGTACATGCCAACCAGAGAGATGATGCGTTCCATGTTGTTGGGATTCACATCACCGGTAGAGGCCTGATGCACCAGGCGCGGTTCCTCCACGGAAGCTTGCGCCGCAACTGCCAGCATCACCGCGGCAACCTGATCGACCGGCGTAATGTCCAGGATTAACTTTTTGTTCGCAGGAATCTGGCGCTGGCCTTTCAAGGCCATGAAGATGATTGGCGCCGTGGTAGTGAAGCCCTCGTTCCAGCCGGGAAACGGATAGCTTTTCGCGGATTCGACGATGCTGGGACGGACAATGCTGCGCACGATTCCGGTTTCGGCCGCGACCAGTTGTTCGCCCAGCGCCTTGGCGTACGTATAGATGTTGGGCCAGCCCCAGAACTTGGCCCGCTCAATGCCGAGTTCGGTCAGACGGTTGCGAGTCCAGACCTTTCGTTCGCGGGCCACCGCCAGACCGAGTGCATCGGGATCATCTCCATCGCGCATTTCTTCGTTCAGACGCTTGCGCGCCAGTTCACGAAATTGCGCGACGCGCATCGCGTCCTTGGCTTCTTCGCGCGCGCGCTCAGACATCTTCGCGCAGTCTTTGATTTCCTGCTCAACCGAAAACTCCACGCCTTTGAGCTCGCCGCGCCGGGGAAAATATCCGAGGACCTCATCGTTTTCCCAGATTGCTCCGGACCGGTTTCCGGCCACGAAACAGGTGGAGATATGAACCAGACAGGGCCGCTGCATGCGTCTGGTAAACGCGATTACGTTTTGCGTGCCTACGACATTGGTGCGCAGACCGCTTTCCAGAGTCGGATTGAAAGTAACGTTGCCGGCAGAGTTGATGATGATATCCAGGTCGTCGGCAATCCGCCGCGCCGCTTCATCGCTAAAGCCCAGGTTGACCTCGGCGATATCTCCACCGACTACCACCACTTTGTCGCGGATGAAACCTTCCATCGCGCTGCCATAGCGCTCACGCAAAGGATCGAAGGGCGGGGCGGTGATGACGTTATTCCAGAAACGGGTTTCGGATTCTTCCTGCGAGCGAGCGCGCACGGTTACGTAAACTCGGCCGACGTTGGGAAAACGGTGCAGCAGCATGCTCAGCGTAACCTTGCCGAGAAAACCTGTGCTGCCAATCAGGAAGACTCGCCGGTCCTTGTAGATTTCGGTTGGTGAAAGCTTCGTTGTCATGACTTGATAAAGCGCCTTCCCGCCTAAAAGGCGGAACGCCAAACGCTAACTGCCGGTGCTGATCTCAGAGGCGGTCTTGCCTCCTCGATGCTTAAGTAAGTCTGCCGTTTCGGTGTTTTTCCTGGCAACCGCAATGTCGAGGGCGGTGCCATCGTCAGTGATAGCGTTGATATCGGCGCCACGAAGTAATAATTCCTTAATCACGTCGACACGCCCGTAATAGGCCGCTTCGGCCAGCGCGGTATGACCCAGCTTTTCGCGAGCGTTGATGTCGGCTCCTTCATCCAGTAAATAGCGAAC
>DATNNY010000540.1:0-4953 GCA_035601635.1 Pyrinomonadaceae bacterium
GGAAGTTATGCGCAGCTCCGGCTGCGCCGAACTCTATGCGCTGGAAGAAGTCGACATCGAAAGCGAGCCTGAGTTGTTCGCCCGGTATCAGTTTGAAATACCGGTCCTGTTCATCAACGGCGTCGAAGCCTTTCGGCACAGTGTGCGAGCAGATGAGTTCAAAGCATATGTGACTGCGCTGCTCGATAAGCGGAACGAGCCTTGAGGCGAGTGACCTGCCGGGAGCGCGGACGTCCGTCCGCACCGCGTCGAAGGCGCGACCGTTTCGTCCTCATAGAGCGTTCAGACCAACATTCTTTCGCGCTTTGCGCTCAATGCGGACGGGACGTCCGCGCTCGCGCGTTCTTTTCAGTCTCGACAAAATTGAAATTCAATTCCTGACTCTGCTGTTGAATTGCAGCAAACAGGCTCTCGCGATCCCCTTCGTCAGTCGCCTGGCGGTAACTGCCTATCAGATCCTTAAGCGACGCAAGTCCTCTATAAAGTCCGGCGTTTTCAATCGGAGGAGTCAGATACGAGATCAATTCCGCGTACGAACGGCGTTTGGCGATCGTGCCTTCAGACGGATTGTTTACGCTATAGATATAGATGTTTGGCAGTTCGCCGATTAAGCGATCCGGCCAGCATGATCCTGACAGACCTACCTGTTTTCCCGGCATGAACTCCGTCGCACCATGAGTTCCCACGTGAACTACCGCATCCGCCTGAAACACCTTTTCCAGGTAGGCATAAAAGGCCGCGAAGCCATGATGCGGTGTGCCGCCCTTCGCCATCAGGAGCCGCATGGGATCACCTTCAAATCCGAATGTTGGTTGGAGCCCGATGAACACGTTCCCGAGTGTGATTCCCTGAATCAACAAATCGCCGCCGAACGAATTGATCGCGCCGGGTGCCGGCCCCCATTCAGCCTCGATTTCACTTGCCCATGGACAAACCCGCAGATACTCATCGACTTTCATTCGATAAGCGACGTTGGCGGTGGCGCCCAGGCCTTCAGAATTTCCGCCTAGTAACTTGTTGCGCAAAGCATCGACACTTCCAGGAATATCTACCTGATACCCTTCGTCCTTAAAGCGTTTGAGAATATCGAAGAGACTGGCGAAGACGTCGAGGTCAGCAGCCGTGCCGATGTTCCCTTTATTGGGTGGGAAGCAATACAGCGTCAGCGCAATCTTCAGTTGAGCGCGATCAGTTGTTTGCAGCCGATGCCAACGCTTCAGGCGTCGCGCGATGCGCCGGCAGCGATCTTCAAGCGGCGCCGGCTCAACTCCGTGCGCCGTTAATCCGCCAAACACGAACGGCTCAGTTGCACCGTCTATCTCCGGTATCGCGATCTGCATCCCGGTCTGCACCGGGTTCAAGCCACTGAAAGACTCCTGCCACGATTCGATGGTTTGCGTGTCGAGACTTACCATCGATCGGTAGGGAAGATTTAGTTCGCGCAAGAATTCCGCCGCCGCTTCACTGTCGTTCATCGCCGGACCACCCACGAAACTGAAGCCCGTAAGGGAGACGATCTGGCTGACACGAGATCGAGTGTTCTTGTCAGTGGTCAGGTGTCCGTCGTTAGTTGGCTCCAAATCGGTGCGGCCGGCTTTGGACTTTGGGCTCTGGACTTTGGCCGCGGGTTTGATAAAGAACCGCTCGCACGCTTCTCGATTATCCATCAGTGTCGAAATAGCCGGAACCACGCTCAGCCCTTCCGCTTCAATCGCTCGAATCAAACCGTCGTAATGCTTCCGGGCGTTGCTGACGATCTGAGGACGCAGCAATAACAAGCCAATGGTGGATTTCGGATCCAGTGCTTCGTTCTCTTTTTGCCTTTTTACTTTTTCCTTTTGCCTTCGCTTCGCGTACCAGGTCGCATAAGCGCCGAACGATTCAAACAGCTCCGGCGCATCAGGATGATAGATGGCGACCGAAGGCATTGACTCAGGCGGCGGTATCTTGATCTGCCTGAGTCTTTCGTCGTCCACATAATGCTTTAACGCGTAGAGCAGCATCGAGCGAATGTTCGCCGGGGTGGGCTGGAGGAAGTAACAGAACATCATGAGATAGTTCTTCGCGTCGCGTAACGGTCCCGCGCCCGGAACAAATCGCAGCAGAGACGGCAGACGATTGGCGAACTTGAGATATTGCGCGCGGCCATGGCCGTTCTGCTTGTTGTCGCCCTTGCCCCGCGCCTGACGTCCAATCCATGAGCCGATAGATCCGAGCAAACTGGTTGCCCTAGATGCCTCGTCGTCCTCTGGCTTTGAGCTTTGCCTTTCTCTGCTTTGCTTTGGCGCCTTGCTTTGCGCCTTTGCGCCTTTGCGTGAGCCAATTCCCGAAAGTCGCTCAACGTCCAACTTCCCCATCCGCGTGCGCTTCATCAATTCAGGCATGCAGTTGATGACCACCACCGCTCGATGTCGATCGCCATTTCGATCAAGGAAGGCCAGGAGCCGCGTAGCGTTTTCGCTATCCATCACGTGAATGACAAATAAGATCTCTGACTCACGCAGATCATTTTCAATCGCGCGCCACTGGTCGTCGGTAAACGAAGCGCCAAAATTGTAAGTCGCTACACGCAGATCGAGGCCGTGCTGCCGGCTAATCTCGCGCTCGGCGTTACGCAGCGGTGCGAGCAGACTGGAACCTACATAAAGGACGGTAATCTTCATTGTGCTTTAAATACGAATTCTCTTTTTATCTCAAATCTATGTTTGAGAAAAACCCAAACAAGGGTTTCGTGTCATTCCGTGTGAGTTCGTGGATCGCTTCCCCTCGCATCCACTAAGGACGATCCACGAATCCGCACTAATCAAGCAAAAAGCCGATCCTGAGGTAGCCCCTCATGCTCCTGGAAGATCCTCTATGATGTTCAGCAACTTTTCCAAGATCTCCTCGTCCGGATTCCAGTATCCACGATCATGCGCCTCAAGCAGGCGCTTCGTCAGCGAACGGACGGAATACGGATTCAGTTCGTGTAGGCGATCGAACATTATCGAATCCAACAAGAAGGTCTTAGCGATGTCTGTATAGATCCACGGATCGACCGCATCCGTCGTTGCACTCCATCCGAAAGTATTAGCCACGTGGTTTTCGATTTCGGCGACACCGCGGAAACCATGGCTCAGCATTCCTTCGTACCACTTGGGATTCAGGGTCTTGGCGCGCGTCTCGAGCCGAATGGTTTCTGCCAATGAACGGATCCTGGTTTGCGGCGAAAGCGAATCCGACAAATAGATCGCCGGCCGTGCTTGCGCGCGTTTTTCCACGGCCTTGGAAATGCCGCCGAGGTATTCGAAATAATGATCGACGTCGGTAATGCCTACTTCGAATGAATCAATGTTCTGGTAAGTCGCTTCGACACGTGACAGCGCCTGATCCATCAACTCGCGCGCTTCCCGGCCTTCGATCGTCTGGCCCTTCGAGTCGCGGGTATACGCAAAGCACTTGCGCGTGACGAAGAGATCACCAAGCGCGTCACTCGTTTCCCACCGGGATTCCATCACCATGAAATTCACGTTTGTGCCGTAGTTGCCGGGAG
This sequence comes from Pyrinomonadaceae bacterium, assembly GCA_035601635.1. Classification (GTDB taxonomy): domain Bacteria; phylum Acidobacteriota; class Blastocatellia; order Pyrinomonadales; family Pyrinomonadaceae; genus UBA11740. The sequence continues at coordinate 3,533 of DATNNY010000540.1, forward strand.
CATTTGAGAACACGCGCGCGACTGCATCGTCAAAACCCCCACCGTCCCCGTCGATCTTCTCAGAGACGTTCCGCCGCACGTAATTCATGTCGAGGGGTTCGTCAAGCGCGGCAACTCGTCGCACAGCCTTATCGAGTAAAGCCATCGTCGGCGCAAACAAATCACGAAAGATGCCCGACACCGTCATGACCAGATCCATGCGTGGCCGCTTCAGCTCTTCCAGAGGGATTACCTCGATTTCCGTCGCGCGATTTAGCCCGTCCCGCACAGGACGCACCCCGAGTAAATGAAGCGCCTGCGCGACGCCCTCGCCTTGCGTCTTGATATTGTCCAGGCCCCAAAGCACTAGAGCCATCGCGCGCGGATAACGGCCGTGCTCTTCGAAATGGCGACGCAGCAGAGCGTCGGTCGTGAGTTTTGCTCGGGTGAAAGCCAGGTGCGAAGGAACAGAATAAGGATTGACCGCATGAGTATTGCGGCCGGTGGGCAGGACTTGCGGATTCTGCACGATGTCAGCGCCTGGTCCAGGCTCGATGTACTCGCCGCGCAACGAGCGCAGCAGCGAGTCAATCTCGTGATTGGAATCAAGTTGTTCGGCAATGTTTGCCAGCAGCAAAAAAACCGGAAGCGATTTTTGAACCTCAACATTCGCCCTGGTACTCAGCCACTTGGCGGCCGAGTCAGATCCTCCATGGCAAAACTGGCGCACCGATTCCCCGACAATTGAGTCAATCAATTCCTTTGTTTCACTAGCTGATGTTTCTTGTAGCAAGGAGTCATAACTATTGATGCCGAGCGCTTCCGCTATCAGTCTAGGCAGGGCGAGGGCGCCAAACTCTGGCCGGTCGAACGAAGCGACCATCCGCAGGAGATCGGCTTTTTCTTTGAGTTCAGCTGGCCGGCCAAATACGTGCAGGCCCGTGGGGATCAGCCTCTGCTCGATTTCCACGAGCTGCTCGTAGATCCGCATCACACCGGCATCGCGATCATTATGGTTCATAAGGAAAGTCGCTTAGACGCAGAAAGCTTTAAATGCACGCTGCCTGTCATCGATTTTGATTTTGCTGGACTTAGATTTGGAACTACGACGCTTGTCTGCCACCGAATATGTCCTTATTCTGCGCTGAACTTCTTTTAACTGAAAAATCCGCCGGCAGCAAGACTGCGTTACCCGCCGAATCGTTTCCGCCAGTAAAGTGAGGAGGCAAATCTCATCGTCGCCGGTGATCGATTCCGCTCTCGGATTAGAGGTCCACCCGGCTGCCTTCGACCGCTATGAAAATTTTTTACGATCACTATGCAAAATTTTGTGTTGACACAAACGTCTACTCGTACTAGAGTTCGCGCGACTTGCCAGAATTTGCGCGTCGTAGTTTTTTGAGACTTGAGTTTTTTTGCTTTGGACGGGAGTTTCCCCCGTT
>DATNNY010000541.1:0-3744 GCA_035601635.1 Pyrinomonadaceae bacterium
CTAGGCAGATGCGCAGGGACGACGGAAATGGGGCCGCCGGCAAAGCCCTTACTTTGGAGCGCGATAACTCGTTACCGCTTTCGCGGCCGCGACTTGTCGCGACCCCAAATAAGAGCCGAGTTGACCAGCCTTGCGGCGCCAAGTCGCCGCTCACCAAAGCGCTGACAAGTCAGCGTACGCTAAAAGCTCGCGTTCTATCTCTTATAAGAGTAAAGCGCCTTGCTGCCAGATGGCGTGAGTAGCGGCTGTGTAGTAAAATTCCCTCGTCATCGATGGACCCTGGCAGTGCTTTTGGAACTGCTAGTAGAGTGTGTCGTTTAGCAATTTGAGGAAATATTTTATGAACCGAACTCACCGAAATCCCCGGAATCAGCGCGGATTCACACTCATCGAACTGATGATCGTGATCGCAATTATCGGAATCCTGATTGGCGCCGCCGTGTATGGTTGGAAGTCCGCGCAGAAGGCGGGAAACGAAGCGGCTACGATGCAGAATCTAAAGACCATTGCCGCGGTGCAAATCCAATACTACAACACCCATGCCCGGACCTTCGGAACCTTCGATCAACTGGTGAAAGAACAAATGCTGACTTCGAAGTTTGCCGGGAATCCACCTTCTCCCGATGGTTATATCTTCACTTTGAAGGTAACTCCAAAAACCGCAGGTTCGCCCACGTCTTATACGCTAAACGCCGACCCGCAGACAGACAGTTCGGGCACAAACCACTTCTATATTGATTCGACTGACAGCAGCATTCACGTTAACGCGACCCAGGCAGCGGGGCCGGGCGATCCGGTATCGTGACGCTGCGATCTGTTGCAGATTCTTAATCTGAGCTCAAGCACAAAACAATGCCGCGCCTGTAAAGCGCGGCATTTCAGGTTAGATATTACTTTGTCTATGGCAGGCTTAAGGTCGGCCAAGGATATTTCCAAGAATGCTTCCCGTTCGGCTGCGATTTCCGTAGCCACCGTTTCCATAGCCGCCGTTTCCGTAGCCGGCATACTGCCGATAGCCCTGATCATAGCCACGTAGGAATCCCTGACGGAATGCCTGCGACGAAGCGTTGCGGTAGTAGTGCGATCTCTGTGGGTCGAAATTCTGCCCACGCTGCGCATCACTCGCGCCGGTGTTCACGCCTGCCTGATATCCCTGGTTCAGAGCAACCTGGGAGCTGTTGTTATAGCCGCCGTAACCGCCATTACCATAGCCGCCGTTGTTACCATACCCGCCGTTGTTTCCGTAACGGCCGTTGTTGCCATACCCGCCATAGTTGCCATAGTTGCCGTTATTGCGATCATAGCGGTCGTTATTGCGGTTCCGGCTCTGATTCTGATCGCGCCTCCAGTCCCGGTTTCGATCCCATCTGTCGCCACGACTGCGATCACGACTCTGGTTCTGCGCGTTGCGATCTTCCCGATCGTTTCGATCGTTGCGATACTGCGCCTGCGCTGTCGTGCTGGTCGCGACGAAAATGCTAAATATAACCGCGAAGCTCGCTATTGCCCCGCCAATCCATGTTCTAGAATTATTTTTCATGTTCAGTTAGTCTCCCTTTCCCGAGGTGACTACAGCAAACTTAGGGCCGCTGTATCACTAAGAACGTTTACGTTGATAGGGATGTAGTTAGGTTGAGACTTAAGGAAGACGTCCACTCTTTAGGTGCAGAGATCCCGCAGATCAGTCGTTCTCGTTCCGAGGCCGAGCTTTATTGCGCCTCTCGTCTCTCATCTGCTGGAACTCCTTCCACTGCTCGGGCGTTAGCACCTTCTGTAACTTTTCGTCGGTCTGCTGACGAATGACCGCGACCCTCGGATCAGCGTCCTTACGCAGGGCCTGCAACTGGGTACGGGTGTCGCTGAATATCTGCTGGACCTGCGTCTTTTGGTCGTTGTTGAGCTGCAGCCTGTCAATCATCTGCGCAAACTCCTGTCGACGCGCCTGATCGCCGGTCCGCCATCTATGATAGACATTGAAGGCCAAAGCGCCCGCCGAAAATCCTAATACGAAGATGAGTATCGCCGCGATCCGAACCCGCCGCTTGCTTGTGCGAATTTTTTCCATAATCACTTCACCACATCGTCATCTGTTTCGTAGAGCGTAGCCAGAACGTCATTGTTCGAGATCTGATCCTCAGGCACGGCCTTTTCGTCGAACACTACCGATTCGGTCGAATATGCGTTAGCCGAGGGGCTCTGCGAATCGGCGTTTTGAGTGCTGGGCACAACAAAACTCAGAACTGCCAAAGTCGCCACGGTTGCCACCATTGAGGAAGCAAGTCCTCCGGCAGTGCGCCACAGTCTGCTCCACGCCCACGTCTCATTGGCGCTCTGGCGCTCGCGCAAGGCAGCCAGAACTCGTGTTTGAAAAAAGGGAGGCGGTTCGAAGTTCTCTGCTGCGCGCTCTTGCAACAGCAATGCGGATACTTGAGCGGCTTCAAACGCGCGACGGCATGAGTCACAAGCCTGCGCGTGTGCATGAATTTGCGCCCGGTCATTTTCATCCAGCCCGCCGAAACGCTTGCTCTCGAGCATGCCAATCACGTGTTCATTTATCATTTGTTCGTCAGGCCTCCGATGTCTGTTCGCGACCCTTGCCGCTTAACAGTTTCTCTACGGCTGCACGCATTCGGCGACGGGCGCGAAATGCCAGCACCTTAACTTTCGATTCCGACCATCCTGTCACTTTCACCACATCTTTTACCGAAGCGTCTTCGCCATCGATCATGGTCAGGACCAACTGATCGTCAGGAGACAGCGTTTCCAACACGCGCCCAGCGAGATCTGCCGCGATCAGACTGCGTTCGCGTGACCGGTGCTCTTCGGTGGCCGCTCGCGCCAGCGCGCTCTCGACCCAGCTACTCTCCGCTTCGGTGAGATCCGACGCTGTCAGTTGCGGCCGGCGCTTCGCACTACGAAGCATGTTGAGGCACGTATTGCTGGCGATTCGCGTCAACCATCCCTCCATCGATCCGCGGCCCTCATAGCTGCTCAGTTCCGTAAATGCCTTCATGAATACTTCCTGGGCGGCCTCCTCAACCAGACTGCGCTGGCGAAAGAAACGGCTGACGACACGGAAGACGCGCGGGCCGTAGCGTCGCATGATCTCAGCAAAGGCAGACTCGTCCCCTCTACTCGACAGACGTGCTAACTCCAGGTCGGAAGTCTGTTCGTGACTGTTCCTCAGGCAGCGCTCCAGATTGAAAGTAAGATCGACGGACCCAAACCATTTTGGGTCCGTCATCTCCAGTGATCAATGCTTTACTCACCCTTACGCCCGCGACGCTCGCCTTCTCGGGCCTTAAACTCCGCGCGCTTCTGTTCAAGTTGAGTCTTCTGCTCCGGCGTCAACACCGCAAGGATCTCTTGCCGCATCTTAAACTGCTCGCCCATGAGTTTTGCCTCCAGGCCAGCCGCCTCTGTCAGCTTTTGTGTTGCTAACGCCTCGTCAAAAGTACTGCCCTCCCCTGCCTGATGCAACGCCTCTCGCGTCGTCTGAAGCTCCTGGCGTAACGGCTGAGTGCGGTCTCGGAAGCTCTGGGTAATCTGCTTGATTTTTGATTTCTGATCGTCTGTTAAGTTGATCCCTCTAAGCATCATGCCATGCATGCCTTCGCCGGGGCCGCCCCAGCGGTGGCCGTGGCCTTCGCCGCGTTCCGTCTCTTTGTCCCGATTCGTCCTGGTTGTTTGAGCCAACACAATCGGGACCGACAAAGCCAGCGCCGCTAAGCCGGCGATAGCCAG
>DATNNY010000542.1:0-2176 GCA_035601635.1 Pyrinomonadaceae bacterium
GGCCTCCGGAGCGTCATGTTTACAGTCGAAAGCGTCGACGACACTGTCGCACGCCTGCGCGCCGACGGCGCCGAACTCGTCGGCGAGGTGGCCCAGTACGAGGACAAGTACAGACTCTGCTATATGCGAGGCCCTGCGGGCATCATCGTCGCGCTGGCCGAGGAACTCTTCTGAAATAACGATAATATTTATTGACCAACGATAGACCCGTGAAATAGAGTCGCAATGTAAATTCAACTTCCAAGTGCAACAGTGGAATTCGTTTTCGCTCCAGCGCAGCGAGATGTTTATAGATAATGCTATGAACCCGATACTCGCGCTCCAGCGGAGCGCAATGTTTCCGACAAATGGTACGCGAGACCGACTATGTCTCGCTCCGCTGGAGCGAGGAGAAATCTTTAGGAGGCCGCGCATTCTATAAACATCTCGCCCCTAATGGCGCGAAGGGCAACAACGATCTGTTGCACTTCCAAGTTGAATTCGCGCAACCTAAATCAGCGATAAGGATCAACTATGAGACGAGGCTCGACGATCTTCCTTCAGGTAGTAGTTGCACTTCTCGGTGTAGGCGTTCTTGCCTTGCTGCTTTGGGAACCCCAGGTCGAGGGGAGGAACGTCAACGCTACGCAATTTGAGATCTACTTCAAGGATCCATTCCTGGCGTACATATACCTGGCCTTCGTCCCAGTTTTTGTCGGTCTTTACCAGGCATTCAAGATATTAGGATATGCCCGACGAAACGAAATATTTTCCCAGCGTTCTGTGCGAGCTTTGCGGATCATCAAGTATTGCGCATTAACAACGGCGATCTTTATTCTCGGGGCGGAAGCCTATTTATTCGTCTTTATGCGTGGTAAGGATGATATTGCCGGTGGAGTCATGATGGGTGCCTTCATTATTTTGGTCTCTGCCATCATCGCCACAGCCGCCGCAGTGTTTGAGCGGATCAAATTTTCTTGATCAAGCAAAAGAACGCTTGTAAACTCCGGTTCGCTTTAACTTGGAACCATGACCAACCCCTCGCCGAAAAAGCGGATAGTGATCATTGGTAGCACGCTTCCGTCTGTTCTTCTGATCGCGGTGTTCGGTTTTCTGACCCTCTCGTATTCCCAAAATACCAGAAAGGGGAACGATGCTGCGCCACGCCTGAACGAAGACCGCAGCCGGCCTGAAATGACTCCACAAGTCGCTGCGGCACATACGCAGGCAGAGAAAGATCTGGAAAAGTTACAAGTCGAGCTATCAGCTCAAAAAAAAGCTGAAGATACAATAAAAACCTGGATTGAAATAATGACCATTGTTCTCATTGGCACCTCCCTAATTGCCTTTAGTTTGCAAGTTGGGACTTTATTCGCCGATGTGCGAAGCCGACGGCAGAACAAAGAAGAAAGTGACAAGCAAAGCCGTCGAGACGATGCGTTACACGGCCGTTTCTTTGGAGCTGATTGATGTTGCATCAAAAGCTGCGAAAGAATCTCAAGAGAAGGTTACAAAGCTTGAAGAAGGGGGGATAAAAGAGCTGGTGAAACGCTTCAACTCATCAATAGTCTGTTGATGATTACCGAACGCTCAGCCACAAAAGCGGCCGGCGCTCAATTCGATTTCTTGTCGAGAACCATCGACAACCTTGATCACGAATGCAAGACACTGATAACTGAAGCCACGAAGGACGATGAGCGCGATATCATCGCCAAGACTGCTTTTAGTGAACAGGTTCGCCTTCTAACAGATCAGATTAACTCCCTCGTGCGCGAGCCGGCCTCTGGACCATCGCCCATGGCAATGGCCACGGCCCGATTCAGCTGCACAACCGGCGAAGGGTGAATTTCCTCTTGAATGCCTCGATAAGTTCTTTGTCTTCGAGGTGACAGACGCAGGATTCGGCAATGACGGTGAAAGTCCCTTTGACAATGCTATACTCTCCTAGTGCTGAGAGGACTTATTTATGACCCAAACCGTGAGTGTAGATGAAGCCCAAAATAAGTTACCGGACTTGCTCGCAGACGCTTTGGCTGGTAACGAAGTGATAATCACAGAGCACGGCACGCCGGTGGCGCGCCTGGTTCCGGTTGTGGCTCACTCTAAAAAGAAGCGTGTTGCGGGTCTTAATCGAGGCACAATTTCGACAAGCGAAGATTTTGACGAACCCTTACCGGATGAGTTTTGGCTAGGCCAG
>DATNNY010000543.1:0-3187 GCA_035601635.1 Pyrinomonadaceae bacterium
GTTTCACGCGCGCAGCGCAAAAGTTAAAGTCGGAAGGGAGTTTCGCAGGCTTCGCGAGCTTGGTGTCGTACCCTGACATCAACGGGTTCTTCGTGACCGACTACCGCACGCGGCAGTCTGACAAACAGCGAGCGGCTAGATCACCAAGCTAAGTATATAAGGAGGTAGATACACTTCTCTCACTGTATCGCCTTCGGATGCTTAACGGTCTTGATGGCGGTCGGTCATTAGAGATCTCGATAGTCTGAACTATTCAGCTAGCGCGCGATGGACAAACGAAACGGCGATCGACCCTTCACCGACTGCCGATGCCACACGTTTGACGTTGCCGCACCGAACATCACCCACGGCGAACACGCCCGGAAGCGAGGTTTCGAGTAGATACGGCGAGCGGTCGGCCGGCCATCGGGCAGCGGCGAGATCCTCCTTCGTCAGGTCCGATCCGGTCTTAATGAAACCTTTCTCATCGAGCGCGACACGGCCCTTCAGCCAACCGGTGTTCGCGCCGGCCCCCGTCATCAGGAATACGTGCCTAATATCGTGACTCGATATCGCGCCCGTACCGTCGCGCCACCGCACACGCTCAAGATGTAGGTTTCCCTCAAGAGCCACGACCTCGGTGCTCGTCTTGACGTGGATGGTTGGAGTCTCCTCGATGCGTCGAATCAGGTATCGCGACATGCTCGCTGAAAGACTGCTGGAGCGGACGAGGAGATGAACGTTTCTCGCCGTCTGCGCCAGAAAAACCGCGGCCTGGCCGGCCGAGTTCGCTCCGCCTACGACTATGACTTCATCGCCCTCGCAGAGCTGCGCTTCCATGAAAGTCGCGTTGTAGTAGACACCCACACCTTCGAACTGACAGAGATTCGCGAGCGACGGCCTGTGGTATCGTGCCCCGGTGGCAATGACCACTGTGCGAGCCGGGATGGTCACGCTGTCGTCGATTCTCACGCCGTAGGCGTTGTCTTCGCAAACCAACTCCGCGGCGCTTTTCGCGATCATGATCTCGGCGCCAAACTTCTCTGCTTGGGCGTAGGCGCGTCCGGCCAGATCGCGACCTGAAATTCCCGTTGGAAATCCAAGGTAGTTCTCGATTTTTGAGCTTGAGGCCGCTTGTCCTCCCGGCGAGCTCGCCTCGATAACCAGCACATCGAGTCCCTCGGATGCCGCGTAAACGGCGGCAGCAAGACCCGCTGGTCCGGCTCCGACGATGACGACATCGCGCCGGTGGGTGTGATCGATCCCCGCGTTGAAGCCGAGACGATCGGCGATCTCCTGATTGCTGGGATTCTTCAGTACGGCCTCGCCGCGGCAGATCACAACAGGTATGTCCGTCGGCTCCACGCGAAAGCGATCGAGCAATTGCCGTACATCGGCGTCTCGGTCAAGATCGAGGTACTTGAAGGGATGGCCATTCCGCGTTAGGAATTGTTTGATTCGTAGCGTTGCCCCGGACCCGACGGAGCCGATGAGCAGCACGTCGCCAATCCCCTGCGCTATCACCGCGACCCGTCGATGGATAAACGTTCTCATCAGTACTTCGCTGATTTCGGCGTCGGTTTGAATAAGGGCGTGCATCTGGTCGCGTGTCAGTCGGACGACTTCGCCAGAGGTACGCACACGGAGGCGCATCTGTGCGGGGCGACCGAGGATCATGCTGATGTCACCAGTGAACTGAGTCGGCCTGACAGTCGCGATGAGAATCTCTTCCAGAGCCGATGGGCGAATGACCTCGATCTCGCCAGCCTTCAGAACAAAGAACGGCACGTTGGTTTGGCCGCCTTCGATCAATACTTCGCCGCGGGTGATTGGACGAATCACTCCGAGCGAAGCAATCCGCGCAATCTGCGCAGGACTTAACTCCGGAAACAGGAGTGCTGCATTCGGGCCGCTTGAAAGCAGCGTCGAGTGTGCGGACTCGGTCACTTGTGACTCGCTTTGGACAACAAACGTGAGCGGAACATCGACGCGCCCAACTTCGCCATTGGGATCCGCTATGAAGATTCTAACCCCATCAGCCCGCAAAGAATTCAAGCTGATGCCCTGCGTACTTGGTGAACCGACTTCAGGAATTTGAGCAGGTCGGCGTTCACTTGATCTGCATTCGTGGCGGTCAGGCCATGCGGCAAGCCAGGGTAAAAAAGTTCCTTGGCTCCCTTGATGAGCTTGGCCGATTTTCTTCCTGAAATATCAATCGGCACGATTTGGTCGTCTTCACCATGCATGACCTGTGTAGGCACGTCGAATTTCTTGAGGTCCTCGTGAAAATCGGTCTCCGAAAATGCTTTGATGCTGTCAAAGACATTCTTGAGACCGCCCTGCATGCTCCATAGCCAGAACTGATCGAGCATCCCCTGCGAGACTTTCGCGCCTGGCCGATTGGCGCCATAAAACATGATGGCGAAGTCTTTCCAGAACTGAGAACGGTCCTTAGTGACACCGCTGCGCAGTCCGTCAAATACTTCGATTGGAATCCCGTCCGGATTGGCGGCTGACTTCACCATGACCGGCGGTACAGCGCCGATTAGAACGGCTGCGGCAACCCTCTTTGTACCGTGCCGTCCGATGTAGCGTGCAACTTCGCCTCCGCCCGTGGAATGGCCCACCATGGTGATATCTGTGAGATCAAGCGCTTCGACGAGAGCTGCCAGATCATCGGCGTACCCATTCATGTCGTTCCCCGACCAAGCTTGACTTGATCGGCCATGTCCGCGCCGGTCGTGGGCGACCACGCGGAATCCGTTCTGGGCGAGGAACAACATTTGGCCATCCCATGCGTCGGAACAGAGCGGCCAGCCGTGGGAAAATGTGACGACCGGCCCACTTCCCCAGTCCTTATAGAAAATTGTTGTTCCGTCTTTCACTGTGGTCGTGCTCATTTCATTTCTCCTTGAAGTTTTGGCAAAGCATGTTCGCGGTCTTGACCTACTTCTCTGGTACTAGTATCGGAGCGCCTTTGTCCTTCACGAAGAACACGACGAATTTTGCCGGTTTGGTCTGGCTGGCGTTGCGGCCGACGACGTGAACGTCATCCGGACCTTCATAAAAAGTCTGACCAGGCGTGAGAGTCACTTCTTTTCCGCCTCGCACCTGCATCACGATTGAGCCTTCCAGCACATAAATGAAACCGTGTGCGTTGTGCCGGTGGATTGGGTCCGTGCTGCCCGGCGGATATTCCACCGTGATC
>DATNNY010000544.1:0-2701 GCA_035601635.1 Pyrinomonadaceae bacterium
TGGCCGGACGGAATCGGCTACACGCTTTTTTATGCGACGCCGCTGATCTTCACAGGGCTCGCGGTAACGGTGGCCTTTCGCTGCGGACTGTTGAATATCGGTGCGGAAGGACAGCTTTACATCGGAGCATTTGCTGCCGCGTGGATTGGCATCAAGTTCGCTGGCTTGTCGGGATGGATTTTGTTGCCGGCCTGTTGTCTGGCCGCGATTATAGGTGGGGCAATTTGGGGCGGGATCCCTGGATTACTGAAGGCGCGCTTTGGATCGCATGAAGTCATCAACACGATCATGCTCAACTTTGTAGCCGTCGCGCTGGTCAGTTACTTTACTCAATACCACTACAAGACTCCTGGTGATCCAATCCTGCAGACCGTTCCGATTGGTCCCGGCGCGCACATTGCGCGTTTGGGAAAATTTATTCCGGGATTGCCCGAACGCATCCCGCTGAATATCGCTTTTGTTCTGGCGATACTGGCCTGCGTATTTGTTTACGTGCTGCTGTGGAAGACCAAGTGGGGATATGAAATTCGCGCGACGGGCGCGAATCCCACAGCCGCAGAATACGGCGGCATTTCGATTCGCAAACAGATTATTCTGGCGATGGCTATTTCTGGTGGGTTGGCCGGCATGGTCGGAATCAATGAAGTGCTCGGTTACCGTTATCGTTACTACGACGGCTTCTCAGCAAACTACGGATTCGTCGGAATCGCCGTAGCCCTTTTGGGCCGCAACCACCCGGTCGGTGTCTTTCTCGCCGCGATCCTTTTTGCCGTGCTGCTGCGGGGCGGGATCTTTGTCGACGCATACACAATCCATGTTTCCAAAGATATCGTCGATATGCTGCAGGGGATTGTGATCATTCTCGTGGCCCTGCGACCGGACGCGATATTTGGCAGCTTGAGGAAGTTAAGTAGAGCAAAAGCCTGAACCGTTTTTGGGCAGTAGCCTGTCGTTTGAGGGATGAAGACAAACATTCAGTCCGCGAAGCGGACGAACGAAAATAGCCCAGCGATTTATCGCTGGGAACGAGTCATTAGTAAGGAAACAAGTCCGCGAAGCGGACGGCAGAATGTCTGCGTGATGACAGTTTCAGTTTTCTGTCGCCCGTTTCGCGGGCTCAGAAGCAAAACAAATACGGGCACCTTACCCAGCAGTGAACTGCTGGGCTATTTTCGATCGTCCGCTTCGCGGACTGAACCCGACGTTTCATTGAGGAAGCCACTTCACATCAACTAGTCGATGCGCCAGATTCTTACCCTATCACTTGTTTTTTCAACCATTCGCCTGGCCACGCCTCTGGTGTTGGCGGCGCTCGGCGGATTGTATTCTGAAAGATCGGGCGTCGTTAATATTGCGCTCGAAGGATTGCTGCTCGCGGGTGCTTTTACGGCGGCCTCAGTAACCTACTATGCGCACAGTCCCTGGATCGGCCTGGTTGCGGCGATGGCGGCCGGTGCTTTTGTCGCTTATATTCTGGCGCTCGCGTGCATTCGCTTTAAGGCCGATCAGGTAGTGACCGGCACGGGCATCAACATCTTATTTATTGGCTTGCCGGCAGTGCTCAGCGGCGCGCTCTTTCTTTCTTCCGGTTCGACGCCGCAGATTCCGAGAGAGAATCTGTTGCCCACGCTCTCTGGACTCTTGCCCGGGTTCGTTCCGCACTGGCGAATTCTTTCTGAAGTCTCCGCGATCTCGCTGCTGGCTCTGGTCCTGGCCCTCCTTACCAGATATGTTTTGTACCGCACGCCGTTTGGTCTGCGTCTGCGGGCGGTCGGCGAAAATCCCGAGGCTGCCGATGCCGCCGGTGTCGGAGTAAATCGAATTCGCTATGCCGGCGTAGTCTTATCGGGAGTCCTGGCCGGAATCGGCGGAGCATATCTTTCCATTGGGCAATCGTCTTTGTTTACCCGCAACATGGCCGCGGGCCGCGGCTTCATCGCCCTGGCTGCTTTGATCTTCGGGAAGTGGCGGCCGGTGCAAACGATGCTCGCGTGCTTGTTGTTTGGCTTGGCGGACGCGTTGACGATTCAGTTGCAGGGCGTGCCGGTTTCGATACTGTCTTTCCGCATCGCGATGGCTGTGCTGATCTTCCTGATCCTCTGGTTCATCGCGCATCAACTCTCGTTCCTGAACCGAAATCGGATCGTCGAGTTGGCAAGCGCTGCCGTTGTCTGGGTCATCATCTTGCGGGTCATCTATGCGACCACTCGCGGAAGTCAAAACTTAGAGATTCCAGTCCAATTCATCCAGATGATTCCTTACGTTGTGACGATCGTTGTATTGGCAGGCTTCATCGGCCAGTCCCGCGCCCCTCGCGCACTCGGCACGCCTTATCAGAAGGAAAGGTAGAGAGTTCGAGATTGAGAGCACGCTGAAAAACGACGGCAGCGTCTTTCAAGGCCAATAGGACCTATCCACGAAATCACACGAAACAATTAAGCACGCGCCGCTAGTGTTTCTTTAGTGTAATTTCGTGAATCGAAGTCTGATTCTTCGGCGGGCTGCGTCTTGATTATCAGCTTGAACTCTAAACCTGATTGCTGGTGTAATGTCTTCAGCGCAAATCCAAATGTCATCGACCACTAATTCTTCGACGCTTTACGAGCGCGCTCAGGAAGCCGCGCGTCTGATCCGCTTGCGCACTGATGTTGAGGTGTCGGTGGCGATCGTTCTGGGCAGCGGACTAGGCGCTTTCGCAGAC
>DATNNY010000545.1:0-5390 GCA_035601635.1 Pyrinomonadaceae bacterium
CCCTTCGTTCTTCAACCAACCAGCCTGCAGCCAGAGCAAGCGGCTCATTTGATAGTCGGCTTCCATGTTCGCGATTTTTTGTTTGACGAGTTGGTGGTTTGCGATTTTGGTGCCGAACGTCTCGCGAGAATTAGCATAAGCGACCGAAGCGTCGCGGGAAGCGCGGATTACTCCGGTAGCGCCCGCGGCCACCGTGAATCTTCCCTGCTCGAGGGCGAACATAGCGATCTTGAATCCTTCGCCTTCTTCACCCACCAGATTTTCCTTCGGCACGCGCACGTCCTGCAGAGAAAAATAACCGGTGTTGCCCGCGCGAATACCGAGCTTGCCGTGAATCGTTCCGGAGGTGAATCCTTTCATCGTGCGCTCAACGATAAAGCACGACATGCCCGAGTGATCGCGGTTCTTGCGCTTCTCTTCATCGGTCCAGCAAAAGAAAAGAAAGTTGTCGGCCGTGTCGGCCAGACTGATCCACATTTTCTCGCCGTTGAGTACATATTCGTCGCCTTCGCGCCGCGCGGTCGACCGCGAGCCCACCACATCTGAGCCGGCTCCGGGTTCAGTCAATCCGTAAGTCGCCAGCTTTTCGCCTTTCGCCTGCGGCGTTAGATATTTCTGCTTCTGAGCTTCGGTGCCCCAGGTATAAAGGGTCAGCGAATTCAAACCAGTATGGACCGACATCGCCACGCGCAAGAATGTGTCTACAGCTTCGAGCTCTTCGCAAACCAGACCCAGTGAAACGTAATCAAAGCCGGCGCCGCCGTACTCTTCGGGAATGCAGACGCCGAGCAAATTCAGAGCTGCCATCTTGTCAAATATTTCCCGATGGAACTCTTGTTTTTCGTCCCATTCTTTGATGTAAGGCGCAACTTCCTTTTGCGCAAACTCGCGCACGGTCTGCACCAGGGCTTCGTGGTCGTCGGTAAGTTGAAAGCTAATCATATCTACAGATTACACAGATTTTTTGCTGTTAGAAAGCATGAACCGCCTGTATTCGAGGGAACGAGTACCAAAGTTCAAAAGTAAGCCGATCTCGAGACCGCTGGCCTTCAGATAGTAATCAGTTGCGCTTCTTCAGTTCCGCTGAGTCTCGCCAACGCCTTCAACTCAACCGCCACCTCTTCCCAGCAAATGAAATCAACTCTATAAGGAGTATCAAGGTGGACGCCTTTGTAGAAGATCGGCAAGGTAACTTCGCGGCGAAATAAGATCCTTCGTTTTAAGAACTCAATGGCAAGGGCTTCCTGATAAACCGGTTCGAGAAAACCACAACCAAGCTGCTTGTGAACTTCCATTGCGGCGCCGATGATCGCGTACGTCCTTGGATCGCGTTCGGTGAGATCCTTCATTATCATTTGCTTGACCTGGCTCCCGACCAGCCCTTGGATTTGCTTCTCTTAGTCAGGAAGGATCGCACAGCTTCAAGTTTTTTTCGTTCAGTTTTTTCTATCTGTGTAATCTGCGTAATCTGTGGATATCATCTCTTTAGCGACTTCTTTCGCTTCATCCAATGTCTTCACTCGGCCATCCAACTGCATCTCGTAAATCGCGCGCGTGATCTCGCCAATGCGTGGGCCCGGTGACAAGCCCATTTCCAGCAGATGCCGGCCCAGCAAGATTGGCGCGGGAGCCTGCGATACCACGTCCAACTCGCGAGCGCGCTCAATAAACCACTCTTGCGCAGTGGCGTCATACCATTTTTCGCGCGGAATCCACTCAGCGTTACGGCCCAGCGAATCAGCCTTGGCGACCCGATACAAAAGATCGAGTTCGCACTTGCGAGCCAAGCGGCGAAAGGCGCCGTCACCGACTTCTTCGCGTTTCTTGAAGAACTCACCTGGCTTCAGATGATCGCGCACCAGAGCTAAGACCTGCGCCCGCACGTCATAACCTTCGAGCGTGTGAATGTTCAGCCTGTTCAGAAAATTCAACGTCGGATCAACACCCGCTTCTTCGTGTCCGCGTGAGCGCAAGCGCCCATCGATGAATTCCGTAGTCCGAGGCTTGCCAAAATCATGCGCCAGAGCGGCCAGCATTACCGTGACCTGCTTAGCGTAAGGAAGATCGCCAATCAACTCGTGTGCTCGATCGATTACCAGACGCGTATGAACAAAGACGTCGCCTTCCGGATGCCATTCGGGATCCTGTGGCACTTCGATCAGAGCTTTGATTTCAGGAAAGAGCTGATCCAGGACGCCCAGAGCGTGCAACCAACCCAGTCCGATCGATGGATGTTGAGCGCGCAGCAGTAGCTTTTCCATCTCGCCCCAGATGCGTTCACTGGGCAAGTCGGAGAGATCTATCGCGCGGCAGAGGGCCACGGTTTCAGGTTCGACTCTAAACTCAAATCTGGCGGCGAACTGCGCCGCGCGCAGAACGCGCAGGCTGTCGTCACTGAATGTTCCTGGTGAAACCGCCCGAATGATCCCACGCTGAAGATCAGTACGCCCATTACACGGATCAATGATCTCACCAGTCAGCGCATCCTGCATGATCGCGTTGATGGTGAAGTCTCTTCTGGTGACAGCCTCCTCCACAGTCATCTCCGGATCGCCCTCGATGAAAAACGCTCGGTGGCCGCGACCCGTCTTGCGTTCCCGGCGCGGCAGCGATAGATCGAGATGGGGGCCGAGTTTGTAAACCGTGAACGCCTCTCCTACAACGTTCACAGTGCCGAACCGATCGAGCAATTCGCGCAGTCTGGCCGGCTCAATGCCGTAAATCTCAACGTCCCAATCCTTCGGCGGCCGGCCCATGAGTTCGTCACGCACGCAACCTCCCACCAGCAGCGCGCGACCACCTTCGCTGCGAACGCGTTCAGCCAGACTCAAGACTTGATCGGGAATATCCATCACAATCGGAAAGGCGGGCAGTAGCCCGCCTCTAAACAATATCCGGGCTCAGCAGCAACAGCGGAGGTCTCATATCACACTACGTTTCGTCGCCGATTATTACGTTTGTCCCGCGTGTGGATGGCAGACAACTAATCACTTGCACACGTTCGATTTTGGTTAGCCCTGAGCCGGCAGTGTGCCAGAGCTTGACCCAGAAGGTGCGCGTCTCGCCGTGAATTGCAAAGGTCGAGCCGTCATTCATCACGGCCACCGGTTCGGCCAGAGTGCCGGTGCGCAACTCGTCGATGAGCTCCGGAATGTAAGGTCTCAGTTTCTCAAATTGAACCAGCACTGCTTCGACCGCAACTTCGGCCGGAGGCAGATCGACCGGTTCGGCTGATTCAAGCAGTAACCGGAACTCTGTCTGATGATCGCGCTTCTTGACTATGGGCATTAGTGCAATCAAACCACAGCGACGCAGAACTCTCAAACCAATCCAGTCTCAGGTGGCCTCCTGCTTTTGAGAGATTGCCGCTCTCCAAGTAAAACGATCCACGAACATACACGAACCGAAACTAGTTTTTGTTCGTGAGTTTCGTGTGATTTCGTGGATCGTTCTTATCTGCGAGTGAAACCAGACGAAACCAAACTAGGACGATCCCCGATACTCCGGGCCTTCCTTGACGCTAAAGCTTGAGGCGAGTAATCTAACAACGATTTGGGCCGAGTGCTCAAGGATTGCAAAGATGATCAGCCGGCATTACAGCCATCGCTATTATTACTATTACGGTCCGCTCTCCATCTGGAGGGACGGTCGGGCGATGGGCTGTCGCGAGCTGATGAACTAACTCGCAGACAAGTTTCCAGAAACCGGCCATCGGTCCTTCCAGGGTGAAGGATCGGTGGCCGTTTTCTTTTGTTCGGAGTTCCGCCTTCAGGCGGCTGCTTAACAGTTGAAGAGTTTTCCGAAAGAGACTTCGCCTAAGGCGGGATTCCGAACCAAGACACCCTGATACTGAAAAGGTCAAGAACTATGACAACGCAAACTGACACCACAACTAAACGAGATCAACAACTACTTTCCGATCACGTCGACATGCGTCTGATCGCTTCTGATCCGGATGAGTCTATTGCTGATCGAAATGCGATTGTGCAACTCGATCCCGATCATCCGGGCTTTCGGGACCTTGCTTATCGACAGCGACGTAATCAGATTGCGCAAATCGCGCTAAAGTATCAACCCGGAGATCCCATTCCCGAGGCGCCTTATACCGACGAGGAGGATCAGGTTTGGTCTACGATTTGGCGCGCGCTGCAACCGGCGCACCGGCAGCACGCCTGCGCGGAATATCTGGAATGTCTGCAGAAGCTGAACTTCGCACCGGAACGCATTCCACAGTTGCGTGAAGTTAACGAGAAGGTTCTGGCGATCAGCGGCTTTCGCCTCGAGCCGGTTGCCGGGTTGGTCCAGCCGCGAGTCTTTCTGGAAAATCTTGCCGACGGCGTCTTTCTCTGCACGCAGTACATTCGGCATCATTCGACGCCGCTCTATACGCCCGAACCCGACGTGGTCCACGAGATAGTCGGCCACGGCGTAACCCTGGCCAGTCCGCGCCTGGCCGAACTCAATCGTCTATTCGGGAAGGCCGTGCGGCGAACAACGTCTGCCGACGCGCTGGAGATGTTGTCACGCATCTACTGGTTCACGATTGAGTTTGGCGTGTTGCGTGAAGAGGGCGCGGTGAAAGCCTATGGCACCGGGCTGTTGTCTTCGGCCGGAGAGATGGCAAAGATGCACCAAGCCGACCTGCGGCGGTTGGAGTTGGATGAGGCTGCTCATCTGAACTACGACCCGACGCATTTTCAGCCGGTCCTGTTCTGCGCTGACTCGTTTGAGATGATGTATCAGACGCTCCGAGAATATTTGGTGAATTGGTGAGCATTTGGTGAATCGTGAAAGGAGCGGCTCTGCCGCTTGATGTGCGGAAAGGCTTCGCCTTTCCGGCAGGGCCCAAAATTTTATTTTTGAGGCTCAGCCTCAAACACTCCGAGGCGTAGCCTCGGTTCCTTGACAGTCTTTTCAGGCCGCGCCTATAGTTTGCGTACGGATTTTTCGTCATGACACGCAAGCTTTACTATTACTGGTGCGCCTGTACGTTTGCTTCTCCTGTCGGAGGAGCGTCCGGGCAAAACTCGCGTGCGTGAGAACTGGTGCTTTAGTTAACACGACCATAGTTTAAGCAAGCCGGCCGCGACCTTCAGGAAAGAGCGCGGCCGTTTCGTTTTAGAAGCAATGATCACCGAAGAAGACGTAAACATCCCTGTTCAGTCACGGGCACTCCCGCGTGCACGCGACCTGGAATCACAGATCGGGAATACGCCTTTACTGGCTTTGAAACGAGTCGCGCTCGGCTTGCCCGCCGGCGTCGCAGTGCTGGTCAAGGCCGAGCACTTGAATCCCGGTGGCTCGGTCAAAGATCGCGCGGCACTTTCAATGATTCTGGACGGTGAGCGCAGCGGTCGCCTTTACCCGGGTAAAATAATTCTCGACGCCAC
>DATNNY010000546.1:0-3495 GCA_035601635.1 Pyrinomonadaceae bacterium
ACACCCGCTTCGGCGGGCGTTTTGCTTTTATTGGGTAAGAACGCCCGACATGCTCTGCAACAATCGGGTATTTCCCGGCCGCACAGCGAACGAAGTTCGCCCGTGTTTTTCAGTCCCGGTCTCTTAATCGACTGCCAACTCTTAGCGCTTCGCGTTCCCCGCAGGGGGCGAATTCAACTCCACCCCGAGTTTCCCTTCCCAATCCGACAACCTTGCGCTATTATGCCGAGAGAGGTTGGCGCCCCACTGGCCTCCATCTTCCCGACCTTAGCGCGCTGCGACGCGAGCAGCGCTGAAAACTTCAGACAGCCCCGGCACGATTTATTGCGCGGCAACCCTTTGTCGTTTGCTTCAGTCTTATTGCAGTTCGAAGCAGGAGGTTATCCCCTTGAATAGAAGTATCCCCCGTCTGATTATTGTTCTGGCTCTGTTTTTTCTCGCCACTGCGCAACTTGTCAGCGCCCAGGAATCGTCCACGCAGCAGACAAAGATCGACAAACCGCAGCTTGTCGGACCAGCACCGACGGCACAAACCGCGGCCGGACAATCGCAGGAGTCTCTGCCGGAGTTGGTTCGTCGGATTAAGCCTTCGGTGGTTTCCGTGCTGACGTACGATGCGAAGGGAGAGCCGCTGATCAGCGGCACCGGATTCTTTGTCCGCAGCGGTGAAGTAATCACCAACATGCACGTCATTCGCGGCGCGCATCGGGTTGAGATTCACACTCTGGACGGCAAAGGCCGCACCTATCCTGTCGCCGGCGCCCTCGCTGTTGACGAAGAGGCCGATTTGGCTTTGCTCCGCGTCGATTTGCCGGCGGACCGTTCGCGGCCGCTGACATTCGCCAGCACACTGCCTGACGAAGGCGAGCAGATTTTCGTGATCGGCAATCCCCTGCGCCTGGAAGGTTCAGTTAGTGACGGGATCGTCTCGGCGGTGCGCGAGGTTCCCGACCTCGGACACATCATTCAAATTACCGCTCCAGTTTCGCACGGCAACAGTGGCAGCCCGCTGCTCAACATGCGTGGCCAGGTGATTGGCATTGTTACTGTCAAAGTTACGAATGGCCAGAACATCAATCTCGCGCTAGGAGTGGCCCGCATCACCTCGTTAAAGAAACTCCAGTTAATGTCTTTCGACCAGATCGGAGCCCGGAACCGCTCTGTCACCCAGCCCGAGTTGCTGGCTGAGTTGTGGTATCGCGGCGGAATCGATTCGTTGTGGTTGGGTAACTATGACAGCGCGCTCAGCTACTTCGAGACTGCCGCCAATCGTAATCCGCGCCGGCCTGAGACGTGGATTCAGATTGGCTATTGCAAGGTGAAACAGGGCCGGAACGATGAAGCCATCCGCGCCTACCGCCGGGCTCTGCAATTGAAGCCTACGTCGGCCGATACCTACAACCGGCTGGGCGACGCTTATTTTTATGGCGCGCACTTTAATGAAGCGATCGATGCTTACCGGCAAGCCGCCCGCCTGCGGCCGGATCAACCCGAGGCTTACTACAATCTGGGTCTCGCCTATCTCGAAATAGGCGATCGGGAATCAGCAGTGGCGCAAAGTCGCCTGCTCGAAGGCCTGGATACCGAGCTGAATAAGAAACTATTGGCTGAGCTGCAAAGGTAGCTCCGTCACAACCTCTCCCCCGACAACCGCGGCGGTACGATTCGACCGGGTCCCCTGAAGAGGCAGAGTGCCTGCCCCAGTCGATCGGGAGGGCGTGAATTTGGGAAATTCCCGAACAAGCGCCCTCGGTACTGCCTTTAAAACAAATTCTGGCGTCAATAGATCTACTTCGCTTGAATGCCTGTGGGCGAGCGGAGTTCGCCCTCCTACTTTCCGCAAACTTCGCAGCTACCAAAGTTAAAATTTCGGCGTCAATGTGACCGGGCGGTGTCCCAGATTCGACGTTGCGTCCTTCGAAATCCAAACTTTTCACTAGAGCATAGTGATCCTCTGCACTCATTCGGGCCACTGCTATTTCACGTTGATGCGTTATCACGAAACAGTCACATTGGTTGTTGTGACGCCTGCTTTCGATAGGTAGAATCAATTCGCTCCCGCCCTCACGCGTAAACCTCACGCGTAGATTTGAGCAAGACAAAAAGTAAAGAAGGAGATTAAGTAACCCCTTTGAATCGTATACTGTTCCCCCGCCTGCTCGTTGCCTGCTTCGCTTTTTGCGTGACCGCGAGTGTCGTCGCCCAGAGCAGTGAAGCTGATTCACGTCAAACCCGCGCTACTCTCGATGCCAACGGCGCCATACGTTTGGAAACTGATATGTCGACGCCACCCCTGGGCGAGGAGCGCAGACAACGGACGGTTGGCTCAGTCCCGTCGAGCGTCCCCGGTCCCGTGGTCACTAGTCGTTTCGAGCGGCTCTTGTTGACCGCTATCCAATCTCATTTGGGTTCGCCATATCACTATACGGGAACGGGTCCTGACTCTTTTGATTGTTCAGGTTTTGTCTGGCGTACTTATCAAGAGGCGGGGTTTGATTTCAGCCGCGGACCGGCGCGCTCGTACTGGGCGACCTTCGCCGCGCCGAGCAAGGAAGAGCAGTACAAATTTGGCACGCTGGTTTTCTTCGGCGGGCTGGCGCACGTAGGGATCGTCGCCGACGAGCATGGCTTCTATCATTCTTCGCGCCACCACGGCGTCATCTACTCGCCTTTCAACGACTACTGGCTGTCGCGCATCGATGGTTTTCGCCACGTGCCGGTTGACGCGATGCCGGTGCCGGCTGCGAGTGCAAAGCCACGTGCCAAGCCTGTGACCATTACGCAGGCCGTTGAAGAAAACAACCAACACTAAGTAACAGGTAACGCATCATAGAAAAAGGCCGCTGCGGAACACTCCGTTGCGGACTTTTTAGTTTGCGATAGAAGATTTATTAGCTGGCAACGTCGCGCCGTGAAACCACCACGGTGCCGGCCAGTGAATCACCAATCCTCTGCTTCTTCGCGGAGGCGAAAATTGCGATGCCTGCCGGAATGCCACCGAACAAGATAGGATTCGCTTCCAAAACACGCGATATTGTTCGAATCAGATGGCTTTTCAGGCTACTACGAGTGCCGTCGATATTGCGGACGACCAGACCCTGCATGAACTTTCCGGGAGTCCGCGACCAGAGCATTTCAAAGATGAAAAAGTAACTCAGGTAGGTGAGGCACAAGGTCGTACGCCCACGATCGAACTGTCGGTGTCGATTAAGCCCACTGTCAAAATTGAGATAAGGCACGCGAGGAAGTTGTCTATTATGAAGGCGATGATCCTCGCCTTGCTGGCGTCGCCGATTAAATCCATTTTGAATGCTCAGAGCAATTGACTTAGGTGCCTAACTCTTGGATAGAAACCCCGAGTGGCGCTCTTTGTCGTGCTTTTCCCAAACAGCGATGATTTTGTCGATGGCGACATAGCAAACTGCGCCATCGTCGTCCTTCAAGTGGAGGATGCCGTTTTCTACTTTGGCCACATCGCCGCGCAGGCTCGAAGTG
>DATNNY010000547.1:0-6832 GCA_035601635.1 Pyrinomonadaceae bacterium
CGAGATAGCTGATAAGCTTTGGCAGGCGCAGTTCGGGCCCCAGGCTGGTTGGAGAACAACTCCATTTCTGCGGACCTGGATTTTCTCGGTAGTGGCAGCGGTGCGTTGCGAGGTTCAGGCCAGCGAACAGAGCTGGAGCAGTCATCGGTTCGCGTTCACTCTTCCCAATGGTGAGCGCGATAACTCCCTGGAATTCGCCCTCGAGCAGATGATCCAGGTTGAGCCGGCGGAAACCGAATGGCCCGCGATCAATTCCAATGCCGCGGCGGACTGGGTCGGCCGCGCTCTTCACAACGAGCTGTCACTGGAACTCTCCAGAATCAAGGAACGACAACAACGTTTTCTGCGCCGGGAGCTGCATCGAGTTGACGAATATTTCGGGAACTACGCACGCGAATTGCGGGAACGGATGGACCGTCAGCATAAGGAAGAAGCAATGAGTCGTTATGCCGATCGCCTGGAGGCTACGCGCCTTGAGCACAATCGGCGCCGGACGGACCAAATCGAACGTCACACGATTCATGTCGTGCCGCATATTGACGCCTTGTTGACGGTGGCTGAGCCGGCGTTTGGTGCACAGGTGTCGTGGAAGGCCGGCCGCGACGAACGAACAGCTTTCGCGCTTTTTGTGCCCCGAACCCGGCGCTGGTATTTGCGGGGGACCGGCGGCGGTGAAAGATGCGACGTCACCGTTCAGAAGCAACAAGTAGAGCATCTGCGCGTCGCGCCAAGAGAATAGCGACAAAGAACGCGGCAAGCCGCAACCAAAGTGATTGGTGAGAAGTGACTGGAGACTCACACACGCCGACTTGTCCCACAGAGGGACAATCCTCGCAAAAAAAACAAGAATTGGAACCAGTGTAGTAAATAGAGTACAAAAGAAAGCTTATTTTCTCTCAACGAGCCGAATACTTGAGGATCGAGCACTTGTTTGTGAGTTCAATGGTTATCGTCGGCTCTTTTCTCTTTTGCGCGCTTTGCGATCTCTTCTGGCCGGAGCGAGTTCTTGAATCCACCGCGCTTTCAGCGCTAATCGCGTTTCATTTGACGTTCCTGGGCCTGGCAGCCCAGGCTTAAGTCTGGCTGGCGCTTCGCGCCTTCTTCACAGAAGATCGCAAAGGTCACGAAGACATTTTAAACAGAAGTTAGCGAAGGAAGCAAAGGACGCTTTTAGCTTCTGAATTCCAGTTTTTGGATTCCGCCTCTTAGCGATTGTGACGTTGATCGCGGAGTGCTGAGGGGATTAGAGATAACGGCGCAGGAGATAGGGCCGCGTTTAAAAAATCAAGAAGGCATCTATTGTCTCCGATGCGCTTCGCAGGCCCACAATAGTATGACGCATGTTATTCACGGTGTAAGCGTAACAGAACTCAGCCCGCGTCTCAGGCTATCTTAGCAAGCGGTCAGCGCCTCATTTGCTATCTGCTATTTGCTATTTGTCATGCGCTCCGCCCAGATGTTACACGTCTTGAATCCAATTTTTTAGACGCGCCCCCACTCTGCCTGGCTTCACTGACGGGCGCGGTTTCGTCGGCACGCCTTTCTGCTTCGTCAAGCTGCACCAGTTCAGAGAAGAGATGCTCCTCAATGATAGCCGCCAGATTCCATAGCTCTTGCTCAAAACGGTCTTGAGGCAGACTCCGGGCAATTTCAAGCGCTATACGCTCTGCCATCCGTCTGATTCTATAACGGTTCATTGCCGTGGTTCCTCTGTTCGTGCAAAAAAACGCCTTGATCAGAGTTGGTTTGGCAGGCCCAGGCGCATCTAACCCGGGGTCCTTAGGGGCTCACCGCCAACCCTCAATTGATTGCTGATTTCTTGGGCAGAGTCTATAGCCACTAAGAGTCGTTTTTCACGACCGATTCGTACGAGCTGGCAATAGCTCAAAGGAGCCATCACAGCTGGCCTCTTGGAGCGGTCGATAAACGTCGGACAGTTGGAAACTGAACACAAAAAGTTCTTCACCGAAGATCTCTCTCGGGTTTGGGCGGTTCTCAAAATCCACCGCGCCTTCAGCGCTGGACCGCGATGGGGACGTTTCCCTGGGCCTAACAGCCCAGGCTTAAGTCTGGCCAGCGCTTCGCGCCTTCTTCACAGAAGATCGCAAAGACCACGAAGACTTCTTTAAACCAGAAGTTAGCAAAGGAAGCAAAGGTTCGACAATTCTGGCTTCCAAATTCTAAATTCAGTATTCAGCTCTCAGCGATTGTGACGTCGATCGTGGCGTGCTGAGGGAATCAGAGAGCGTGTGTTCTGCAGAATAGGTCAGCACTGTCGGCTTTGGAGCCGGTTTCGCTATGGAGCAATGAAGAGGCGCGAAGCGCAGACACGATTATAGCCTGGGCTGTTAGGCCCAGGGAATGTGAAACAAAGGCGAGTAGCGCTGAAGGCGCGACGGAAATGGTTGCTTTATTGTCGCGAGCAATACCGGCAAATTGACCTAACCCCGAGCCGTCTCGCACGTTATCTCTCGGGTTTGGGCGGTTCTCAAAATCCACCGCGCCTTCAGCGCTGGAGCGCGATGGGGACGTTTCCCTGGGCCAAACAGCCCAGGCTTAAGTCTGGCCAGCGCTTCGCGCCTTCTTCACAGAAGATCACAAAGACCACGAAGACTTTTTAAACAGAAGTTAGCAAAGGAAGCAAAGGTTCAATTCTGGCTTCCAAATTCTAAATTCAGTATTCAGCCGTATTAGAGTTTTTCAGGTTCGTCGAAGGGACCTTCCTCGGCACCCAAAGAGTCGCGCGCACGATCGAGCTGAACGCTGAGGAAGATAGCTTCACCTCGAGCGCCGAGATCCAATTATTTCATATGACTGGAATGCTGATTCTCCCAAACCGAGTAGCAGGCGAGGAGGAAGGGGCCGGAAGGGGCCGCGTCTAAAGATTCGCCGAATCTGCAGATCAGACAGAGCGAATCTGGCTCGGCCGTGGTCTGTTCTCAGCGGACCTTTGCGCCGAGTTCACCAAGATGGCGCTGGACTATGCGGTAGGTTTCCGCTGCGAATGCCTTCAAACCGGGATTGGTACCTGAAGTCGCTTCCTTGGCGAAGGCAGCTCCATCTGCCGCGTGAATCTTCTTCATGTCCTCGATATAAGCGGCGTCGAACGTGTTGGCCGGCAGTGCGCCGATTTTGTCGAGCCGGGCTTGAAATTCTGCGTTAAGTTGTTTTGGGAATTCCATACCGTTTGCCTCGACGATGGACTTCAGCTTGTCGCCGACCAGCATATGATCGTGAGCTTCAGTATTGCCCTGATCTTTGATATCCTGCGCCATCGCCTTGGTTTCCGCGAGCTTCCCGAGTTCAACCTCGTACATGCCACCTTGAGAAACCTTGGCGACGAAGGCCTTATCCGCATCGGAGAAAGAATCCGCAGCATGAGCGGCGATAGCCGACGAAAGGATTAAGATAGCGACTTTACTCAGTATGGAGTCGGGATTGCAAAGGTTCATAAATGATTTTCCTTATTTCCGGGCCTGGAAGGCTCACCTTAGTGGTGACGAGTCAGTAGGGCAAATCCGGATGGTCAAAATGGCAGGCCCGGTTCATCTGAGCCCTCTGCGATCAGACCGACGCCGTAAAGCCACCATCGACAAAGATGATTTGGCCGGTCACGAAGTCTGACGCGCCAGAAGCCAGGAATACGGCGGCTCCACCTATTTCGTCGGGCTCACCCCAACGCTGCGCGGGTGTACGTTGTTTGACCCAAGCGTCAAATTTTGGATCGTCCATCAGCGCCTGGTTCATCTCGGTTCGAAAATACCCCGGCGCTATACCGTTCACCTGAATGTTATGGGCGCCTAACTCGACCGCGAGACCTCGGGTCAGCATTTTTAGACCGCCTTTCGCTGTCGTGTATGGTACAATCATCGGACGTCCCAATTCAGACATGATTGACAAGGTATTAATGATCTTTCCTCGGCCGCGGATAATCATCTGGCGGGCGATTGCTTGAGTCAGGAAGAAAGGTGCGGAAATGTGGGTTGCCATCATTCGATCCCATCCCTCGGCCGGAAATTCGGTGAACGGGGCACGCTGCTGGACACCGGCATTGTTGAGCAGAATATCGAGCGGACCGACATTGCGTTCCAGATCCTGGATCAAGGGTGCGATTGCGTTCCGATCGAGCAGATCACAAACCGTGTAAGTCGCGTTTGCTCCGAGAGCTACGAGCTCTTCACTGGCGCGCCCCAGCTTTTCCTGGTTCCGTCCCAGAAGGATCACGCTAGCTCCCGCGGCCGCGAGCGATTTGGCAATAGCGAACCCGAGACCAGATCCGCCGCCCGTAATTAATGCGTTACGTCCGTGGAGATCAAAAGAGGACGTACCATTCATTTGAACTTTGCTCGCATAGCATCGATGCCCGGAATCCGTTCCATTAGATGCTGGTAGGTAGTATCGAAATTCTGGATCAGCGATCGTTGGGTTTTTCCCACCAGGATTGTGAATATGTACGACGCATGACAGGGCGACGTTACGGTTGGATGATAGCCGGTAGAGAAGGCGAATGTGTCTCCATGCCGCGTGACATGCGCTGTAGAATCGCCACCAGCGGTGTACCAGAGCTGCGCGCCGAACCCGGCTGGCGGGTTGAAGCGCCAGTGATAGACCTCCTGGTGTGCAGTCTCTCCCGGCTGATCAGTATCGTGCTTGTGCGGCGGGTAACCGGACCAACAACCCTCATCCGCGTAAAGCTCACTGACAAGCAAGTTGCCAGCGCGACCTGCACCGTTCTGTCCCAGGATATGAAAAATGCGACGGCGAGATTCCGTCTCATTTGAGCCAACTTCGACGACATCGATCTCCTCCGGTCTGATTCGGAACGAGGGCATCGCTCGAGTCCAGGAACCTCCGGCGATAGCGATCTCGCAATCGCTTCGGGCAACGATCGCGACATCAGCACCCGGTCCGGCATACACGGAATCAGCTTTGCCGGCCCAAACATCAGCCCGTCCCCCCAGGTTTGCGAACTCAACGCCGTCGATTGTTACGTCACAAACCCCGGCCATCGGCACAACCACCGTTTCAAATTGAGGCAAATGGTACCGGTCGGACTCGGCTGTCGCCAATTTGATGAGGTTGAAATAGACGCGGTCGACCGGCTCATGACCGGCGAGGATAGGTCTGTTTTTGTTGTCGAAAGCATGGATCATTATCTGTGACATAGGGAATCGTAGTGGCCGCGAACGCAAAGCTTATTATAGATGTTGCCTATTAAGACGTCTCAATCGATGCGGCAACCGGTAATCGAGTACATTCGGAACCCAGGCTGCGCACACCCATACATTCCTGGAGATACCTCATCTGCTCATGAAGAAAGACCTACTGCTCGCTATCGATGTTGGCACCGGTAGTGTGCGCGCCGCCCTCGTGACGTCAACCGGTACGACTCTCGCGTTTGCTGCAAAGGAACATGAACAGATTGTTCCTCGATTCGGATGGTCGCAGCAAAGCCCTCGTACGTGGTGGGAAGGAGCGATTTCCAGTATTCGGACTGTGACTGCCGAAGTGGACTCTGCCGCCGAACGAATCGCCGGGATCGCAGCATGCGGACAAAACCATGGTACAGTTTTGATCGATGATGCCGGTGAACTGGTCTTAGAGGAGGTGCCGCTTTGGAACGATAAACGAACGCGGCAAATTGTTGACAGCTTTCTGCGGGAACATCGCGCCGATGAGCTCTTGCCGATCGCAGGCAATCCTCCCACCGTCGCTTGGCCGGCGTTCAAGCTAGTCTGGATCAAGCAGAACGAACCGAAGGCCTACCAAGCGGCTCGAACGTTGTTGATGCCAAAGGATTACATCAACTTCAAGTTGACCGGTGAACGGAGGATCGATTTTACCGAGGCCTCTTGCAGCTATCTGTTCGATTTCCGAACCAAAAGCTGGAGCAGCGACATCCTTGATCTTTTGAACTTGGATCCGAGCAAACTGCCCCGTCTGAGTTCGCCCGGGGAGACTCTTGGTGTGATCACCGCTGAGGCCGCGCAGGTCACAGGTCTTCTTGTGGGCACACCAGTTACTGTGAGTGCCGGCGACTTTCCGGTTGCCCTTCTCGGAGCCGGAGTGATCCGACCGGGGATGGGCTGCGACCTCACCGGGACCTCCACGCTCATTGCATTACTTTCCGAAGAACCTGTGCTTGATCCGCTCATTACAAATATCCAAGGAGTTATTGGTGGGTGCGCAGCGTTCACGATTGTCGACGCCGGCGGCGATGCTATGCGCTGGGCCCGTCGCGCATTCCACGAAAAAAACTACAGCTACGAACAGATCATCAGACTCGCCGAAAGCGCGCCGCCTGGATCCGATAAGTTGCTCTTCCTTCCGTACCTCAACGGGGAGCGTCTCGCGCGAAAGTCCAATTCGCGCGGCCAGTTCTTTGGTCTCACCAGCAGCCACAGCGCCGGCCACCTGCATCGCGCAGTCATGGAAGGTGTTGCTTTCGCTGCCCGAAGAAATATTGAACTCATGCAGTCGAAAGGGAGCCGCCTCGATCGCGTCGTAGCCGCGGCCGGTGGCGCAAAAACCCGTTTATGGCTCGAGACCAAAGCCAATATTTACAATTGTCCAATAGTAACGTTGGCCGAGCCGGAGTGCGGCGTACTCGGTTGCGCCATGCTTGCCGGTGTAACGGCCGGGTTATTTTCGAATCTCCCTGAAGCGGTCGCTAAACTGGTTCGATATAATCACGAAATCCTGCCCAATCCGGAATGGGTCGATCGATATCAGCGGATGCAAGCCTTATTCAACGACCTCTACGAGAGCAGCGAGCAGTTTTGGGATCGATTCGACCAATTGTAGGCGCCGGCGTAGCGCATAGCGCATAGCG
>DATNNY010000548.1:0-15414 GCA_035601635.1 Pyrinomonadaceae bacterium
AAAGGTCATGCGCGGTGTGCTCCAGAACGCGATGATAAATCCAAGATAGAGTGGATGACGCACCATCTTGTAAAGAGCCGGCGACTTGAATGGAATTGGTCCTTCGTTCTTACCCCTGAGGTAGTTGTAAACCTGCTTGAGTCCGAAGAGCGCGAAGTGATCGACCAGATAAGTAGAAACCAAAACACCTCCCCAGCCAATCCAAAATAGGGCCTGCAAGAGTGTGCGGCCGGTCAGGTTTCTTACTTCCCAGATGACGGGGCCCATCGGTTGCCACTGCCAGAAAAGCAGCAGCAGCATAAGACTAGCGAGTAAAACGTAGGTGCTGCGTTCGACCGGCGAGGGCACTATTTTGGTCCAAGCCTGTTTGAACCATTGTCGCGCCATGACGCTGTGCTGAACGGCAAACAGACTGAGTAGCACAGCGTCGATGATCAGCGCCATGCTGAGGGGACCGTTCAGTCTGCCGGTATCGATCGACTTGGGAACAAAGACATTTCCCACAAATCCTATCGCGTAGAGAAATGCCACAAAGAAGAGCAGGTAGCAAATCACTCCGTAAAGGAAAGCAAGGATTCGGCCCATGGATTGAGGCTCCTTTTCTTTGTTTTGAATGAGCGAAAACTATTGATAAAGACGCTGGCGGAATATTGGTCCGGATTATGCGCGGAGCTTACGTTGGGATCTGCGCTGTGTCAAGGTATTTATGAATCAGAAAGGCAAGAGCAAACGAAACGCGGGCGAGCACGCGAGTCAGAGTAACTCTTTGGGCAAACAAAAGGGCGCAGAGTCGTTGACCCTGCGCCCTGCGGATTGATTAACCTCGCGCTATGACATCGACGGAGCTTCTGCCGGTGACTGGCTGGTGATTTGATAGATCGCTTCCATGATCGCCGAACGCACTTCAGGCGGCAGCGACCCGCGCACGGCCATGCGGCGAAACGCCGGCAGAATGTCGGGCTGGCCGCTTAGGGCCAGCAGCTTTACCACCGCCAGACGCACTTCTATATTCGAGTGGTCCTCGATCGCTCGCATCAAAGGCTGGAGTTCGCCGGCCTTCGACATCAAGAACAACAGCGAGAAGGCATCATAAGTTTTGTCGCGGCTCTCGCCGGTAAGATTTCTGATTGCCTCGTTGGCTAGTCCGGATGACGCGATCGCAGAGCCAATCCGGCGACGTCGTTCCGGACTTCCTTCGCGCAGCGCGCGGGTGAAAGCGGCCGCGCGATCTTCCTGGAGTTCGGACATGGCGCGAGCCGCGGCGTTGCGAACTTCAACCGACTGATCGTCGAACGCAGCGCTCACCTGTTGAAAGGCTTCCTCACCACCCAAATGCGGCAGTTCACTGATGGCTGCTGCGCGCTCAGACGGGTGCTCGCTGGTAAATTGCCGCGGCAGACTGGAAGCGACCTCATCATGTGTTTCGGGCACGCTAACGGCAGCGAATTCGCCGCCGGCATCGTCATGCATGGTGCCAAAATGATCTTCGGGCAAGGTCAGCGGCGCCGGCTCGATGGCCGGGACCGGTTCACGATTTTCGATTCCCCCATCGAACCATTCCGTGATCTCTGTGACGTTGGACTTTTCAGCTGAGGGCTCCTGGACTTCCGCGCGATCGGGCGGCGCCTGAGTCCTGGCGGCCTCTTCAGCCAGAATGCGTTCGTGTTCAGCTCTGCGGCGTGCGGCCTCCGTTTGATGCCGATCTGCTTCCTCCGCGCGAATCTTCGCTTCAACTTCTGCTCGTATGCGCGCTTCCAGCTCGGCGTGCTGGCGAACCTCGGCTTCCGCCCTGAGCCGGTTTTCTTCTTCCGCCTGCCGGAGTGCATGGGCCTGAGCCTGGCGGCGTGCTTCCTCTTCCGCGATCAGTCGAGCTGCTTCCTCAGCCTGGCGGCGGGCTTCTTCATCCGCACGATGTCGGGCTTCTGCTTCCGCGAGACGGCGAGCCTGCTCAGCCGCGAGCCGTTGCGCTTCCTCCTCGGCGCGACGCCGGGCTTCTTCTTCGGCGACACGGCGCGAGTCCTCTTCGGCCTGGCGGCGCTGCGCCGCTTCCGCGCGCATTTGAGCTTCAATTTCGGCCCGCAGGCGCGCTTCTTCTTCCGCGCGGCGCACCGCTTCAGATTCGGCATGCCGGCGCGCTTCCTCCTCGGCGCGTCGGCGCGTCACGTCTTCGGCCAGTCGTTGCGATTCCGCAACGGCCCTGAGGCGTGCGGCGTCACGAGTTTGCACCCGCTCGATCTCTTCTTCGACGGCCCGGAATCTCATCTCGGCGCGACGGCGCAATTCATCTTCCTGAGCTCTCTTCCTGGCTTCGGTCTCCAGGTAATGCCGCTCTTGCTCGGTTCGATGACGGGTGTGTTCTTCTTCAGCCTGACGCAGCACCGTCAGCTCACTTTCGTGTGCGGCCTGGGCCGCCAGCCTTTGGGCGTCGACCTCGGCGCGGCGCATCTCTTCCATCGCGCGCATGCGCTTGAACTCTTCTTCCGCACGTCTTAATTCCTGTTCGGCGATTTGGCGGTGATGTTCTTCTTCAGCTTGTTCCCGGGCTTCGACTTCGATGCGCTGTCTTTCCTTCTGCGCGCGCTGGCGCGCGGTTTCCTCTTCCTGCTGACGCCAGCGTTCCTGTTCGATCCGCAAAGCATTCTCGGCAGAGAGTCGCGCGGCCTCAATCTCCGCCCGGCGTCCTTCTTCCTCGGTGCGCAGACGCATCAATTCAGCTTCCAAGCGACTGATTTCGTCGGCCGTGCTGGCCACGACCGGCGCCTCTTCAACTTGCTTGACGGGTGGTCTTGGCAGTGGTGCAGCGGGCCCCGGCTCTCTGGCGACCTGTGACATGACTTGGGGAGCAATGGTCAGTGGCTTCGCCGCAGCTGTAGCGTACTGGGCAACGGTTGAGGGTTGCTGCTCTTCACTGACGACGTCCTCAGTTGGTTTGGTTTGCTCGGCTTTGAGAATGCGCAGAAGTTCGGCCTTGTGCGCGGACAGGGCGCTCTTGAGATCTTCGGTGATGGTGCCCTTGGGTGCATCGATCACGAGGCGATCGTCGCCGGAGGTTCTCACCTCGACGCCCTTGGCGCGGAGTTCTGAGAGCAAATCATGGGCTGTCATAGTTCGATCACCTCGCGTTCGGTTTCGATTTGACGTGAAGCAGGCTCAGGGAGGGTATCGGAAGTAGACTTCGGCCCAGCAACTGACGGAGCTTCATTGAGTGGCGCGGTCGCGCAGGCATCGATCGCATGCTTGATCAGGGTGCGTGGAACCTTGCGATCGTTTTCGGTTTGCATCAAAGAATTCAGCGCACCAATAGCAGCCGGATCACGTAGGTCCATCAGGGCTTCGACCGCGGCGCGGCGCACATCCGGCGATGGATCTTCCAGCGCGCCGATCAGGTGGGGCGTGGCTTCGGTATCATGAACAAAGCTGAGCCGGCGCGCTGCCGCGGCGCGTTCATTCGCAGAATCCGCGATGCGGAGGTCGCGCGTCGCATCGTCAAAATAACCATGCTTCATGAAGGCAGTACGAGCATGTTCGCGCCGCGTCGCACTCCGGCCCACGATTGCCGCCAGCAATTCCGCGCCCACTAACTGCCGTGTTTCCGGATTGGGCGAGCCGATAAGATTTTCGTCGTAGATTCCGCCATTGATCAGTTTCTGTGCTTCTTCGTTAACTTGCGCGATTCGCTGGCGACGCGGATCTCCCGCGAGGTTCGCATCAGCATTCCGCGCAGCTTCAACTTTCTCGACGTCGGCTTCCGCCCTGGGAGCTACAGCGGCAACGGTGGCCATTTCGGCAACTGCAGGACTCACCTCAGGCGCAGATTTTGATTTCGATACCGGCTGAACACTGGATACGGTATCCGGCTTACTCTTGCTCTTTGTTGATTTCGTGCTGCCCGAAGGCACGCGACGTGGAGACTTGGACCGCCGGCGCTGAAAAAGCAGCAGCGCGATTAGCAGTAATAGCACAACGGCGCCGGTGACGACTGGAATTGGATTGAGCTGAGCCAATAGAATCCAATAGTTAATCCGCTCTTTCATCCCACCCCAACGGTCCGGGCGCGATTGGTTAGTAGTCTGCAGAGGAGTTGACTGAGTTGTTGGCGACGTCAACGCGGTCGAGGAAAATTTCTGAGCCGGACTCAGATTCGGCGTCGGCTTTGCGCTGGGAGAATGGATCGGTGACGGCGGGGGAGTCGCGACCGGTTTTGAACTCGTGTTGGCAGGCAGGGTTGCGGCGGACCCACTCCTGCTGGCTATGTTGGAATTGGCGGCATTCCGCGCTGGCGCCGCAGCCAAACTGGATCGATCGGCGGAATTCTTGTTAACGCTTGCGGGCGCGGTGGTGGGCTTGCCGGCATTCGAGTTCCGGTTCAATGCCACACCCTTGTTAGCAGATAGCGGGGCAGCACTTCGCTTACTTACGTTTGAATTTCTGTTCGATCCCGCAGCTGCGGCAGATCGTGTAGTGTCTCGCCCGGGGTTCGAAGTGAGTGAAGAATTGGCGCCGGCGACGGTGAACACCACCTCGAGCCGGTTGCCATGTTGCTCGACGTGAGCGCTCGCACCCGGCGGGAGCCGAAAAGAAATCACGGTGCTGTCGCCACTGCGCTGGACCTTGACGTCGGCAAAACCTCGGCCACGAAGGGCTTCCGCGCGTGGTACGTCGGTGGGCGGAATCTTGATATAGAAACGGTCGCCGCGACGATAAGCCTCGTAATCATTCAAGGACTGGTCCGAGCTGAGCGCAACGCGCGATCCTTCGGATGAGTCGCTGGAACGCAGTGTGGCGACATGCGGGTGATTTCCCGAACCCTGTCTTGTTTGCACCGGCGGCTTCACAATCCGGCCCTGCGCAGCCACCAGGGCCGCGCCAAGCAGGAGAATTGTGCTGTAACTCAAAACCGCGGACGAAGCTCTGGCACAGCGGGGCGATTGGTTCGTCGTCTTCATCATTGGGGCAACACCAACGAAAAACCTTCAGAATACTAGAGAGAATTATGCAACGACACGGCTCCATTGTCACTTGACCCTAAATCAAAGACCGGCTGGTCCTGATCCAGTTTATACAGCAGTTCGATAAGCGCGCTGCGCACGCTCTCGCTCAGGGCTTCGCCGTTGGCCATCTCGCGCAGCGTTGAGGCCAGATCCGGCTGTGCCGCTACATTCAAGACACGAATTGCACAGAGACGCACCTCTTCATCCTTATGGCTCCGAATGGCCTCAAGAATAGGCTCCGTTTCATTCGCCTTTGCCAGTAACGAGAGAAGCGAGAAGGCTTCGTAGGCCTGGTGTCGATCCTCGCTCGCGAGACGGTTCACTGCTTGCGCGACGATCCCGGTTGTGATGCACGCGCGCGCCACACTTTGTAGAGTATCGGCATCGGCGGTTTCCATTACGCGCACATAAGCGTCCGCGCGATCGAAGCTAAGCCCACTCAACGTGCGGGCGGCGGCTGCGCGAACCTCACGCGAGGCGTCGGCGAGTGCAATGAGGATCGTGGCAAATCCCGATTCGTGATCAATCGAGCCGAGTCCACTGACCGCGGCTGAGCGAATGGACGACTCGGAATCGGTCAGAGCTACCGAGGAAAGGGCGGCCACAGCGCGCCGCGCCGGATGTGAAGCGAGTTCACTCACGACCTGCGCCCGCGCGTGTTCATCAGGGCTGGCCAGCCTGCCCAGCACGTCGGTTAACGCGGCATCGTCATCGCCTTCCGGAAGATCGGCAAAAGCCATGAAGCTTCCCACCTCGCGAGAGTCGGTGCGGGGGCTACCATCGGCGAACAAAGCAGGCTCGGAAGATGATGCGTCGAGATATCCCAGACTCTCGACTGAACAGGCGCTCAAAGTTTCGCTCAACAGCGACGCGGGAATATCCGAATGACGGCGCGCGATATCGAGCAAGGCGCCGATTGCCGCCGGCATTCTTAGTTCGCCGAGACTGGCTACGGCCTGGTTGCGCACTACTGAATCCGAGTCATGCAAGGCTTCGATCAGAAAAGTCAGAGAGCTGGGCGAGCCGATTTGTCCGAGTGTTCGGGCTGCGGACGATCGTTCCCAGGCATCGCGGCCCATTAACATCATCGCGCTCTGGCGAGCAACAAAGCCATATTCTTCGAGGGCCTGTTGCGCTCGTCCGCGAGCGTCTGCATTGTTCTCCCAGGAATCCAGAGCTTTGACCAGCGAGGCTTCAATCGCACGACGGTCGTCGGGCGCGCGCGACGCCATCACGTCCATCCGATGTGTCTTGCCCAAAACCAGCTTGCCCACTTCCTGATCTATTCGATAGGCGCCATAGACCGACGCCTCCACCTCAACCGGACTGGGCTTCTCCCAAACTTGAGATCCTTCGATCGCCGGAGCGCGGCGTTCAGTCGGCGCTCGCCGTTCGTTGAGCGTCGCCGGTTCAACCGCGAGGCGAGCAGTCGTTGGCTGGGCCGTAGCCGGCCGAGCTGTGCGTTGCATTGACTTGACCGGTTCGCCGAAATCAATCGACTCAGCGGCGGAGCGCCGCTTTTTATAGACGACCAGAGCGCACAGCAACAACACCATAATAACGGTGCTGTAGGTCCAGGGCGAAAGAAACGAATCGTCCGAAGCTGCCGCTTGGATCATCGCCGCATGGACGGTCGCTGAGGCGGTCAGGAGGAAAAGCGCACCGGCGAGTAAAGCCGAGGCAGCACGTCGCGGCTGGCTTAGGACTGACGAGGGATTGTAATTTGGCATGACGTTCACCATTCTGGTTGGAAACTCTCCATCTACGGCGTGATTGCCTGAGAATGTTTTCCGCAGGACTACGGAATTATTCTGTCGGTGTTGGGCCCGGTGAGAAAGCCGAGGGCACGTTCTATTCTGCGTCGGTGAATTTATATCCGATGCCCCAGACGGTGAGCACCAATTGGGGGTTATCAGGATTTTCTTCGATCTTTGCTCGCAGGCGATTAATGTGAGAATCAATCGTCCGGTCATATCCTTCATAAGAGTAGTCCCAGATCTTCTCGAGCAAATATTTGCGCGGGAAAACGCGTCCGGGATTTCCCGCAAACAGCCGCAGCAGATCGAATTCTTTAGGGGTGAGTTCTACCTGCCGCTCTGCAATTGTGACTTCGCGCCGGAGGGGATCAACGCGTAGATTGCCCCGGACGATGGGTGTTTCGTCTTTGCCATCTCCATCGGTCGGGGCCGCACGGGCCCGTCGTAGCACCGACTTGATACGGGCCTCGACTTCCCGCAAGCTGAACGGCTTAGTGATGTAGTCGTCCGCGCCCATTTCCAGGCCCAGAACTTTGTCGACTACGTCATCCTTGGCAGTGAGCATGAGAATCGGCATTTGCGGGTGCTTCT
This sequence comes from Pyrinomonadaceae bacterium, assembly GCA_035601635.1. Lineage (GTDB taxonomy): Bacteria > Acidobacteriota > Blastocatellia > Pyrinomonadales > Pyrinomonadaceae > UBA11740. The sequence goes on from DATNNY010000548.1 coordinate 7,340, forward strand.
GTCGCAACTCTTTACAGACGGCCAGGCCGTCCATCTTTGGTAGCATAAGATCCAGTACCACCACGTCCGGACGGTTCTTGACGGCTGCTTCAATCCCGGCGATCCCATCAGGTGCGGAGTTTACCGTGTAGCCAGACCTCGAGAAATATTCCTCGATCGCAGTTGAAATATTCTCGTCGTCTTCAATGATCAGCAGCGAGGTTCTTGGTGCAGGCGCAGTGGCAGCTCCTCCGCCGTCTGATGAGGAATTGGCCTTCTCTCCATTAGTTTGATTCGACATTGACAGTTTCCCTCAAGGCGAGAGGGCTTTTAGGGGGTGTGGCGCCCTGCGCTGGCAGGCGCGCTTTCAGTTAGGACTATAACAGGACAACGCATTTCAACTCAAGCCTAAAATTTTCCGGGGTGACGTAAATTGGCACTCGCCACAACGATACTCGCTAACCTCTGCAGCGGCTAAACCCCGTCCGCGTGGCGCGCATACCGGCGACGTGGACCAGTCTTGATCTCAGGACGCGGGCTTTGGAGGAGTTAACTTGGCGCGGAGTCGAGCCTCGAATCCCGAAATAGCCGAGACCACCTGCTGCGGCGTGCCGGCCTTCTTGCTCAGTTGCTGAAATGCCGCCAGGCCGCGCTCGTCACCCAGCGAGACGATAGCTTCGGCGGCGCCAGTAAACAACCCAAAATTGCGGCGTTCCAGAGACTCAGTGAGCAGCGTGCTTAAAATAGGAAAAACGCGCGGGTCATCTCTGCCGGTCGAACCGAGCAACGCCAGCGCCGCAATGCGCACACCGTGAGGATTGCCGGCGACATAGAATTTGAGGCCAAGATCCAGCGCACGTTTGTCGCCCAGCACTGCCAAGCCATTAAGTCCCGAGGCTCTAATCGTGTCCCGCCACGAAGGCTCGTCAATCAGCCGGCTTAATGATTCAAAGGCCGTGGAACTCCTGGTCTGACCCAAAGCGTTCGCCGCAGCCTTGATCACGGCGTAGCTCCGATCATTCAACAACTGCTGGTAGGTGTCCGCCAGACTGGGATCTTTCATGGCGGCTAGAGAATTGACGGCTTGGGCGCGGACCCGCGCCTCGGGATCCTTAGTAGCCGCTAACAGCACATCCCTCGTCTCTCTAACACCATCAAGCGAGGCGGCGGCCTCCAGACGGGTGCCCCAGAACTGATCGTTGGTCAACGCTTCGCTGAGGCCTTTGATGATCGCTTGACGATCATCCGCGGGAGTCTTGCTTTCATTCCGCCGCGACCTGAGTTGCTGCAGCGCCCAGATTCTGCCCAGAACGTCCTGATCGTGCGCCAGTTGATACACCAACTGTCCCGTCGTTTTATCGAACACCAACTCCTTGATTAGTGTGCCGCCATAATCGAAGTTCACCAGCAGCGGCTCTGAATCGACTGAAAACCTGAACGATTGTTCCTGCTTCGCATCGATCTGCACCCGTTCGATGCGATTGCCACTCGCGGTTCCGATCTCAATGTCTACCGGAGTTTGGAAGAGCACCACCTGCGGGTATTGAGATTCGAGATCGAGAAGTTGCTCCTGCCGGACCTTTATCACCAGGGTCTTCTTTGTCGCGTCGTAGTCCTGAGAAATACGAAATACCGGATGACCCATCTTGTAAAGCCACTCATCAAAAAACCAGTCCAGTGGTTGGCCGGTAGTCTCTTCGATGGCAATTCGAAACTGAGCGGTCTCCACCGGTTGGTGCGCGTACTTTGTCAGGTAATGATTGATCGCTCGCCACCAGTTATCCTCTCCCAGGTAAGTGCGCAGCATGTGCAATACGGCGCCGCCGCGCGGATAGGCATAAGTATCAAAAACAGCGTCGGGGTTAGCATAGTTTTTCGTTACGATGGGCCGCCGTTGACCGCGGGCCCAGGCCTGATAGTAGGCTTCCTGGTTCGCTTTCACGTCGAGATACAAAAAGTCGTCGTGTCCCAGATGATGCTCGTCCCACATGGCCTGGAAGTAGGTCGCAAAACTTTCATTGAGCCAGATGTCGGACCAGGTGCGGCAAGTCAAATAGTCGCCAAACCATTGGTGCGCTAATTCATGAGATTGCAATCCGTCGGTGGTCGAATCCAATTCCGTGCGTGCATCGTGAATCATGTTGTCGGTTTGAGTGGTGGCGCTGATGTTTTCCATGCCGCCGCCGAAATCTCGCACCGTTGTTTGCGCATACTTGGCATAAGGATATTTCACGCCGGTCTTTTCCGAGAAGAATTTGACCATCTCGGGCAATCGCGCAGCCGTAACTCTTCCTTCCTCGAGTTCTTTTTGATAAACGTTGGTGATGATTGGAATACCGTCATAGTCGCCAGTTACAGCGGCAAATTCGCCTACGATTATTGAAGTCAGATAGGTTGCGTGTGGTTCGTCGATCTTCCAGTCAAACGTGCGCGTGCCGTCTGCGTTCTCCTTGACCTCGACCAACTTGCCGTTCGAAACGACGCTCAGAGGTTTTTCCACGGTCGCGAGAATCTCAGAAGTCGCGAAATCGTTCGGGTGATCAAAGCAGGGAAACCACAGGTGATTGGATTCAGCTTCGCCCTGCGACCAGATTTGTCGCGGTCGAGTCGGGTCGTCAGATCTCGGCTTTATAAAATTCAGGCCGCCGCCGCCAAAGCCGGCTCGCTTCTCGGGTGGTGGTTGGTTGGTGTGATAGGAAATAACGACCGTGAGTTCTTCCGAAGGCTGATAAGCCCGATCGAGCAGAACCGAGATCTTCTCTTTCGTGACGTCGTTTTCGAACTTGAGCGGTGATCCCGACGCCAGCGCAGCCCCGGAAACGCTCATGTATGCGGCATCGAAATCTACTCGACGCAAGTCCTTGACGACGGGCGCGAGCGTGATGGTTGCCGTCCCGATCGCCTCTTCCTGGTCCCAGTCGAATCGGAGATCGAGCTTGATATTACGCTGGTCGTAATCGTGCGGCGGAATGTACTGGGGTGGTGGAATTTGCGCCCCCGCGCGTCGAGCCTGCGGCGTCTGACTCAGCGCTATTCCGAACCCAAAGCCGGTGACAACCAAGGAGAAGGTCAGGACCAGCAAACACTTTTTCGCCGCTCTGACAATTCGATTACGTGGTTTCATTACGATCTCCAGAATGAACTTTGTATGAAGTATGCAGTCTTCGCTTGATAGTCGGGACGCCAGGGCTCCCGATGCGAAAGACGACGGGGAACGACGATTCTGGCATCGTGACCTAGCAAAAGACAAGTTGCTGGCTTGCAACCCTGAATTGTGATATTAAGCGATCCGTTCAGAGGCGATGTCTTCCATCCGCTATCGCCAATTAAAGACTAACGCCATTTCATTAGGGACGTAGGATAAAGAATGCCTCTTTCGGAAAAGTGTTCGCACTGTGGCAATGATGTTCCACCGCCTGCCCAGCATTGTCCGCATTGCGGTCAGCCGGGTCGCTTCTGGAATGTGCTTGACGCAGACAAACCAGATGAACGGTCAGCATTGGACCGTCGTTATCAAGCAGCAAGAACAGATGCGATTGCTCGCAATTGTTACGGCGCCCTTCAGGATTTTGAGAACGCGCTTGCCGGTTCTGTGGCCGTGATCGCACGTTATCCAAGCGATGTGCTTCGGCTGGCTAGCAGCACGCGGCAGCTTTACGGTACATACTATCAACTGGTTGAAGGCGGACTAAGACTTCCAGATGGTAACGAATGGGACGTGTTGAGGGAGCTTGCTGACACGGTTCTCTTTCCGAACTACAAGGAACATATGAGGTTCGGAGCCCTCTCATTGGATGGCCGAGGACTGCCAAATTACGGGGAGTGCTCGATCGTATTGCGTGAGGAAATGATTGCCGAACGAACTTCCGTGTTTGAAGAGAATTCTGCTTTGTTCGTTGAGCGCCACGATATTAAGATATCGAGGAAACCCAATCTGCCCAAAGGCTATCGAGCGACTTGGGCCGAGCGGGCAAAACTCGGTGTGGCCAAACTCCACGGGAGGATTGACTCCACCACTACCCCTGATAAATACTCACGAATACTCCTGAGCGCAGGAGCGACTTCGGAATCCGACGATTTCATTGAGGTACACATTTTTGGACCCATGACGGTCCTAACTATGAAGCAAGTTACTGTAATAGCTCCGCAAGCCTCCAAGCGCGCAACCATCACCCGAGCTATTAAATCTAAATTAGCGAAGCATAACGTTCAGGTGAATTAATGAATGCTGTGATCTCAGGAACTGCGGGCAGGGCACTCTTGGTCGACGGAAAGTCTTTGATGTCGTTTGACGTTGACGACCCGTCCAAGCTTGTCGTTCGACAGCAATCCGATTTGCCTTATCTGTTTGGCGAAGGACGAGATCTACGTGTTATCGAACATTCAGATATCGAATCAATCGCTCGGGAACTCGAGGCCGAATCAAATCTCGCTCTTGCTCTCGATCTCACATTGATTTCACTCGATGAGGAACTCGAAGAAGATATTCGGAGAGATGCACTGCAGGACCTGGATGAACTTTTGAGTAATGACCTTAGGGACAGTCTGGAGGGCATCCTTTACGCGCGGCCCCTTCCGGATGAGAGGGACTTGATAGGATCTCTGAAGTTTTGCGAGAAGTCACATTTGCCGAACTCTTTTGCGCTTCTCGAAGGCCTTGAACGGCGCCAACCTCTCATTGAAAAGGTTAGCGCCGTCTGGGATGTCATTCCCACGAAAGTCTTCGGTGGTGACGAGCAGCGATCTTACTTTCAACAGATTGCCGTTCAGCGAGGGTTGTTTCGCTTGCTCGTTATTGCGCTTGAACATCAGAGCGGGATTCCGAAGTTTCTTTTGAATGCCGGTCTTGATAGTGCTGTTCAGCAATTGCGAAACTACCGCCAGGTACTTCAAGCGTGGTCGGCCTCCTTCCGCAAGTCAGACGAGGCGGTGACCATGATGCCCGACGCGGAAAGCGAGTTTGAAGCGAAGACTAGCCCAAGAAGAAGACATGGCAGACGCGTCGGACTTAATCGCCCAGCCGTCCTGAGAGAAGTTAACAAGAGGAAAGGCGGCATCTCTGCTGCGATCCGCCGACATGATATGTCGCTCGTAAAGCAGCTAGTCGACGATCTTGTTGATTATCAGAGGGAGAACGGGGAGATTGAACACGCCGCAAAATCGTTATGTGATTTGGCGATGGAAGCGAAAGAATTGGGAATGTTTTCTCTTCAATTGGATCTCACCGAGCGAAGCATTAGCGTAGCGCCTGACGACGGATGGTCTTGGGCACAGCAGGGGGATGCTCTGTTGAATATGGGGCTCTTGGACAGAGCGCTTACGGCGTTCCATCAGGCATGGGCTTTTGGGGCCGGAGTAGTTGCAAAAGCAGGTCAGGGAGAAGTACTTAAAGCGATGGGACATTTCGAAGGAGCGCTCGCTGCGTTCGAGGAGGCGATAGCCCAAGATCCTAATAACGTTGTCGCGAAGAACGGTCGGGCTGAAGTACTGAAGGTTCAGGGAGAATTCAAGGGCGCGTTGGCGGCGTTCGAGGAGGTGATCCGGCAGCATCCTGAGAATGTAGTGGCGAAGAGCGGTCGGGCTGAAGTACTGAAGGCTCAGGGAGAATTCAAGGGCGCGCTGGCGGCGTTCGACGAAGTAATCAGGCAGCATCCTGATGACGTTGTCGCGAAGACAGGTCGGGCTGAAGTACTGAAGGCTCAGGGAGAATTCAAGGGTGCATTGGCTGCCTACGATGAAGTCAGGAATAGATTTCCAGATGACGCCATAACAAGAAACGGTCGAATCTGGACTCTCGTAGCCTTAGGTCGTTATGATGAAGCGATTGAAGGATTGCCAGGAGGGAATCCGGCTGGTTTGGAAGACTGGATTGCTTTCCACATCCGCGGCATGGTTCTTATGCGGATGAGAAGAATTGAGGAAGCAATTCAGATATTTCAGCGCGGGGTATCTGAGAACCCTTTTCCGTCAAGTGCTGCTTACTTTCAAGTAGCCCTCGCAGTAGCGCTAATCCGCCAGGGAAAGTATAGGGATGCAAACAGTCTGCTAGCTGATATTGACGCACCGAATCTTAAACCACAGGTAGACATTCTTCGTCTGCATGCCTCGGGCGAAGAGAAGCAGTTCGAGGAAGCGACCGTAGCCTTTCAAGAGCTTACTCCCAAACCCTGGTCAATTTCAGATGAACTTCTTGACGAATTGCACCGGAGATACATTCTCAAAGCACCACCGAAAAAAAGTAACGAGTGGGTTTTCGATCAAGAGGAAACAAGCCTTCTTCTTGTTGCGGGCCAACAAACTTCAGTAATATCATATGCCTATTAGCTGAGTCTCGGCACCAAAAGAAATCTAGCGGCTATTTGTCCCGCCCGACAACTGTTCCCTTTCCGCTGCCGTCCAATCACAAAGCGTTTTCTTGTCCTGCTCTGAGAGCTTGGCTTTCGGGTGCATGGGCAAGTATGAAGGCAACGGCATGCCGCCGTCGGTAACCTCGTCGCAGATTTGTCTCAGCTTTCTATCCTGTCGGTCGCGATCAAGCTTGCCCCATTCTGAGAGATTCATGAGCTGGCGTGCCTCGTTGATGTGACCGACTATCCACCATGAAATTGGCGCGACATTGGTGTACCAGGGCCACACGGTCTTGTTTGAGTGACAGTCGTTACAGGAACGCTCGAAAATCGCCTTTACCTGCGGCGTCATTTGAGTGCGCGCTTCGATGGTCTGAGATTCGTCCACGGGCGGATTACTTCTGGCTGGACGCATTAACTGGATGCCGAGAAAAAGCACCACCAGAAGGATCGCCGTCCACTTAAGTAGCTTCCGCAAGTCGTTACCTTCTTCTTATTTGATTTGGGGACTATCTCATCAAGTTTCAGATTTGTCTATCGTGATTTTTCGCATCGTCATTGCTTCGATCTACTAAGCGCGACTTAAGACATTACTCTCGTCTATCTTGACACTCAAAACAACGAAACCTAGACTGCAATCTGAGTCGCTCAAATATAAATCTGGAGCCTCGTGAGTGAATTTACCTAACGCTCTGACACTTTCGCGAATCTTTATCGTGCCGCTGCTGGTCGTGGTGCTGCTGACGCCGGTGTCTGAAAACTGGCTGGGCGTGCCGAGCTACCTCCTGGGCGTATCGATTTTCGTAATTGCCGCGTTGACTGACTATTTTGACGGCAAGATTGCGCGCAGCCGCCAGCAGGTTTCAAAACTTGGCAAGTTATTAGATCCGATTGCCGACAAGCTTTTGATTTCGGCGGCGCTGATTTCACTTGTCGAGAACCATCTGGCGCCGGCCTGGGCGGTCGTCATTATCGTGGGACGCGAATTTGCGGTTACCGGCCTGCGCTCAATTGCCGCGACTGAGGGAGTGATAATCTCGGCTTCGCGCATGGGCAAGTTTAAGATGGTCGCGCAGGTGGTCACGGTGGGTCTGTTGATCCTGTCGGTCTCGCCCGCGGGCGGGTCGCCGCACGTTTCAAATTTTGGCCGGCCTTTTCCGGCGATTCAGTTCTGGACGGTGCCTGAGTTGCGTCTCGCCTGGTCGCATCTTACCGGACCCGTCCGCATGAGTTGGATTGATTGGCAGGTTTTGCTGTACACGGCCGGGCGAGCACTCCTCTGGGTCGTAGTGATCTCCTCAATCTTTTCGATGTACGGATACTTCCGCGCTTTCTTCCGGGGTGTCATGTGGCGGGAAGCGCCGGCCGCGAAGACCGGCGCCGCACCAGCGACTGCAGTTCAGTATCACGAACCATAATGTGCTGGAGAGGCCGCGTGTCAGCAATGGCAATTGGTGTCAAGTCTTCAAAGTACCCGACTGAAGTCGGCCCTCTGAACACCTGCTTCCCGTGGGCGGCGAGAAAAAAGGCTCTCAAGCAATTTTGCTTGAGAGCCTTAGTTCGAAATTGAGCCCTCGTTTACGGTCGGGCTCATGCGCCACAATTTTTCACGGTTGTGGTGTGGGTGTCGCCTGAGGCTGCGGTTCGCGTTTCAGACTGGGCGGAGCTGGTTTAGTGCTGGCCGGTTTCGCCGTGCCATCCGGGTTAGTCGTCGGATCGTCAGGCGTCGGCTGCCGTCGCTTCAAAGTT
>DATNNY010000549.1:0-4538 GCA_035601635.1 Pyrinomonadaceae bacterium
TCCGGGTTTTTGACCAGATCGCGCAGCAGAGGCACGCCATTCTTGCTTGCCATTTCCCATTCCCAGGGCTCGGGCATCTGCGCAAGGATGCCGACGGTTACACCTGGGTCGCTACTCCGATGGACTTAGGGTAAAAAACAGTGACTCCCCGTTGTTTCGGGCGAGGGAAAAACAGAAGGGCGCAAAGAATTTTTGAACAGGGAGATCACAAAGGATTTGCCGTGGGAGCACATCGTGGAAGTCATGGCCGGTAGCGTATCCTCCCTTTGAGACCTCCGTGACCTTCCGTTAAAAATCTGTCTTTGCGCTCTTCTGTCCAAACCTGATCGTCTACAGAAGCGCGCAGAGACGGATTTTAAACAAGGAGATCGCAAAGATCACAAAGGGATTTGCCGTGGGATCACACCGTGGAGTCATGGCCGGTAGCGTATCCTCCCTTTGAGATCTTTGCAGTGCTAACATTCACGATCGTACAATTGCGCGAGGACTCTCTAACCGCGAACGGACGCGAATAAAACAAGTCTAGGACTTGTCGGCCATCGCAAGGGACATCGTGATGAGTCCTTCAATCAGTCGGCGCAGATCGGGGAGCATGCCAGTTGATGTTTTCAAACCTTGCGTTGGCGCTAAAAATCGACGGCACACTCTGCTCATGGGCATTCCCAACTCGAAGCCGTTCACGCCAGCATTCATCGCCAGGAGCCGCCTCAGCATCGCAAGTTCCGCCAGCGGAGGGACGCGTGAAACGCGCGAAATGTTGGAGTTTTGTGCCAAGCACCACATCGCCGCGGACATCGAACTCGTCAAGATGAGCGAGATCAACGAAGTGCTGGAGCGGCTCGGAAAAGGCGATGTGAAATATCGTTTCGTGATCGATATGACCAGCGTCTTGAGCTCGACCGGATAGGCATATTGCTCCCAGATGAAGTCTTGCGTCATAACGCCCGCCTTAAAGTAACCGGTATGGGTATCCGTGATCGCGCGCTGGAGTTCCGCAGGACGCCACAAATCCGGATTAGGTGCGGCCAGCCGAAAACTCCACTTGGTTGCTGGTCTCTCCAGGCACTAGTACAAAGTCATAATCGACCGTGCAAAAAGGGGTCGATCGACCAAACTTCTTTGCATCTGCCGGCGATTCGTGAATCACAAATTCGACCGTAAGCGAATCCTTAACTCCGAATACGGCGTCGCTGTTGATGTAAGGGTCACCTGCTACGAATAATTCACTGATCACCTTTTCATAACCGGGCGCTTCCACAATCACGTGAATGTGAGCGGCACGCATATTATGGCGCTGTGCGCCATCTAAGATCAGACCAGCTGGCCCATCTTTTGGAATTGGATACGGGACAGGCTTGACTGTCCAAAATCGAAAGCTGCCGTCCTCTGCTGCCCGCAATCGTCCGCGGCAGTTGAACTCTACCTGTGAGGGATCCACGTTCTCGTATATTCCATTGGCCGAGACTTGCCAGATATCCAACACCGCGTCGCGGACCCGGCTGCCATCGGTAGACAACACCCGTCCCGATACGAGCGCGGGCGTACCTCCATCCTTTTGCCGGCAGATGTCGCCGCCGATCTCAATCCAAGGAGCATCCGCCCGATAAAACGGCCCAAGTACGCTGCTTTCAAACGCTCCGTCTGGTTTCTGATTGGTGTTATAATCAACAACCATAGTCAGGCCCATTATATCGCTCATCAGGAGAAATTCGTGGCGACTAGCATCGGAGATCTTGCCGGCTTGGGTGAAAATCTCCGCCAGCTTGATGAGTTCGTTAGTGCTGAGATCTACCTCCCGGGCGAACGCATGAAGATGTTTCACCGCCGCCTGCAACAGCTGCTTAGTACGTGGATCGGGTGTACTATCGAACGAGCGAAGGGCAGCCTCGGTAATGGTGGCCGCGTTAGTTTTGGGGGCGACAGATTGCATGGATAGATCTGGGGTAGGTCCATTCGCACAAGCCCTACACTTTGGCGGCCGTCGCAGTCACCCCCAAGGATTCTTCTATGAGGTCGGCGGCGGCAGAAAGTCCGTTGGCTTTAGCGATGGTCTTCTGAAACTTGCCTGCATTATCCCGATAGATGGAGTTGGTTAGCACCTCATCTAACAACGTTGAGAGATGGTCAGCGGTTAATTTGTCTAACGAGGTGACGACACCGGTTTGGTTGTGGGCGATTCTGGCAGCGACGCCAGGTTGATCAAAGGTAACCGGGATGGCTACCTGAGGAACACCTTGAGCTAGAGACTCCAGCACCGTGTTCAATCCCGCATGGGTGATGCAGACCGAGGTCTGCTTGAGCAACTCCAACTGTGGCGCCCGCTTGACGATGATGGCATTGCTCGGAACCGGTCCGATCTGCTCCGGATCCAGCTGATCACCAATAGAGAGCACCAGTTGCAAATCTTTATGCTTCGCCAAGCCAGCAACAATGGTGCGAAAGACATCCAACCGGCCATTCAGTATCGTCCCCATTGAAGCGTAGATAAGCGGTTCGCCGGTTAATCGCTCCCAGTGGAAATCCACCTTCTCCCGCCCCTTGGCATCATGGAATGGACCGGTGTGATGGAACTGCGAAGGCCAATCAGCATTTTCAAAGTCGAAGGCGTTGGGAGTTTGGGTGATTGACGCTAATGGGGAAAGAGTGGAATGAGGGGTTGCCCAGTCGATTTCTAGTCCGGCGCTCTTCGCATATGCTCTGATTCCGGCGTTGGCGTTCTCCAATATTTTAGCAAACTTTGTGACACCGTCTCGGTTTCTGGCCAGAGCCGAAGGGGTAGTCTGGTGAGGCCAATCATAAAAACAGATGGGCGTATAACCAGTGAAGTCCATGTGCAGCGCGTTTGAGACATGTATATACGGGATGCCCAAATGCATCGCACCCAATTCCGCATAGAATTGAACGGTATCGATTACCAGGGCATCGATCCCGTTTGCTTGTACAACGGCGGGCAATGATTTTAATATCATCTCCGTTTGAGCGAGCACTGCGCCGACGCCAAATTTCAAGGCATCCTGCCCCTGCATTTTGCTCAAATCTGGTCGGTTTTCGTTAACGTGATCCGTCTCGGGACCAGGAACAAACGGTAGGCCGGCAGCACCTGACGAATAAAGAAAGACGACGTCGTGGTCGCGGTGCTGAAGGTGACGCGCCAGCGCAATCATTGGGTTGAGGTGGCCTGGCAGGTTCAGACAGATAAACCCTAGTTTCATAGATGTAGTCCCCTTGTAATTCTGGCAGCGTTGACCCGATAGTCTGGCTGCGTGCATTCGGTTGGGGTTACTAGAACCCGGTATCCTGGATGGCCGCCGTTTTTTGTTCCAGCTGCCGTAATCGTTGACTCAATTATATCGGTTGGGCCAATCTGTCCTTCCCAAAGAGTCGCCGGAGCCCGACATTACGCGCCATATCAGTTTAGCTAAGCAGTCTGAGCTTGTCCTGAGCTTTAATGTTGGGAGCGGTGGTATCCTCACAAATAATTAGTTCAAATCCCGTGTCTCTCTTTCGCCATTGGCCGGCAACCAGCGGAGTTTTGCTGACATTTTTGACCGGTTTCCCGGACCACTTGATCGGCCCGACAACCGAATGGTAGTCTGTTGCCACGATCGCCTCCAGAATCGAAGCCGGTTCGCCCAGGTTCTTGGCCCTCTTCAGGACATCGATGGCCACCTCAAAAAGAGCATGTTGAAATCCGATGGGTTGAGTCCATGCTCGTCCAGTTGAATGCTCGTAGGCGTCACAGAGCTCTTTGGCGCTTTGCCCGGTCAATCCCGATTTAAATGGATGGCTTGGCGACCACCAAATCTCGCAGGAGAGCCCATCAGCACGACTGCCGAGGGCGGCGATCGAGGCAGGGAAAAGGAGTGCCTTTCCGACCGTGACCACTTTGGGCCTAAAGCCCTGCTGGGCGGCTTGATTCCAGAAGGTCGCGAAATCTGGTGGCGTAACCGCTCCAGTCACAATTTCGACTCCCGCATTCTTGAACGCTGAGATTTGGGATCCGTAATCGTCGCTGAATGGCTGGAAACGACCGGTATCGATGAGTTTGTAACCCGCTTCCTGTATGGCTGGAGGAAAGCCAACTTTGGCATCCCCCAAAGCATTTCCGTCTTCGTCATTCGGGAAAAGTACGCCAACCACTTTGTTGGTCTCGACCGATTTCCAGAGAGCGAAAAAAGACGCAATCACATCTTCCACGCCCCAAAAGAAATGGTATGTCCAAGTGAAACCTTTGTCCGGTGTGCCGTGTCGACCAAAGAAGTAGGACTGCCAGGGAGCGTTATCCGTAATGCAAGGGGTCTCATTTGCTTCGGCCTGATCCGCGACCGGGTTTGTTGTGTCCGGCGTGCTGGAAGCCACTAATAAATCCACTTTGTCTTTAAGGATTAAGTCCGCAGCGACTTCCGAAGCCCGGTTGGTATTCGATTGGCTATCCTTGCTGATGATTTGGACTTCATAGGTTACCCCTCCGTTGGTAATCCCTTTTGCCAATACAGTTCGGATCTGGTCGAGGATAAATGGGTCGGCCTCGGCAAAAG
>DATNNY010000550.1:0-13567 GCA_035601635.1 Pyrinomonadaceae bacterium
AGATGTTCTTCATTGATTCATGAAATCAATCGATTTCGAGCCACCGCTTTTCTCTTTAGTTGCTGACAGTTCTTTGACAACTTGCTCTCGCGTGGATGCGGGCGCGGGGAGTAACTACACGTTCTTAACCCTAAAAGAACGGGATTTTGAAACCGGACTCGATTACTTCGGGGCTAGGTACTTCGCACCGACCCAAGGAAGATTTACGAGCGTTGATCCAGTTGCGCTAAAGCTAATCGCCTCACGACTTCGAGTGAAAACAGCGGTGCGAGCTGATCCATTACGATGATGATCCGCCTCCCCGTCGAACTGTGGGCTGACCCATGTATTTGATATCCCAACGGCAAGACTTGGGAACTACAAACGTCGATCAAGTCAGATCATCTCCGTGCGGTTTGTCCATGATCTTCGAAAAGTTATAGTTCGATCGTCTACGTCTTCAGCGCTAATTGCTCTTTGACAACTGCTCGACCAGCGGTTTCGGCTATGACGGGGCGGGGAATCTGACAAACGACACGATCCATGCTTACACGTTCGATGCTGAGAATAGGATCAGCAATGTGGATAATGTCTCCGCGTACGTCTACGACGGTGACGGCCTGCGAGCGAAGAAGCTGGCGGGAGAGAACACGCGATCCGTTTACGGAATTGGCGGCCAACTCTTGGCAGAGTTCGATGGCTCCACTGGAAATCTGAAGAAGGAATACCTCTACGGTTCCAGCATGATTACCGTCGAACCAACGGCCATGAACTCCAACGGCACACAGTACTCGACTTCAGACCATCTCGGTTCGCCACGAGTAGTAACCAACTCTGGTGGTTCAGTCTCCAGTCGTCACGACTACCTACCATTCGGTGAGGAACTCACAGCCGGGCCTGGGGGCAGAACTCCACAACAGGGCTATGGCGCGGGCGATGGAGTCAGACAAAAGTTTACGGATAAGGAGAGGGACATTGAGACGGGGCTCGATTACTTCGGGGCGAGATACTACGGAAGCACACAAGGACGCTTCACTTCTCCCGATCCCGCGAACGTAGGAGCAATTGAGCTCGACCCACAAAGTTGGAATGGTTATGCTTACGTTGGGAACACACCGCTCATTGCAACGGATCCCGACGGCCTGTGGAAAGAATTTCAATGTACTGGCGGGGGTCGCTGTTTTGAAGCGGAAAAGGACGACAGCCTTAGTACCTTAGCAAAGCAATACAATCTGAACTACAAAGATCTCGTCAAGCAGTTCGGTAATGTCGGTGTGGAAGTTGGCCAGACGCTTCTTGTTCTAAATCCGGGTTCAATCCCAACGTCAAGAGATGGAGATCCTGCTCCCAACGGTGGGTGTGAGTTATGTCGAGCGAACGGGGATCAAATCCGGTGGCGAATGGATTACGACGCTTATCTAGAAGTGCTGCGCCGTGGTCCTTACACCGATACGATTATTCTTTTCGGTCCCATCACTCGCCTTAGCCGTCTTCTCCCGGCAGCGGAGATAGCCAGCGAGACTAAGTTATTGGGTACCGCTCGCATGAACCTCTTGAATGCTGCACAAAGTGCAAAACTAAGGAATTTCATAAAATATTTATACCGAGAGAAACGCGGTCGTGGGGAACGGAAGCACCGCGGATGCGATTAGGTACGAACGAGCAACTGGCCAACTACTTTCGGCTCTAGGGCATGCGCAGAGAGGCGAAGAAGCCATAACCGGCCTAAACAGGCTCCTGCTAAGTGGTAGGCTTAACGCACGGGACGCCGCAATCGCACAGGATATGATTAATGATCACAAGGCCGCGCTAAAATAATGTCTCCATCGATACCTACGCCTGAGCAAGAAGCGGTTAACTTGCTATTAAGATCCGTTCCGGAGTTTGCTACTGAGCGGTCCTCGGAAGAATCTTATCTTTCTCAAGATGACAACGACAACAGTCCTTACTTGGTCTTCGGCGACTTTGCGCGGTTCATCATCGACACAATTGAGCACAAACGACGAGACGCGATGGTCGAGACTTTAATAGCGAAATCATTCCGAGTACTCTCTGAAATAGCTAGTTCCACGGATGACAGAATACGTAATCTGGCAGAGGTCGGAGTTTTCGAAGTATTGACAGATTCGCCTGAAGCGATTCTTACTGCCAGAGAGTACCTCTCGGGTAACGCATCGGATACCTTTGAGCGTTTTGTGGAAAGATGGGCTCCCAAGCTGAAGCTTAGCGAACAGTAAAGAGAGAGTGATCGAGAACTTTATTCACACCCTCACTTTCAGCGCGTAGATAAATCCGCAAGTGGTGCAGTGGCGGTGGTTGAATGAGATCTTTATCCGCCTTATGAAATCAATTGAATTTCATAAAGTACAAAGCTGCTGATAGGAAAGAAGTTGCGGTGACGAAAGTCGCGGTCTGGGGATTGCTATCTTGTCTGCCCACTTTATGGTGCCGCAAAGCTAGAACCGCTATAGCTACTGCAGGGAATAGCTCATTGTTGAGACGGGATTCTAAATGCTACGGACACGAAGTCAAGGGTGAGTTTGTGCTCCGCGCTACAGGCGCCGTCGTCGGATTACTGAAATCAGCCAAGTTGATGTTTGTGTCATTGCAGCTTGATGTGCGCACAACTGAGCGGGCATTTGAATTTGTGCTGGAGACGGCGGGAGGCCCGGAGCCTTCGTAACAATTGGCTGCACTGCCGTAACCGAGGAAGTCCGCGATGGCAGGGAGATTCGGATTGAACGGAGCAGAGCCATCGTCACCGGGACACGTGACTGTGCTTAGCAGCGAGGTACCGACGACCAGGGCGACCTTCCCAGCGGTGGCGGCCAGGTTAATCGTGCCGGTTGTGTCTGGAACCGGCAAAGGCGAGCCGATCACGCCGCCGGATGCTTCCTGAATAAGGAAGTAGTGACCGGGCGGAATCATTCCCGAGGTGATATCGGTCTTACTGCCGGCGAAGGCGCTGTTGGCCGCCGCGTATTGGACGGAATACGGCGTGACCGAGAAGTCCACGGTAGTACTTCCGCGGTTGAAGATCTCAATGAAGTCGTTGGTGTAAGGGGCGCTGCTGTTGCCACCACCTCCATAGACCTGGCTTATCACGAGCAGCGGTATGTCGTCGTTAACAATAGTCCCGATCCCTTCAGAATCTGTAATCGTTGCGCCGGGAGAGCCGTTGGTCAAATTCACGACAAATGTTTCGTTAGGTTCGACCAGCTTGTCGCCGCTGATCGTGATCGAGACGAGTTTGGTTGTCTGTCCCGGATCAAACGTGATGCTTCCGGACGCGCTTACATAGTCCAGGCCCGGCGTCGCGATGCCGATTGACGGCGCAGCGCTGGCCGTCGCGTAATCGACGGTCACAGTCGTTGCACTCGAGATTGAGAGTGAAACGGTAAAGTCCATAGTCGAGGCACCCGTGTCGCCCTCGGCCAAGGTCGCGTCGTTTATGGCTATATTCGGCGTTGGCGGAGCGGGATCATCATTCGTGATTGTGCCCTGGCCCTGCGCGTCCGAGATAGCGGCATTCACGGGCGCCGTTAGATTGACGAAGAAGGTTTCGTTTGACTCGAAAGTCGTATCGCCGATGATTGTCACCAGAACGTTCTTAGTTAACTCACCTGGATTGAAAGTGAGCGTCCCGCTGCGAGTTAAATAATCGCTGCCGCTGTTGGCGGTTCCATCCGCAGTGGCGTAATCCACAGTTACCACATGGCCGCTGGCTGTCGAGAGGGTCACGACAAGGTTAGCTACACTTGTGCCGCCATCGCCTTCCGAAATCGATGCCAGATCATCGATGGAAAGTGTTGGCGCCGGATCGTTATCGCTGATAGTTGCTTGTCCCTGGTTATCGAGGATGACAGCATTCGTAGCATTCGATAGATTCAGTAGAAATGTCTCGTTTGCTTCATCGAGCAGATCGCCGTCGATCGTCACTGTGATGGTCTTGCTTGTTTCAGTTGGGCTGAAAGTAAGCGTGCCGTTGGTAGGTTGATAGTCCGCGCCGGCGATCGCAGTGCCGTCGGCTGTCGCATAGTCGAGAGTAACCGGTTGGGTGTTGTTTGCCGCAGAGAGTGTGACCGTGAAGTCGACGGTCCTGGTTCCCACATCGCCTTCGGTAACTGAGACGTCATTGATCATGATGTCGGGCCGGAATCCGGTGCTGCAATCATTCGCCGGCGAGCTGCTGTTTCGCGGCATTGGCGTAGTGATCGCAAAATCACCTGAATTGTCATTCGTGTCCACGCAGCCGCCGGATTTTCTGAAAGCGGAAGTGGTGTTAACGTGGGCAGCGGCTTTGTTCGCGCCTTCGAAACAATCAGCGCCTCCGTAACCTACGAAATCAACTACCGCGGCGCCGAGCGGACAGCCGCTTCCCTTTAAAGCAGTGTCGTTGGTGACCAGAGCGATCTTGCCACCGCTGACTGCGAAGTTTGCGGTACCCGAGGCATCCGGAGCCGGCAGGTTCGAGCCCACGCCGCCGCCTGATCCTTCTGCCAATAAGAAATAGTTTCCAGGGATAAGCAGACACGGACCGGCCGGACAAAGCGCGGCTATGTTCCAGATAGTGCCGGTGGCCGCGGCCTGCTGGACTGACCAGCCTGCCAAGTCAACAGTCGTAGTTCCGCGATTAAAGATTTCTATGAAATCGTTTTTGAATACCGCGCCCGAATTTCCGCCGCCGCCGTAAATCTGACTGATAGAAACCAGAGGAGTGTCGTCATTGCGAATTGTGCCCAGACCTTGATTGTCTCCCAAGCCTGCGCCACCCGTAGCTCCATTTAAATCGACCAGGAAGGTCTCATCAGGTTCGACCAGAGTATCGCCGTTGACGTTCACCCCGACCGTCTTGTTCGTCTCTCCAGGACTAAACGTGAGCGTGCCGTGCACGGGCTGATAATCATTTCCGGCGGCCGTAGCGGTGCCGTCCGCGGTAGTGAAGTCCACGCTCGCAGTTTGATTACTGGCAGGTGATAGGGTCACGGTAAACGTTGCCGCCGAAGTGCCGTTGTCGCCCTCGACAATACTGACATCATCGATGAAAAACTTCGGAATGGGCGGAGCAGCATCGTCATTGGCTATGGTGCCCAGACCTTGAGCATCAGAGATGGAAGCATTTGTCGAGGTATTGAGAATAAGAAAGAAGGTTTCGTCCGGTTCGAACGTGGTGTCACCATTGATCAGAATGTTGACCGTCTTGGCGGTGTCGCCCGGATTAAAGGTAAGCGTGCCGCTGATGGTTCGATAATCGCTGCCGGCCTGAGCCGTGTCATCGGCGGTCGCATAGTTCACGGTCGCTGTGCGCCCGCTGGCAGCGGAAAGCCTGACTGTGAAGGTTGCCGGTATCGTGCCCGCATCACCTTCGGCGACGGTGACATCGTTGACCGAAAGCGACGGCGCCGGATCGTTGTCAGTAATGGTTCCTTGTCCCTGATTGTCGAGCAGGCTGCCTTTCGTCGCGTTGGATAAATTGACAAAGAATGTTTCGCTGGCTTCGTCGAGAGTGTCGCCATTGACGGGGACGGTAATCGTTTTAGTCAGGTCCCCGGGATTAAACGTCAGGACGCCGCTCGTTGCCTGGTAATCGACAGGCGCAATCGCGGTATCGTCAGTGGTGGCGTAATTGACAGTGACGGTGTTGCCGCCGGCAGTCGACAACATGACGGTAAAGGTGGCATTAACTGTCCCGGTGTTTCCCTCCGTGACCGCGACGTCGTTAATAGTAATTTCCGGCTTGCAGTCACCGACGGCCGAGCCACTGTTGCGTGGATTTGGTGGCCCGGCAAGGAAGTCCGCCGTATTTTCATTGGTGTCGACACATCCTCCGGCTTTACGAAAGTCGGCGCTCGTGTTTGATGGAGCGGTCGCGGGTCCCCCTTCATAACAATGGCCGGCGGTCGACGCGCCATTTCCATAGCCGACAAAGTCAGCGATCGAGGAGTTGCCCGGGTTGAACGGAACGGAGCCGTCGTCGCCCGGACACGTCGCAGCGTTTAGAAAGGCAGTTCCGGTTACCAGCGCGACTTTTCCCGCGGTGCTCGATAGGCTGATATTGCCGGTAGCATCGGGCGCCGGCAGGTTTGCGCCATTCGTTGTGCCGCCCGATTCCTGCACCAGGAAGTACCGCCCCGGAAGGATCATGCCGGTATTCAAGTTCGTTCGATTAGTGCCGAAGTTGGCGCCTATGCTGGCGTATTGGATCGAGTAAGGCGTTACCGCGAAGTCCACGGTGGTCGTGCCGTGGTTATAGATTTCGACAAAGTCGTTACGAAGAGGGGCGCCGGAATTATCGCCTCCGCCAAATACCTGACTGATCACCAGCGAAGCAGTGTCATCGTTTTGAATCGTCCCTGTGCCTGAACCATCCGTGACATCGGCATTGGCAACGTTCGTTAAGTTCACGCTGAAGGTTTCGTTTGGCTCAACCAACGTGTCGCCGTTAACCGTTACCTGGAACGTGTAATTTGTTTGCCCAGCGGAAATCGTCTGGCCCTTGAGAGTTTTAGCTATAAAGTCGCTGCCGGCCGCAGTCGCTGTCAGGTCTGCGGTGGCGATGTCGAAAGTAATACCGCCCGGCGGCGCGGGGAGGCTCGCGGTGACTTCGAATGTAAATGTGGTAGCACTACTGTTGCCTTCGTTCGCCGAGACATCAGTAATGCTGAGCAATGGACTGTCGTCATTGATGATGGCCCCGATGCCCTGGCCGTTACCAACGCTCGCACCCGAAACATTGGTCACGTTTATCTGAAATGTTTCGTTCGGCTCGATGTTCAAATCGCCGTTGACGGTTACGTCGAAAGCATAAGTGGATTCACCCGCGGCAATCTTTTGCCCAGTTAAACCACGCGCGACATAGTCGTTGTTTGCGGTCGTGGCCGTCCCGTCCTGCGTCGCAATGTTGAAGCCGACACCCCCGACCGGGGCCGGAGTTGAAAGTCTGACCGTGAAGGTAAAAGTTGTCGCGCCAGAGTTGCCTTCGCTCGCACTGACATCGTTAATCGTCAGCGATGGTCCGTTTACGAAGACCGTGGCCTGAGAGCTGTCGGCTGTAGTGTGGCCATCAGCGGCTGAAGCCGTAATATGTGCGGTCCCGGGATTATGCGCAGAGACGGTTGCCGTGGCGATGCCGTTGCCTGGGCTCGTCGAAATGGAATCAATCATCGCTACGTTGGGGTTGTCGGAAGCAAAGGTTATTTCGACTCCAAACATCGCCCGGCCAAACTGATCGAAAGCCCGAGCCATTAGAAGTGTCCTTTCTCCAACATTGATGTTGGTTGACGACGGCGAGATGGTGACTGATGCCGGATGTCCGGGACACTGGCCGAACGGAGTGCCGTCAACCTTCAAACCTGGTGAAAATTTTCGTGCGCCGGCGATTAAGGTGTGCAGCGCGAAGCCGCCATTGATATCCGGTGAGCGTGTCAGCGACTGCCCGATGCCTCCGTTCAAACCTGTGGTTCCGCCATAAGAGAACTGCGTGATGAGGTTGCCCAATCCATCGCGCACCAGAATTGCCAGCCCGGAATTTGTGAGGGACAGGCCGCCGGACGAAGCCTTCACAGCCTGTGCACAGCCAAACGGCGGACCGCCTGCGTTGAATGTGCCGCCGCCAAAGACCAGCATGGCCTCGCCCGGAGGCAGCATCGTCCCGGCCGCGAAAATATGCCGCACAGATTCTGTCGAACTGTTGATAGGCCGCGTCCGCACGGTCCAGCCCGTCAGGCTGATCGCCGCGTCTGTCGAATTGGCCAACTCGACAAACTCATCCTGTGAAGAGTCGCGGGAGCCGTCGTGGTTAGCATCACCTTCGATGCCGGCAGGCGGATCGGCTAACACTTCGTTGAAAACGATCGTCGTCGGAGTGATACTGAGGCTGGCGCTGCCGGTCACATCTTGTGAACTGGCTCTGATGGTCGATTGACCCTGAGTGATTCCGTTTGCGAGGCCCGTCGGGTCAACGTTTGCGACGCTCGTGTTTGTTGACTCCCAGCTGAAAGTAATTCCCGTCAACTCTTTTCCAAACTGATCGAGACCATGGGCGGCGAACTGCTGCGCGCCAGTCGCCGGTATCGTCGCGGTGGAAGGGGTGACATCGACGCGGGTCAACACGCGCTGAACTTCGCGCACCGTCAACGCCGCGGGTACTGATTGCAGGCCGTGCGCGGAAGCCCGAATGTTCGCCGCCCCGACGGCAACACTCGTCGCCAGACCATTCTGATCGACCGCCGCGACTGCGGGATTGCTCGTCTGCCACGAAAAGATGACGCCTGAGACTTCGTCACCGCCCACGCCGATGGCTCTGGCAGTGAACTGCTGTTTCGCACCGGCCTCGATTGCCGCCGACGGCGGCGTGAGCTCGATGCGAACGAATGGATTGCACGACGTGAAAGACGCGCCGGTTAACAGCGTTCCCGGGCTGAAGCCTTTTCCAGCGGCGTTCCCCGACTGGTGCAAGATAAAGTTTCCGGTAAGATCGGGCGAACGGGTAATTGACTGATTGGCTTCGCCGTTCAAGCCGGTTGAGCCGCCCCAAGAAAGGGAAGTAATGATTGCCCCAGCCGGGTCACGCAGAGTGATCACGCCGCCGCTATTTGACAGCGACAGCCCCCCGGAGCTGGCTTTGACGACGATGGCGCCTCCGAAGACAGGGTTATTTGGATCAAACGAGCCGCCGCCAAAAACTACCGCGGCAGAACAAGCAGGCAGGATTGTGCCCGGTCCGAACCTGTGTCGCACAGTATCTGCCGTCGTATTGACACTGCGCGACAAGAGTTGGTAGCCGCTGATGTCGATGTCGTGAGTAGTAGTGTTAACCAACTCAACGAACTCATCGTCGCTTGAATCGCGCACCCCGTCTTGATTCGCGTCGCCGGCAATTCCGTCGGAAGGATCAATCAGCACCTCGTTAATGAGAACATCGCGTTTGACGTCACCGGTAAACGTAACGGCGACGGAGTTGCTGGCACGGCCATCCGACTGCACAAACAGATCAACAGTTCCAACACCTCGCAGATCGCGGGGCACCCGAACGTTTATTTCATCCAGCCCGGGCATACCAGGAGATGCGACTATTCCTTCGGGACTAACTACACGCCCTCCCAGAACGACGGCAGTCAGCGAAGCGTTGCGCGCGCCGGTAGCAAAGACAATCAAGCGCAAGTTATCGTCGGTCGGATCGAATGGTTCTTCCTGCAACGTGTCACTGTCCAAAATCACTCCAGACCCGGAGCCGTCGCCACTCTTTGCAAAGACACCGGGCGCCGCATGCACTATGGTAAGAGTTCCGCGCGAAGCGAAGTTCTCAGAATTTGTAACGAGGACATCCGCGGTCCCAATCTCAGTTTGCGGAGGCACCAGAAAATTCACCTGGCCCGGTGATACGTAAAAGATTTGTGCGGCGCGGCCGTTAACCATCACCGTCGTGCCTTCCAAATTCGTCGGGAATGTTCCGTTCGGCAATTTTTGAGACTGGCGCGTAGAGTTAGCCAAAGCCCCGCCAGCAGCAACTGCAATACTGTCGGGCGCGAGAGCTTTTGTTGTCGATGGCTCCTTACCTAATGACGCGCCGTTTACGACCGTGAGTGGGCCAAAAGCCGCGCGTGGCGGAGTCTCAGCCAGGTAAATCTCGGAATTATTAGCCAGCTCGCTGTTAGTGACCGCGCCCGAAAGGATGCGCGGAAAATTGAAGGCCACAATTGATCCGTTATCGTTGAGCGAAGAGACTACGTCGGCAGTTGCCGAAGCAGGCGCATTGGTGATCTTTGATACCTGCGCGGACGGAATTTCGTAGACATAGAGTTCAACCCCACCATCCGAGTTCGGCGGCGCGCCGGGAACGCTGCGTCGCGCCGCAAAGGCGACGCGCGTTCCATCACCGCTTATGGTCGGATGCAGCGGCACCTCAGTAGCGCGCGTCCCCAGGGCAGTGATTTGTCTGATGGCACCACCGCTGCGGTCATCGAAAAGAAAGACCTGGGTCGTATTGGTTGCAGTTTCTGCCGAATAAACAATCCGCTTGCCGTCGTCGCTGACGGCCCGGCCATACGTCATCGCCAGCGATTGGACATTGCCGGCGATGACTGTTGCCGGGGCCGAACCCACCCGAGCTTGTTGCATGAGATCACGTTGCGGGCTTGGCGTGGCTCCGTTATCGCGAATGTAGACGATGCTGGCTGCGTTTCCGCTAATCTTCGCATCGCTCGATCCGGCTATTCCCGTCGTATTGGTCAGTTGAATGAAGTTGTGCGCGATCGTGTCATAGATAAAGACTTCGAGGTTGCCGTCGGCATTCTGGCCGGTAAGGTCACGGTTAGAAGAGAAAGCTATATAGCGGCCGTCGTCACTGATCGAAGGTGCGAAATTTCCGTTTGTGACGCGGGTCGCCAGATCACCCGGTAAGGTTTTGGTTATCTGGGTTAGCTCCGCGTCATCAAATAAGAAGATTTCCGAGTTGCCATCCGCATTCGTTCCCAATGGATCGTCCTTAGAGGCGAACGCGATCCGCGACCCCTCCTGTGAAATCCCGGGAGCCACCGCACGTGTTCCGCCCATTTGGAAGAAGGCCGCCGGATCAGTGGCAACGTTCGCGCGGATTGCGCGAAAGCGATCCTTGCCGCCGGTCGAGGCGATGTCCTCAGTTGACTCGAAGGCGAGGACTTTACCGTCACCGCTGATCGAGGGATTGATGTTGATGCCTTCTTCAGTAGTGTTGGTGACCCGGCGCAGAGCACCAGATTGTGTGTGGGCTCGAAACAGACCGATAAAGCTGAGCGCCGTTGCGCCGGCCAGAATGAGGACGAGTATTCGTACCTTATGCACGGGAGGCTTCGGTCAGAAAATAAGCGTGGGGATTCTACAGATCTCTTTCAGAAAAACAATGAAAGAGAAATGGCTAATGGAAGGTGAATTAGCAATCGGTGACACTAGCATTGCCAGCTTCCCTGATTTCAATAAAGGAGCGATTTGAAATAATGCTCTGGTTAATGCTGGGAGCGCGGACGTCCCGTCCGCATTGCGCTGAAAGCGCGCATCTCATGCAAAGCGATAAACTAATTCGTTCGCGCTGCGCGCTTAGTGCGGACGGGACGTCCGCGCTCCCAGCAAGATGGAGCCCCCTGTTTTCAACGGCCACACTTCCACGAATTCTCACCGGTAGCATCTTTGGTATGGCTGCGTTAGGATTTCAACGATTCATCACGGCTGGTTACTGAAGGAGACTAGAGAGCATGAAAGTTTTGATCGCGGGCGCAAGCGGACTGGTCGGATCGGCGCTGATTCCTTCGCTGGAAGCCGAAGGCGCCGAAGTGACGCGACTGGTTCGTTCGTCAGCCGGCGCGGGAGAGATCGAGTGGCATCCCAACAATGATCAGATCGACGCGACCAGGCTGGAAGGCTTTGACGCAGTCATCAACTTTGCGGGCGAGAATATTGCCGGTGGCCGCTGGACCGATGAGCAGAAACGCAAGATTCACGATAGCCGTGTGTTTGGCACTCATCTTTTAAGCGACGCGATATCCAAGCTTGAGCGGCCGCCAAAAGTTTTTCTGTGCGCGTCGGCAACCGGGATCTATGGTGACCGAGGCGATGAGATATTGGACGAGCAGAGTGATTCTGGCGGAGGTTTTCTGGCCGGCGTCTGCCGTGAATGGGAACAGGCGACTGAACCCGCAGTCGCAGCCGGCGTGCGCACAGTTAACCTGCGGTTCGGACCAATCCTGGCGCGCGAGGGCGGCATGCTGGCGAAGCTTTTGACTCCGTTCAAAATGGGTATGGGCGGAAAGGTAGGTTCAGGAAAGCAGTATATCAGCTGGGTGGCGATTGATGATGTCGTCAAAGCGATCAAATTGGCGCTGAAAGACGAATCGTTTCGCGGTCCTTTGAATATCGTGTCACCCCACCCGGTGACGAATGAAGAATTCACGAAGACGCTCGGGCACGTGCTCTCTCGACCGACGGCTCTCGCGATGCCGGCGTTCGCGGTGAGGCTGGCATTCGGCGAGATGGCGGACGAGATGCTCCTGACGAGCCAGCGCGTGATACCAAAGAAACTGAGTAATGCAGGTTATGAGTTTGAGTATCCGGAGTTGGAAGTGGCGTTCCGGAAGTACCTGGGTTGATTTCAGATCGTGGCCCGTCGGTACGAAAGAATCCCGTAGGGATGAAATATTTATAGACCCGCGCTTCTGAATTGATTCTCCGCTCCAAAGGAGCGAGACATTCTGTCGCCCATAAAATGGGCTTGGAAATTTGTCATGAATCGTGCGCTATAAATATCTCGTCCCTACGGGACTCCGAACGGCATCACCGTCACTCCCAATCAAAGACCCTGCTTTCTTGCGATCCCACCTCATTCCGACTAATCCATTGGACTGACGTCGGCTCACCACAGCACCAATGCCAACAAGAATCGAAACACACCAGCGCTGATTAAGACCCAGAACGCGTTTGGCCGATAGCGCAGCAGGATTAGCAGAATGATTACCGCCATTCCCACGCCGATAATTGAATGAATCCCTGAGCGGCCGACGCTCCACGCCGCGGCGACCAGCAGACCCGCAACTGCGGGCGCGACTCCACGAAGAAAAGCCTGCATCTGCCGGTTCGTTCGAAATCGTCTGAATGATGATCCGGCCGCAATCGTCATCAAAAACGATGGCAGGAAGACGCAAATCGTCGCAAACAGAGCACCGATAGTTCCGGCGACGCGATAACCAACAAACGTCGCCATGATCAAAACCGGACCGGGCGTGATCTGTCCCAACGCGGTTGCGTCGGCAAATTCCTGATGGTTGAGCCAGTGATGCGAATTGACTACCTCTGCTTCGATTTCGGGAATCATCACGAAGCCGCCCCCAAAGGTGACCGCACCGATTCGCAGAAAAATAAACCCCAACGACAGCGCCAGCCCAAGCTTGGCCAGACCCGGTATGGTCATGAGAAAAAAAGCACGCGCACGAGACTTCGTCGGGGAACCCAGCTTGTCAGGTTCCGTCTCTTGAAACTCTTCTGATTCGACTTCGTCCAAAGGATCATCAGCTTCATAGTCATCGAGGTCTTCCGGTTGCGCTATTTGCGCCTCGCTCATTCGTCGCAGTCGTTCTTCAGCAATTGCTTCCGTCAAGTAGCCGCCAAAGAATCGATGCGGCTTGGTGCGCCTTCTTACCAAACGATTACGTATTCGCTGCTGACGACGTGACGCGAAGCCGCGAATTCTCTCCAGACGCGACAACTGTTTCTCACTGAAGGCCTCAATGCCGATGCCTACTAATCCTGAAAGCAAAATAACTTCGACGACCGTGGCTTTGAAGACTACGACAGCCGCGCATGAGAGAATCATCAGGATTCTTTGCCAGGGTTTGCTCACAGTTTGTTTGCCCATGCGCCAGGCAGTCACCGCAATTAGAGCGACCACGGCCGCGTTGAACCCATGAAACAATTGTTCTGTATTAGGTAGTGCTCGGAAACGATCGTAGAAGACCGCCAGAGCGATCATCATAAACATCGAAGGCAGAATGAAAGCCGAGAGGGAGGCGCCGGCGCCCCGCCAACCGCGCAAACGATATCCAATATAGGTGACGGCGTTACC
>DATNNY010000551.1:0-6047 GCA_035601635.1 Pyrinomonadaceae bacterium
TTTGCGGCAGGGTCGAGGAAGGGCAAATTGCCCAGGGATTATTTGGGGTGAAGATTGGAAAGCGCTTTAAGAAATGGGGTGTATTCGGAAAAGCCCGGCCTGGCTTGATGAACTTCAGCCGAGGGGCCTTTGATATTGTGCCAACGGGCGGCACAGGCTTGAATGCCTTCAGAATCAATTTCCGCCGTCAGACAAATCTCGTTTTCGATCTCGGCGGAGTCGTCGAGTTTTATCCTTCAAAAAAGATCGTCTTGCGCGCCGATGTCGGCGACACCATCATCCGCTATCCGCAACGCACAGTCGATTATGTGACTCTTGACCCGACGAGCGGCGGATTTCGGCTGGATTCATTTACCAGTCCGTCATTCAATCATCGCACTGTTCAGGTCATCGCCGGTATAGGTTTTCGCTTTTAGATGAAATGAATCCGCAGATTTCACAGATTACACCAGGCCTGATGGATAATCGAATCCATAAGCGAATGCGTTTTGCAGTTCTGTCTGGGGTAATCTGCGTAACCTGCGGATGATCGATCACTCCGGACAGGCAGCGCCCAGGCGCGCCCAGCCCTGGAACCGGCGGGCGAATTCGTCATGAGGCATGGGCACTGGCGCGCGGCCTTCGCCGGGATTCCAGCCCCACATGACCAGTTTGTCAGAGGTAACGTGCTCGACGATCTGGGCAATGCTTTTGCCGTTGTTCTGTTTGGGATCCTTTATCTGGCGGCAGATTTCGCCCGGAGTCTTTCCTTCCCAAATCATCGGCATTCGGGCCGGTGGCAGATGCCAGTTGGGTGCGCCCGGCGACATGTTCAGGCCGGCTACATTCTGTTCCTGGTGACAGGCGCTGCACTTCTGGCTGAACTTGCCATGTCCGTCTATGCCGCGTTTCACATTCTGCGTATGAATGTGATTGTCGTCGCCTTGTCTGGGAAAGTCTCCGGTGGCGTGGCAATTCAGACAGCGCGGATGTTTGAGCACGGGAATAATTGAAGTGAAGAGTTCACGGGCCTTGGCATCGTCTTTCTGGAGTGATTCATCGGTCCATGAAGAGACCGGTCGAGCAACAAGTCCAAGCGCGATCATGAAAAGAACGGCGATCAGAAGTTTGAGTTGTGATTGATCTCGGTTCATCGTTCCATTTCAGAAGAATTTGAAACGCAAAGGTCGCAAAGGTTAATCGCAAAGTATCGCAAAGGAAAACTCTGCGCCCTTTGCGGAAAACTTTGCGTACTTTGCGTTAAAAAATCCCCTCACCCGTCATCCCACCAATCCAATTGGCAGTTTCCGCACTCGCTTACCGGTGGCCGCAAAGATCGCATTCGCCACTGCTGGGGCGACTGGCGGCACGCCGGGCTCGCCTACGCCAGTAGGCTTTTCCGTGCTCGGCATTATGTGAACTTCAATCTCAGGTGCTTCATTCATCCGCAGCATCGGATAGTCATGAAAGTTCCGCTGTTGCACCCGGCCGTGATCCAAAGTGATCTGATCTTTCAAAGCGGCGGTCAGGCCGAATATGATCCCGCCTTCGATCTGACCTTTGACCGTGTCCGGATTGACGACCTGTCCGCAATCAACCGCGGCAACCACCCGATGCACTCGCACCGCGCCGTTCTTGTCGACAGAGACTTCCGCTACCTGCGCCACATAACTATCAAACGAGAAATGCGTGGCGATTCCGCGACCGCGGCCCGCCGGGAGCGGCTGGCCCCAGTTTGCTTTCTCCGCGACGAGTTCGAGCAGGGCGCGCATTCGTGGTTGTGCGGCCAGCATGGTGCGACGCAACTCGAATGGATCCTTACCGGCCGCATGGGCGACTTCATCAAAGAAAGATTCAACCGCGAAGCCGTTGTGTGAATGGCCGACCGATCGCCACCACATAACCGGCACACCGATCCTTGGCGTGTGCAGATCGACCTGGAGATTCGGAATTCCGTAAAGCAAGTCCGCCGCGCCTTCGACCGAAGCCGAATCGATACCGTCTTTGATACCAAAAGCTTCAAAGGCCGTTCCTTCCATGATCGACTGACCGACAATCGTATGGATCCAGGCAATCGGATTACCTGACACATCGAAACCGGCTTGCATGCGGTCGTACCACATCGGGCGATACCAGCCGCCGCGAATATCGTCTTCGCGCGTCCAGACAACTTTCACCGGCGCCTTCAGGGCTTTCGCCACAGCCACCGCTTCGACGATAAAGTCAGAGGCAGGATTCGCGCGGCGGCCAAAGCCACCACCCAGGAGCGTTGTGTGAATCTGCACCTGCTCAGGCTTTAAACCTGCGACGGCCGCGGCGGCCATCCGGTCGATAGTTTGAAATTGAGTGCCGGTCCAAATCTCGCAATGATCGGACCTGAGATCGACCACGCAGTTCAAAGGCTCCATCATCGCGTGAGCCAGATAGGGAACCTCGTATTCGGCGCTGATCGTCCTGGCCGCACCAGCGAGGGCGTGCGCCGGATCGCCGACCTTGCGCGCCACCTTTCCCGGCTTCTGCGCCAGAGCTGCATATTGCTGGCGCATGCCGACGGTGGACAGATTAGCGTGAGGCCCTTCGTCCCATTTGATCTCGAGCTTGTCACGGCCAAGCTTGGCCGGCCAGAATCCATCGGCAATCACGGCCACGCCGCTCGGCACTTGCAAGACGTTCCTTACGCCCGGCACAGCCCGCGCGGCGTCGGCGTTAAAGGTTGCGACCTTGCCGCCAAACACAGGTGACCGGGCGATCACTGCGGTAAGCATCCCAGGAATCTTCACGTCAAGACCAAACTGCGCCGTGCCATTAACTTTCGCGGGAGTATCGAGACGGCGAGTGGCCTTTCCGATCAGTTTGAAGTCCTTTGGATCTTTTAGTGGAACGTCCTTTGGCGGTTCGAGCTTCGCGGCCGCGTCGGCAAGTGAACCGAAGGAAGCACGTTGACCGTTGCCCGGCCCAATGACAAAGCCTTTCTCGGCGCGCAAGCTACCGGCATCGACGTTCCATCTCTGGGCGGCCGCGGCAATCAGCATCACGCGGGCGGTCGCTCCTGCTTTGCGAAAGCGCTCCCACTCGGAAGCGGTGCTGGTGCTGCCGCCGGTCATCTGAATTCCAAACGCGGTGTGATTGTAGGCAGCATCGACCGGCGCCGATTCAACCTTGATTTTGCTCCAGTCAGCTTCGAGTTCTTCGGCTAGCAGCATGGGCAAAGACGTGTACACGCCCTGGCCCATCTCTGATTTGTTAACTATGACCGTGACCGTTTCGTCGCTGCCGATCCGCACAAAAGCGTTCGGCGCGAATGGGAGCGCAGCCTCCGGGAGCGCAGCCATCCCTGGCTGCGGTACGCCGGCATCTCTGCCGGCTCCCATCACCTCCGGTAGATACAAACTGATCAGCAGCCCGCCGCCGGCTGCGGCGCTGACTCTTAAAAACGAACGTCTTTTAATTTCAATCGTCATGCTTGACTATCGGGAAGAATTTGTTCCTGCGACCTTCTTCGCCGCGTAGCGTTGAAATGTTTATAGCCCGGTTGTGGAAACATTAACCAACTCCGCTAGGAGCGCAATGTGTGCCGCCCATAAATGGGCTAACGGAAATCAATTTAACCTCGGTGCTATAAACATCTCATGCCTACGGCACTCAGACCGCTCGCCATCCACAAAGGTTCTGACCTCAATCGCGAAAAACTCAGGTTTATCTCCCGCCCCGCTTCATTTCCGCCGCCCGATGAATCGCCTTGCGAATTCGCGGATATGTGCCACAGCGACAGATATTCCCCGTCATCGCTTCATCAATGTCTGTGTCCGTAGGTTGAGAATTCTCCGCCAGCAGGACGGCCGCGCTCATGATCTGTCCCGACTGGCAATAGCCGCACTGCGGCACGTCGATCTCAATCCAGGCCTTCTGTAAAGGATGACTCAGATCAGTCGAGAGGCCTTCGATGGTTGTGATCTCTTTGCCGGCGGCATCGGCGACACGCTTGACGCACGAACGGATTGCTTCGCCATTCAGATGGACTGTGCACGCGCCGCACTGCGCCATGCCGCAACCATATTTGGTCCCGGTCAGCGAAAGCGTTTCCCGCAGCACCCAGAGCAAAGGCGTACTGGGATCAACGTCGACGTTCCTCGTCTTGCCGTTAACCTTCAGAGTAATCACGCGGACACTCCTTTTGGGTTGAGTGGCATGCGCATCTTGCGCATGAATCACGAGTCCAGAGGCCTATGCCGCTGCGCTCTTATTTCGAGGGATGTTGTGTATGCTATGCTTGCTTTTCGCTTGAGTCAAGAGTCTTCTTCGGTTGCCTTTCTCTCACACCGTTTCTATCATTCGCCTCATGGCGAGAAAGGCAAAAAGAGAACCAAAGACAAGTAGCAAGCTGCGGGCTAACCCAGAAACGATCCTTAGTCATTCCGATGCGGAAGCCGGCGAACTCTTTAATCTTGCCATTCGCGTGGAAGAGCTGGCGCCCTGGCGGTGGATGGAAGAGACCGACCTCATCGGCATTGAGAATCCTGAGACGGGCGAGATTGGATTCATCAGCGTCATGGGCAGCGTGGAAGAGTACGAAGCCATAGCTGTTTATCTTGGGGCCGAAGGCTTCTATGGCTTCATCGATTTTGTCGAAGACGATACCGCCACTGCCGATCGGCTGGTTGAGCTTCCTCATCTGCAAGCGGCCTTCTCGGAACGGAAATACCTGCAGAAGCAAGATCGCGATTTGATCAAGTTCTGGGGATTGAAATCCAGCGGCGCCAAGGTCTGGCCGATGTTTCGCAGCTATAGGCCGGGCTACTTTCCATGGTTTGTCACGATCGCCGAAGCCCGGTTTCTAATTCACGCCCTCTCACAAATTCTCGATGTAGCCAGGCGCGTTCGTGACGATGTTAGGCCGTTTCGTCCTACGGGACGAGTTGAGAAGGACGGATACCTGATGCGCGTTTCGCGAAAAGAAGGATCGCAATTAGTCTGGGAAGATCAGGTCTGGCGGATCCCGAAACCATCCGGACCAATTCGCACCGCCATCGATGGCCATGTGTTGGAATCTTTGAAGCAAATTTCTTCGGCCAGGCTTGATTTGGAAGCGGACTTTCTTCTGTCACCGGCAAGCATCGGCAAGCGTGGCCAAAGACCACTCGCCGTTTACACATTGATGATTGCCGACCATGATAGTGGCTTCATTTTTGGTTTCGATGTAATAAGCGTGGAAGATTCGCCATCCGCGATGCACGCACGAATTCCAAACGCCGTTGCGAAGATACTCTGGCAAAACCAAATCGTGCCGCGCCGGCTGATTGTACGTTCGGACAGGTTGCGAAGTTTGCTGAAGCCTCTGGCGCAAAGTTTGAATATCGTATTGAAATACTCGCACGAATTACCCAGCATCGACGAAGCTGCTAAATCCCTGGGTGAATGGTTGCAAGGCGGGATGACTTAGGATAATCGCATCCGCATGCATAGAGGATTGATTGGATGCCTCCAACACCGAAACCCAAGGACGACGAGATCAAGGTTTTCATCTCGAATCGCGATTCAACGTGCGATGAGTGTCGTGAAGATCTCGGTAGGAAAGCCTGGATTACACTCGTCAGAGACACAGGCGCGCTTTGTCTCTCGTGCGCTGACCTGGATCATCTTGTCTTTCTGCCTTCAGGCGATGCCGCCCTCACCCGCCGCGCGCGAAAGTATTCTCGCCTGTCAGCCGTGGTCTTGAAATGGAGCCGTGCTCGCAAGCACTACGAACGCCAGGGACTGATGGTTGAAGAGGCTGCGCTCGAATTGGCCGAGGGAGAGTGCCTCGCAGACTTTGAAGTCAGGGAATTGCGAAAGGAACGCGAGGCCGAACGGCGAGTCGGGCTCGATCAAAAGTACGTAAAGCAATTCGCCCAAGAGATCCGCGAACTCTTTCCCCTCATCGAGACTGGCAGAGATCAGATCATCGCCGAGCATGCCTGCCGAAAATACAGCGGTCGCGTTGGCCGTTCGGCCGCCGCCAAGAGCCTGGACGAGAACGCCATACTACTCGCCGTAATCGCCCACATTCGTCATCGCGAAACCAACTACGA
>DATNNY010000552.1:0-2987 GCA_035601635.1 Pyrinomonadaceae bacterium
CGAGCGCATCGACTTTCTGCTCGACGAGGGTACCTTCGAAGAGACCGACAAGCTGGTCACGCATCGCTGCCACGACTTCGCCATGGCCGAGCAGAAATATTACGGCGACGGTTTCATCACCGGCTACGGTCGCGTGGAAGGACGGCTGGTCTTTGTTTTTGCGCAGGATTTTACCGTGTTCGGGGGTTCGCTCTCCGAGGCTAACGCACAAAAGATCGTCAAAATCATGGATCTGGCGGCCAAGATGGGCGCTCCAGTCATCGGACTGAATGATTCTGGCGGCGCGCGCATTCAGGAAGGCGTGATGTCGCTGGCTGGCTACGCCGACATTTTTTTGCGCAACACGCTTTATAGCGGAGTCGTCCCGCAGATCTCGGCCATCATGGGCCCGTGCGCGGGCGGCGCCGTTTATTCGCCGGCCATTACTGATTTTATTTTGATGGTCGACCAGACTTCGTACATGTTCATCACCGGACCAGACGTGATCAAGCTGGTCACTCATGAGGAAGTCACCAAAGACCAGCTTGGCGGCGCACACACGCATAACGAGGCTTCTGGAGTGGCGCATTTTATGTGCCGCGATGATGCCGAGTGTTTGTCGATGGTCCGCGAGTTGTTGAGTTTTATTCCATCGAACAATCTGGACGACCCGCCGCGCAAGGCTTGCAGCGACCCGATCGATCGTCTGGACGAGAAGCTCGACACGCTGATCCCCGATCAATCGAACATGCCGTATGACATGAAGGACGTGATTCACACGGTCGTGGACGACGGCTATTTTTTTGAAATTCACGAGCACTATGCCAAGAACATCGTCGTTGGATTCGCGCGCCTCAACGGGAAGCCGGTCGGGATCGTGGCCAATCAGCCCGCGATGCTTGCGGGCACGCTCGATATCAATGCGTCGGTGAAGGGCGCGCGCTTCGTGCGTTTCTGCGACTGCTTCAATATTCCTCTGGTGACGTTTGAAGACGTTCCTGGATTTCTGCCCGGCACGCAGCAGGAGTATGGCGGAATCATCCGGCATGGCGCGAAGTTGCTGTACGCGTTTGCGGAAGCGACCGTGCCGAAAGTGACTGTCATTACGCGCAAAGCTTACGGTGGAGCGTATTGCGTTATGTCGTCAAAGCACATCCGCACCGACGTGAACTATGCCTGGCCAAGCGCCGAAATCGCGGTGATGGGGCCGGAAGGCGCGGTGGATATCGTCTACAAGCGAGAGCTGGACGGCGCTGAAAATCGCGACGCGGTTCGCCAGGAAAAGATTGAAGAATTCCGCGAGCGGCTGGCTAATCCCTATGTGGCGGCTGATCGCGGATTTGTGGATGCAGTTATCCAGCCGCGCGAGACTCGCAAGAAGCTGATCCAGGCGCTGGCTATGCTGGAGACTAAGCGGGATAAGAACCCGAGTAAGAAGCATGGGAATATTCCGCTGTAGGTCAGTCGATGGTTGTTACTCGGTGGTCGATTGCGTGATGCAAAAGGTGTCGGCTTTTGGGTGTCAGTGAAAACACCTGACTTGAAGTGGGTTTGTACCCCCCCCCGATTTGCCCTAAAGTATTCATTTTACTGGAGTTAACTCTAGACTCTAGATAACAAAGGAGTTGTCGGATTGGCTTTGGGCCTTGGCCTTTAGAATCTGAGAGTTAGGGTGACCGGTATCCCGTCCTGATTTCAAAGAACTTGCTTAAGAATCGGCGCGGCCGCACTGGGCTACTACCTGAGATCTATTGTAGCTCGTGGTGTCAAGTTTAGCCGGTAAGTCAATTTCTGGGTCGCCGGTGATCGGCCCGAAATAGGCGGTGTGAGCCAAGTGGAAGCAACGTCCGCGAAGCAGACTTCTGGCCAACTTCGCTGAGAGTTTTTTCTGGGGCATAACCTCAGGTTTGCGAGATGTTAATACAATCTGGTCGACGACTGACCGAAATCCCTTGTCTGTCGACGTGAAAGCGATCGTCCCTTTGACCTAAATCTCAAGGACGGGCCGGGATGCCACGCTCATCGTGAGCGCGCATGATGACTGTCATCGAGGAAAATTGTTTTCGAATACGCCCACTTTCCGCACACTTTACCTCAAGCGGTCGTCTTGCTGCAAACGGAAAGGGGCGAACCTCCTCGCCCCTGCATTGACTCTCATTGCCTCCGCTTCCACCAATCTTCCCCCCACTCATTCGAGGCGACTAGCGACGCTCGTGCCACAGCCCGTAACAATCAGGTTACCGTTGGTATCGAAGATTTCAAGCGCAATTGTATCGGTGAACGTGTCCCCGTCGATACCGATCTCGATAACGCGCGTCAGTCTGTGTGTTTGCGTCCAGGCGCCAGCGGAGCTAAAAATGAAGGTCTCGGACACCGCGCTGTAACTGTGGCCGTCCGTGTGCCGCCAGACACCCAGGTTGGGAGTGCTTAACGAGGGGAGCTGGCCTGCGGTCGTCGCGGTTAGCGTACCCCCTTTTGCGAAGGCAAACAGGGCCGGGAAGGTCCTCAGAGCCTGGCCGGTCTGACAGTCGCGGACCGTGACCTGTACGCGCCAAGTCCCTTCGAGGCCAGCGCCCTGCGACTGAGCCCTGGCTGTTAATCCGGACCCCAGAACCAGAATGCCTGCTAGTACCAGTGCTGCTGTCCCACGGGAAGCTGCAAAGTGCTTCAAATTTGTTGATGTCATGGAGAGCTCTCCTTCTTGCTTTGAATGTCGCTGATGTGGTTTCCGCCGCTGCGGCGATCACCGGCGGCATAGTGACATTGGCCACCATTGATGACCATAGAGAGCGCCTGAAGTTAATCTGGAGTTTTTCTGAAGCGGCGGATAGCATGTAGGCAGGGGTGGCATCTAGGCCTATGTCGCAACCTGATTCACACTCAACCCTTCGATTTGGTGAGTTCGAGCTCGATATATCGGCCTACGAGCTGCGCCGAGGCGGGCAGCCAGTCCACCTTGAGCGCCAACCTATGGACCTGCTCATCCTTTTAGTAAAACGCCATCGTCA
>DATNNY010000553.1:0-9090 GCA_035601635.1 Pyrinomonadaceae bacterium
CGTGCGCGTAGGTGGGCCTGTTTGATGGCAAATCCTGGGAATCGTAGAAATAGGCTACTTCGTCGCTTGCGGCAACGCCGCTCGGGAGAGCAGGAACGTTGTTGGTCACTTGATCCAACGAGTTTGACCCCTTTGTACGAGCGTTTCTTCATGCGACTGAGCGCGTCGTACGAAATGTGCGACGAGACCCCGCGCGCGTCGGTCTTGACTTGAAGGTTTCCGTTTGCATCGGATCGTGAAATACCGACGTCCTTTTGTCGATCTGCCGAAAAGGTTTCTCAATATCGAGCTACCATTGACAGGGCAAATTAGCTTGGTTTAGAGTTCGGCGATATCGACCACTCGGCTTGAGCTTTGCTACGGTTTACTTTATCAGGAGCAAGTCATCTCGATGGTTACTGCACTCTTTCTGGGTTCAGTGCGGAAAAGAAAGATGACCCGCTCTCGCGGTTTCGCGTGCTGACACACCTGTTATGATCCGATCAAACTCGCAGACACACAGTCTTGGAAAGAAGATTATGAACCGCAGGCGGCGACTCGCAGAAATAGCGCTGATGATTATAGCTGTAGCACCCACCCCGTACTCTCACTTGCCGAAAGAGTCCAGGATGCAGCAACCCTCGACCGGCACAATTGCCGGCAAGGTAACGGTCGACGGTAAGCCGGTTGCGGGGATAAGAATCATTTTGTTACGCGCTGACAAAGCAGTTTCACCTAACAGGGCTGATTTCAATATCCAAACGGTCGTAGGTGAGGACGGTGGGTTCAGACTATCGGGAGTGCCACCAGGGACTTTCGTCTTGACCGCAGCAGGAGGTGCCTACGTTTTAGCGGACAGCGGGACTTCTGGGTCGCTCGGAAAGACGATCATTCTTAACGAAGGCGAAAAGCTTGAAGACATAGATTTGGTCCTGCGGCGCGGCGGAGTAATTACTGGACGTGTGACAGATGCTGAGTCCCGACCTTTGATTGGCGAGCGAGTCTCGTTGCAGTTGGTGGATATCGATGGTCGGAGACAGCCCATCAACCTGATGAAACAGACTGGCGAAAGCGATGACAGAGGAATCTATAGGTTGTATGGATTGCCTCCTGGCCGATACCTTGTGGGCTTAGGGCTGGCCCTCAGACCCGAGACCAGAGTGCCTCATGGAGGTAGTTCGCATAGCTATTATCCGGTCACTTACTACCCAGGCGTTACTGACGAATCTCAGGCAAAGATTGTAGAGATACACGGGAGTAGCGAAGTTGCGGATATAGATATCGTTCGAAGTCGGCGGGTGAGCGCTCATACAGTTGCCGGTCGTATCGTGGACGCCGAATCGGGCAGTCCAATGCAAGAAGTGGAATTTGGGTACTCAAATGCGACTAAGTCTTACGTGTCTAGGGTTGGCTCCGGCTACCGAACTAACCTGAATGGCGAATTCAGCATTGAGAACGTCAAACCAGGACGCTATGTCGGGTTTGCTATTCTCGATTCAAACAGTGATTCCTATAGTGAGGGAGTGCCATTCGAGGTAGCCGACGACGACGTGCGTGAGCTGCAAATTAAAGTTCGGCGCGGGTCCTCAATAAGTGGCGTAGCAGTGGTTGAAGGGACTAATGATCCAGAGGCCTTGTCTCAGCTGATCAATGTCACCGTGCGCGCGGTTCCGCTGGATAATACCAACACCGTGGCTGGCACCAAAACAACCATAGCCCAAGACGGCACATTCCATCTAAGCGGGGTGAGGCAAGGCAAGGTCGGCCTCATGATTAGTTCTCCTTCATCAAGGGCTTTCTCTCTGATACGGGTGGAGCAGAATGGTATTGAACAGCCCTATGATGTTCTTCAGGTAATGACTGATGAGACGATAGGCGTAAGACTGGTTATTGCCTATGGAAAGGGCAATATTCGAGGGCAAATCAGGGTGCAAGGCGGTACATTGCCAGATGGGACGGGCATTACGGTTAGCGTCGTTAAAAGTGGCGTACCCGCCCGTAGTTTTGGCGTGGCGCAGGCAGATCCTAACGGTCGCTTCGTAATAACAAACGTACCAAGCGGAGATTATCAACTCTTGGTTCGTACGGTACCCGTCACACGTGCGATCCTCAGGCAGGGTGTTACGGTAGTCAGCGGTAAAGACACTGAAGCTGTCATCGTTCTCGATCTCGCTAAATAAAAGATAGGAATAAAAGATAGGAACAGCTGTGAGGCTTTTGGTGAAGAATTGTTGGCTCGCCTCGAGTGTAGCGCTTGCCGTCTTGGTGATTTCGGGCTCCGGAATGGCTCAGCGCCAAGTTGGTTCCCCCGACCCAAGCGGTGTTGTTGCACCGAAGCCGGTTGGTTCGCCACGCACGGGCACTATAAGTGGCCATGTGATGATAGATTCCGGGGGGATCCTGGAAGGTGTAAGGGTACTTTTGAGCCAGGCTGGCAAGAGTGGGCCCTTGCATCAAGCGACCCCTGACGAAAACGGAGAATTTCGATTTGATGATCTGCGCGATGGAATCTACACGGTTTTTGGTGCGGTCGCTCGAGGATACTTTATGTCCAAGCAACCAACGAATGCGGGCCAGCCAGTTCTATATCGTTTGGGTGATTCGATAAACATCAAGCTGGTCAGGGGAGGCGTTATCACGGGAAAGGTGGTGGATGCTCGCGGGGAGCCCGTGGTCGGTATTAGTGTGCGCCCTATTCGAACACGAGACCTTGAAGTATTACTGCCGGATGGGGAATCGGGAACCGCTGGCCAGACCGATGACCGTGGTATCTACCGACTCTACGGTTTGAAACCCGGAATGTACCTAGTAACCGCCGGCGGTAGCAGGCAGGATCGGCGACTGGATCCATATAATTACGACGCCCCGACTTACTACCCATCGGAGACGCGAGCTACGGCTAGAGAGATCAGCGTACAAGCAGGCACCGAGACGAGCAGTATCGATATCCGGTACCGCGGCGATGCCGGCCATTCAGTTAGTGGCAAGATCATTGGCCTGGCGTCTCGCAGCCCAGCCTTGATATCTGTAATGCTTTTATACTCCGGCTCAGACACAATAGCTGCATTCGTCAGTCCTTCGCCGAACAACGACAATCAAGCGTTTTCCTTCTTTGGCGTGGCTGACGGGGAATATGAACTGCTCATCCGAGGCAACAATTCTTCATTAGGTTCGGGATTCATAGCAATGCGGCATGTTACGATGGAAGGTGCGGACGTGGCTGACCTTAAGATTTCACCCTCGCTGCTGGGCTCTGTAACTGGCCAGATTCAAGTTGATTCAAGCGTGACAGTGCCGGAAGCTAGCAAGTGTAAGATCAGTCAAATAATTACAACCGAAACCGTTTTGTTGATTGCCAGGAGGAGTGAGGCCAGCCAAAGCAAGCCGCTCAATCGGATGCTGTCAAATGCAATTAGTGCCTCCGCCAATGAAAAAGGACAGTTTGCGTTCTCCAACTTGGAAGAGGGTATCTACCACATCGAGGCTCGATTGCCGAACGATGCCTGGTATATCAAGTCGATAACTTTATCGGCCGATCCTTCGAATTCCCGGCCGAGCGGGCCCTCCAAAACCATTGATGTTGCGCGCAATGGCTTTTCTGTGAAACCAGGCGAAGACTTAGAGAACCTGAACTTAACCTTGGCGTACGGAGCTGCTTCTCTACAGGGGAGCTTGGCCGTCAACACCAAAGGCGTTTCTTTCCACCTAGTGCCTGTAGAGCGAGAATTTGAAGATGATCCTCTGCACTACGCCGAAGTACCTGTTTCTGGTGATGGCTTGTTCACCGTCAGCAACTTACCTCCGGGCCGCTATTGGATTGTTGCCAGGCCGGTTCTTGATAGTGGAACAAATCACATAATCAAACCCCTTGCCTGGGATCCTGGCGAGCGCGCTAGACTCCGCGACGAGGGAAAACTTGGGAGTCTCCAAATTGAATTGCGGCCGTGTCAGCGAGTGACAGAATACGTTTTGTCCTATAGATCAGCCTCAGCACTATCGAACAGGCCTACACCGAACAAGAATTAGGCGCTGCGAATATTAAACAGTACAAAGCCTTACACTCTCCTATCTGATTTGAGCCTGTTCCAGCGAGATCGCTGAAATGAAAGCATGATCTTGTACGGCGAGGCCCATTTTTTATGGCGTAAAGATCGATAGTTTAATTGGATCTCTACCGACAAAAATAATCTATTGACAGTCGTGTATTGCAGGAGTAACTTGTTCGACATTCCCCCGCATTACGTTTAGTTGCGAATTCCTCGCACAAGTCTCGCGACAGAGAGGAAAATCCCCCCTTAATTTTTTCGCGTTGCGAATTCGCGATGCAATCTTGGAACACAGGACTCAGACATATGAATAATCTATTTAAGAGATTGCATATAATTGCAAACATCGCAATCATCGCCGTTTCCGTCCTTTTGGGCTATGTGATCGTCAAGAACTTTATTCTCCACCCGCCTAATGCGAGTAAGAGTGCCAGGCAGTCGAAGGACGCGATAAAGATCGGCACGAAACTTTCGTTGCCGGAAGTTGACTGGCAAAAGAATGGTCGGACAGTTTTGCTGTTCCTCAGCCCGACCTGTCACTATTGCAGTGAGAGCGGTCCGTTCTATAGCAAATTATCGGAAGTGCTTTTGACGCAAAAGAGCGCGAGTCTTGTGGCGCTTTTTCCTAAGGATGTCAACGAAGGGCCGGGCTACCTGCATAACCTGGGAGTCTCGGTTAACGAAGTCAAACAAGTCGCATTCGACACGTTAGGTGTCAAAGGAACGCCCACGATCATCATCGCCGATAAAGGCGGGGAGGTCGTCGGGGTATGGTTTGGGAAGTTGAGCAGCGCTGACGAAGAAGGAATCTTGAAACAATTGCAGACTGCTCCGGCTAGTTAAACCATTAGGTATAGGTGATCTTTCAACCGAAAGGAGATGAGTCCATGAATTACAGTGTCAGTCCGAGGTCCCTGATAGCAAAACTGTGCATCTTAGCAATGCTTACAGCCTTTGTCATCGTGCTCCCGGTCGTTAGAGCCGATGTCATCGCGAATTGTGATTCCTGTAGTAACGAATCGACGTGTAACGCAAATCACTTCGCAGTGGATCAGTGGTACGCTGATAGGGACCGATGTGGTCCGGAGTGTGACAGTGATAAAGCGAATCGCGACTCCCAGTGTGAGGCTAACAAGAGCGGTGAGGAGCAAACCGCCAGAGATCAATGTACGGACCAGCAGACAGGGGAGCTAGACCAGAACTGTTATAATCAAAGGGAGAACGACATCCAGACTGAGTACTTCGGGTGCTTGGACTACTCCGATTGGAGGTGGCATGGCTGCTTGCAATACTGCGACGATCGTTTTCAGACTCCACCAGAGGATTGCACTTGCGCTTATAACTCTTGTCCCAACCGATGTTGTTTTTGATTGGCCCTGACGGTGTGCCGGCTTTTACCGTGACTACACGGGTTAACACCTCGAGACGGAAAGTGCGGGGAGGTGGTTTCCTGCGAGAAATACACGACGAACAAGGGAGTCGTTGAATGTTTTTCTCTAAGAAAAAAGCGAACAGGATAGAGGCCGAGCCTGTTCCATTGAACGACAAGAACGATGATGCCAACATAGATAATGAACTGTACCGCAGAGGTGACGTCGTCTCCTTTTCGGTAGGCGATGGTCAATCTCTCGTTTACTCTCAACAGGACCGTAAGGCGAATATACTCCCGACATTCGTCGTCTCTCTCCTTCCGTATTGCCACTCTTTCAAAACCCTTGAGGCTCATGCAGAAGCATGCGTTGAAAGCCTCCGGCTGGATCAGCAACAGATCGACTACGTCCATGACTCCTTGCTCGATCTGGCCCAATCCGGATTATTAACACCGCTTGGCTCAGCGCGTGATCTATCTCAGGAGCCACGGGATAACGCTGGACTGCACAAGATAGCGACCGTCGGCTTTGTCACCCATGATCGGCCCGATAGTCTTGGACGCGGAGTCTTAAGCTATCTGGAAAGTGCCAAGCGGCACGGCCGAGAATGCGACTTCATCGTTGCCGATAGCACTTCTTCACCAGACCAGAGAAGGCAAGCCGCGGATCTGCTGCGAACATTGGCCCTGGACTATGACGTTTCGATCTCCTATGCAGGCCTTGATGAAAAAGTGAGTTTCGCCAAACAACTGGTCAACGAATTCAAGGTCCCCCAGCAC
The DNA here is from genome assembly GCA_035601635.1 of Pyrinomonadaceae bacterium. GTDB lineage: Bacteria > Acidobacteriota > Blastocatellia > Pyrinomonadales > Pyrinomonadaceae > UBA11740. Next base: position 6,175 of record DATNNY010000553.1, read on the forward strand.
GTGATGGATTTCGCCCTGCACGGACCCGAGGGATTTTCGATTCGTACGGGGGCGAATAGAAACGCCCTCCTTCTGCAGACCGCCGGCGATCTATTTTTCAGCGCCGATGACGATACCGAATGCCGTTTGTTTGAAGTCCCTAGCCGAGTTGACGGCTTGGCGTTTTTTGCCGAAGAACCAATAGAAGGGTGGTTCTTCCCGGATCAAGCTGCGGCCCTCGGGTCAGTTCGCTCTCTTGATGAGGATGTGCTTTCAATTCACGAGCGGTGGCTGGGAAGAGATTTGATTGACGTGACTTCAAGTACGGAACCGCAACTAATCGACTATTCCGGGATGACCACAAAGTATTTCAAACATCTTACCAGCGGGACCGGGAAGATTCTGGCCACCTTACCGGGGATTATTGGTGATTCCGGAATTGGCTCGCCGCGCTGGTTTCTTCTTTCTGGAGACACGCACGATCGCCTGTGCAAAACTAGAGAGGAATATGAAACCGCTTTTTCTTCGCGGGAAATGTTACGGGCGGTCCGCAGAATCTGTGTTGGCCGCGTCCCTTCTTTTATGACAACGGCGGTAGGGCTGGATAACCGGGATCTCTTGCCACCGTTTTTCCCAGTCTTGCGTGATCAAGACAGCATTTTTGCGGCGACCTTACTCAAGTGTTTTGAAAGTGCTTATTTTTGCCATCTCCCCTGGGCTCTTCTACATGCCCCTCTAGCTGCTAGAAAGTACTCGTCTGCTGATGTAACAATATCGTCATCTTGTGGGATGTCAGACATTCTTCGCTATTGCATCAAGGGTTTTGAAACAGGCTTCCTTTTCCTTCCGTCCGAAGAAAGGTTGCAGGACATAGGCAAGTACCTTATGAATTTCGGCGCAATGCCGGCACGTGATTTCGAGGAATTTATTCAGATTCAATTTTGGGAACAGGCTTCTAAAATGATTAATATGGCAGAAGAACTCCTGCAAACCTATGAATATTCCCCTGATTTCTGGGTGGATGATTTGGAGAAGTATTCTCAGAATTTGATGAATGCTTTGCTAAAGAAGGAATCGATAATTCCGTTCGACTTGAAAGAACAGATCAACACAGAGACGCCGCTGTTGCTAACTCAGCAATTAATTTACCAGTTCGGCGAGTTATTATCCTGGTGGCCAGAGATTGTTAAATCTGCCAAGGAGGCACGTAGCAAAGGACTTAGAATCGCAGCTCAGGTCAACTAGGCAGGTTCTGCTACAAGTGAGGCGCGGTTGGTTGTAGTTTGGCACACACTCCGTATTGTCAACTCAACCTGACAAACAATGTCCGTATCCGATAAGGTGAATCCGCGTTCCCTTCAAGTTGTCGATTGATGGCCATCTTCAAGCAGCTAGCTGATCGCCGATCGCTTCTTCCTAAACCGCGAATCTTCTCTTCATCACGGTATTGTCAACTTAACCCGACCAAACAATAGGTTGTCCGTACTCGACAAGATGAATCCGCGATCCCTGCAAATTGTCGATTGATCTGCCCTCTTCCAAGCAGCTAGCTGGTCGCTTCTTTCCAAACGGCGAATCTTGTCTTCATCACTTCTCGATAACCATGAGCTCTGTACAGATGTCTGCCCACTCGAAAGAATGACGTAATGATGCCGAAGACAGAGAGAAAACGTTGGACGTGTCCCGCTGACTTGAACCGCCTCATCACCTTCTCTCGCAATCTGGTCGGCTGATGTGAATTCTCCGCTCGGTTGTTTTGCGCCTTGTTCTGGCGATGCTCGACACTGGGCATGATCTCTTGCTTGGCTGCGTGGTAACTCTTCAGCTTGTCGGTGATGATCACACGCGGCACATATCGCAACCCCTTTAACAGCTAGCGAAAGAATCTCTTAGCCGCCTTCTTATCTCTGCGGCTCTGGACCAGGATATCTAGTACATCGCCATCCTGATCCACTGCACGCCAGAGATAATGGAGGCGTCCGTTGATTTTGAGGAACACTTCATCCAAGTGCCACTGATCGCCAGGTCGAGGAGATCTGCGGCGCAAGCCGTTGGCATAAATCTGCCCGAATTTGAGGCACCATTCTCGGACCGTCTCATAGCTAAGGGCTACGCCGCGCATCGCTAACAGTTCTTCGACATCGCGGAAACTCAGGGCGAAGCGAAAATTATAACCAAACGCAATGACTGATGATCTCGACAGGGAAGCGATGACGATAATAGAGAGACGGGATGGCATGAAGGAATTATGCCGCATGAACAGCCTGATCACATCTTCTGCCGTTAACCTGACAATACCAACGCGATCGTCTCGCGTAATACTCTTACTGACCGACACCATTCGCCAATGCTTGTCATAGGCCGAGTCTGCATAGACGCCATCCGTAGCCTCGAAGACATCGTCGGGTTTGGATGAGAACGCAAATGCAACACGAAGAATCGTCGTTGGATCCTTCCGATCAACGTTGGCCTTCATAGTGTCAACGCCAACTGAAATACCCAAGCCCGATTCGTCGTGATGAAATACCCTCGCGATAGGTTTGTCGTTGTCATCCAACACGAGAGGGAAAGATCCCACGAGCCACCGGCTGGAGCTTGCAAACGGAGTATGGCGTACCCAAAAGGTCGTGAGACTACACACAGGTGTTTGGGCAACCGCCGAGTACGACGAAATCAGCACGACAAGAATGAGTAGCGCAAATCGCATGAGTTCAAGTTTAGACACCGAACGGTTGAGTTGACGCGGCGGGCGACAACCACGTTACGGACAAGTTGTCGATGACAAGCCCGCTGGTTCCGCTCGCGTCCAACGATTTGATAATCAATAGAGGCGGCCGAAAGCGAACGCAGTAAACTGCGTTTGCTTTACCAACCCTTTCGCCAAAAAGGAGGCCGCCTCTGATGAAGTTCTACTGCGGAATCGATTTGAGTGCAAGA
>DATNNY010000554.1:0-4606 GCA_035601635.1 Pyrinomonadaceae bacterium
GCGTTGCAGCCGGCGAAGGAGGTACTGACCTACGTAGACTTCGCACAGTTGGTCAGCAACCCCGTGGCCTGGAAACTGATCGGGCTCGTCTTCATTCAGGTAATTTTTGTGACGATGGTATACGGCCCGATCGCGGCCTACCTGGTCGAGGCTTTCCCGGCCAGGATCAGATATACATCGCTGTCTCTGCCGTATCACATAGGCAACGGCGTGTTCGGTGGGCTGCTGCCACTGATCGGGCTGACCGTGATTGCGCAGACCGGCAACATCTATGCGGGCCTGTACTACCCGATCGTAGTTGCCGGCTTGACCTTTATTGTTGGCTCGCTGCTGCTGCGCGAGACGAGACACGTTTTGATTTGGGAAGAGCTTCAGAAATAGACGGCCGAGTTTTTGGCGAGGGCTCTTAAGACATTTTCCATTTGTCATTTGACATTTTTCATTCCAGGTTGTTAGTTCGTGTGATTTCGTGGATCGCTTGCTTGGCTGAGAAATGAAGAACGATCCACGAATTACACGAACGGACACGAACAAGAATCCACCAATCGCGAATGACAAATGAAAAATGGCAAATGGAAAATGCTCTGATTCCCCTCTGGTTTGGACTTCTACCGAAATGCCGTAACCTTTCTCCTCCCGCGAAGTTTTATATACATTGAGGAACGATGCCTGGCAGTGAACCGGCAAAGGAAGGTCGCCCCCATAAAGAGAGGGAGGCGGAAGAGCGGCGACTGGTCGAAGCGGCGCAGCACGATACCGCTCTGTTCGGTGACGTGTACCAGCAATACTTTGAAATAGTCTACGCGTATGTGGCGCGGCGGGTGCGCAATCGGCCTGAGGCCGAGGACATGACCGCCGAAGTTTTTCGTAAGGCGCTCCAGAGTCTGCCGCGATTCAAATGGACGGGAGCGCCGTTCGCAGCGTGGTTGCTTCGGATTGCCTCGAACATAATTGCGGATCGCGGGAAACGTGCGGCGCGAGAGGGAATTGTCCCGGGCAATGAAGCTGTTCGCGAACTGCGTGTGCCGCAACCACAGCAGGCGGATTTGGAACAGAGCGAGCGCAGCGCCGGCGTGTTACGACTGGTTAATGAGTTAGCCGAAGATCAGCGTCGCGTGTTGGTCATGCGATTCGCGGAAGAGAGAAGCATCCGCGAGATCGCGAATGCGCTGGGCCGCAGTGAAGGCGCGATAAAGCAATTGCAGTTTCGGGCGCTGGAGCATGTGCGGAAGAGACTGGCGGGTGCCGAATGATACTTAAAGGATTTCGTTTTGAATTCAGTCCGCGAAGCGGACGAACGAAAATAGCCCAGCGATTTATCGCTGGGGAACGCTTCACGGGCTTCGGTTCGATTTTATCGTTAAACCCAGCACTTGAGTGCTGGGCTATTATCGGCCGTCCGCTGCGCGGACTACGAAGTGCAATGAGTTATGAGTGAAGTCGTTTTGACAGAACAGCTCGATCAGGCGATTGAAGCGATGCTCCGGAGTCCGGACGCGCCGCTCGCAGGTATTGATCCACAAGTTGCCGAGTTGGTTGGCATCGCGCTTGAACTGCGCGGACTGCCGCGCGCGGACTTCAAGGCACGCCTGAAGAATGAACTAGAAAGAGAGGCATCCATGAGTATGATGGTCGAGGAGGAGAGCGAATTGCCGCACTCCAAAGCCGATTCCGTTCGCGCCACCTTCCGCACGGTTACGCCCTACCTGACTGTAGCGGATGTACACGACGAGATTGAATTCGTGACGAAGGCGTTTGGCGCCGAAGGCAAGATCTACGGGCTGGGGTCTGCGGGAGGTTATCACTCGGAATACAAGATTGGCGATTCGATGATCATGATTGGCGGTGGTGGCGAAGGGGCAAGGTGGAAAGGCGCGCCGGTCCCGGCCGCCCTCCATCTCTATGTCGAAGACGTCGATGCCGTCTATGAACGTGCGTTGGCGGCCGGCGCGACTTCGCTTTATCCACCCACAGACCATGAGTATGGTGAGCGCGGCGCCTCGGTCGAGGACGCCGGCGGCAATCATTGGTATCTCGCGACCGCTACCGGCGCTGGCTACGTTCCTGAAGGCGCTACTAACCTGATGCCGTACCTGCATCCTAAGGGCGCGCCGAAGATGATTGAGTTTCTCAAGCAGGCTTTCGCCGCCGAAGCAACCGCCGTCCATCAATCACCCGACGGCGTTGTTCAGCACGCCACTGTAAGGATCGGCTCGTCAATGATTGAGATGGGCGAAGCACATGGTCAATGGCAACCAATGCCCATGACGTTCATGCTTTATGTAGATGACGTTGATGCGTGGTACGCGCGCGCAATGAAAACCGAGGGCATGATTTCGATGAGTAAGCCGGGTGACCAGGCCTATGGCGATCGAGTCGGGGCGGTGAAAGATCCGTTCGATAATGTCTGGTATATTGGCACGCGCTGAGACACAGAAATTAGAGACGAAGGAATCAGGGTGAATTTCAATGGCTGCAACTAAATTGTTCCGCATAGCTTTGCAAGTAGGCGATCTGGATCAGGCATCGGCGTTCTATTCGAAGTTGCTTGACGATCCGGGCCGGCGGATACCGCGAGGCTCGCGTCATTACTTTGATTGCGGGCCGGTGATTTTGGCGCTGGTGGATGTCGCGGCTGGACATCTTGAGCCAAAGCCCATTCCGGACTCTGTTTATTTCGCAGTCGGCAATCTCGACGAGGTGTATGAACGAGCGAAAGCAATGAACTGTCTGGCGAAAGAAGACGTGCATGGCGCAGACTCGGGCGCAATTGTGAAACGACCGTGGGGCGAGCGCTCGTTCTATGCTGAAGATCCCTGGGGTAATGGGCTGTGTTTTGTAGACGAGCAGACATTGTTTACCGGGAGATAATGGCGCAGACTTCAGAGAGTTCTGAAGAACGACTTCGACGCGTAGCGTCGATGTGAATTTAGCCCGGCCTTTTCAAGGCCGGGTAAGCTGAACCAGGTATTCGCGTCGCATAGAGACGCCTGAAATTAGTGCGAATTGAATCGTCACTACGCGACGAGAACAGGCGACAACCCGATTCCGGTGTTGAAACGCCGGGCTAAACTCATACCGACGCTATACGTCGAGGAGCATAATGGGCGAGCTTGTGACTGAAACTTACCGGTGGTACTTTCCCGATGCAAATACCATCGATACCGCAGCAGTTCGATAACTTAACGGAGCAAACAATCCATGAAATTTATAAGGACATGCATACCCAGGACTGACCGAATGAAATATATCCGGCTCTTCCTATCACTGATCTGCTTGCTGCTGTTGGCAGGGACGGCCGGCGCGCAGGGTTCTAAGCAATCTCCAGCCGAATCTCGTTATGCGTCACTCGACGGCGCCCGCATTCATTATGAGAGCTATGGCAAAGGCCGCGAAGCGCTGGTCCTGATTCACGGATGGAGTTGCAGCATCGATTACTGGCGTGACCTGATTCCTGACTTGAGTAAGCGCAGCCGGGTAATCGCGATTGACCTGCCGGGGCATGGTCTAAGCGACAAACCCCAAGTGGCGTATACCATGGATCTGTTTGCCCGAGCCGTCGATGCCGTGATACGCGATGCCGGAGTAAAACGCGGCGTTTTGGTCGGCCACAGCATGGGAACGCCGGTCGCGCGGCAGTTCTACCGCAAGTATCCGCAAGAGACTTTGGCGATCGTGATCGTCGATGGAGCGTTGCGTCCCTTCGGCGACAAGAAGCTGATGGACGGCTTCATAGCCCCCTTACGTAACGCGAACTACAAAGAAGTCGGCGCGGGGATGCTGGCCGGAATGAGCGGCCCGAGCCTCTCGCCCGAACTTAGAGAGCGCATCCAGGCTTCGTTTCTTAAGACACCACAATATGTTTTGGTCAGCGCAATGGAAGGCATGGCCGACGAATCGATCTGGGGTCAGGACAAGATCAATGTGCCCGTGCTGGCCATCATGACCAAATCGCCATTCTGGCCGGCCGATACTGAGCAGTTCTATCGCAGTATTGCCCCACGTCTTGATTTCCAGAGGTGGGACGGCGTGGGCCACTTTCTGATGATGGAGAAGCCGAAGGAATTTGACGCGGCGGTGATTGCATTTCTGGATAAGAACGCGCTCTTGAAGAAGTGAATGAGCCCGCGAAGCGCGGCGATAGCATAAAGCCTGGGGTGGGCGGAGCGGAACCCCAGGACGTCGGAGTTCGGAGGGAAGAGCCCGCGAAGTGGGCGACAACCGCTCGTCGTGAGTGGATCGTTTGTTGTGGGGCTATTGCACGCTTCGCGCGCTTGGCTTCTCACTCTCAGTTAACCTGGGGTTTCGCTTCGCTCTACCCCAGGCTTTATGCTTCCGACCGCTCCGCGGGCTTGTGAGAGGTAGGGTTCGTACTAAGTTACTTGGCTTAAATCAAAGGAGAGAATCATGGCAGTAAAACAAATTCCTGAGGGTTATCACTCCGTCACGCCATACTTGATCATTAAGGGAGCTACCGCTGCGATCGAGTATTACAAGCAGGCCTTTGGCGCCATCGAGTTAATGCGGATGCCGGCGCCCGGCGGAAAAATCGGTCATGCGGAGATCAAGATTGGCGATTCGCCGATCATGCTGGCTGATGAGTTTC
>DATNNY010000555.1:0-5707 GCA_035601635.1 Pyrinomonadaceae bacterium
GTCGTCTGGGACACGCATGCCTTTCTCGTAATATTCCTGCACTTCCTTATAGAGGGCCCAATCCTGCGGCACCTTGGATAAGTCGGAGTTCACGCGTTGCGCGATGATTTTGCGCTGATCCGCCACGATTTTTTCCAGCAATGCGATGTTGGCGCTTTCGGACATAGGCATGTCGCCGTCTCCGCGCATGCCGAGCGTGATGATGCTCTCGAACTTCTTGTTGCGCTGCACGCCTTCATCCCAGAATCCCTTCAAGAAATCTGCGTTCGTCGAATAATCCCACGTACCTTTTCCATGCCGCTTCCATTCTTGCTGCGCGCGCAGCATCGGTTCGTGATGGGACGTGCCCATCACTATGCCGTATTCGTCGGCCAGCTGCGCATTCAGCGGGTCGTCTTCGTTAAAAGCGTTGTTCCACATGGCCGGCCAGAGATAGTTGGCCTTCAATCGCAGTAGCAGCTCAAACACTTTGGCGTAGAACTGATGATTGTAGTTCCCGTATTTTTCCTGCACCCATCCGGTTAGCGAGGGCGCTTCATCATTCAGGAAAATTCCGCGGTACTTGACTGCCGGCGGCCCCTGCACGAATGTGCCCGGCTTCACGAACAGTTCATCATGATGCTGAACGGGAACATCGGCCCACCAGTACCACGGCGAAACTCCAATCTGGTCGGAGAGATCGTAGATCCCGAAAATTGTTCCGCGCTTGTCGCTTCCCGCGATAACCACCGCGCTGGCCACGCCCGGCAGCGGATTCGGCACAACTTGAATCAGAAACGCTTCCCATTTTCCGGCAAAGAGGTTTGCGTCAATTTTGCGATCGCGGATTAGTTGATCGATGATTTTGCTCTTTCCAATCGTGCCAACGATGATCGCATTCGATCCCAGGCCCTTCTCGTCGTGCGCCGTCAGCGCGTTCCTGTTCGTAACGCGTTGAATGTCCGCCTGCAAATCGCCGGCGGCACGAATCACGCCGGGAAAATCAGCAGAATCCACATAGAGGGTTGCGACAGCGTTTCCCGCAACGAGGCTGAATTCGCCGGCGTGGTGCGCAAAATCCACGTAGCGATCTTCGCCGATTGTTTGAGCATTGACAGGAGATCCCGCGAGCAAATAAGCAACCAAGAGCAAAAGAGACACGCGTGGTCGCGAAGATTTGTGAATCATTTCAGGTCGCGCTCGGCCTTAGCCCAACCCCAAATAGCGCTCGGCATTCCTATAACACACATTTTGCACCATCGTTCCGAGTAGTTTTTCATCGTTGGGCAATTCCCCGCTCTCGACTTCGCGCCCAAGCAGGTTACAGAAGACTCGCCGAAAATATTCGTGCCGCGGAAACGACATGAACGATCGCGAGTCCGTCAGCATGCCGATGAATCGAGATAGCAGCCCAGTGTTCGAGAGGGCGTTGAGTTGCCATTCGATGCCTTCCTTTTGATCGAGAAACCACCAGCCGCTCCCGAACTGGATCTTCCCTGCCACGGGCCCTTCCTGAAAACTGCCAATCGCGGTCGCAAACGCGTAGTTGTCCGAGGGATTCACGTTATAGATGATCATTTTGGGCAGCGCCTGTTCCTGGTCGAGTTTGTCAAGAAACGAACAAAGCGCCTCCGCCTGATTCCAGTCCCCGATTCCGTCATATCCCTTGTCCGAACCAAGTTCGCGAGTGCGGCGCGTGTTCACTCGCCGCAATGCGCCAAGGTGCAATTGCTTGGTCCAGCCTCTTTCGGCGTCCAGCCTTCCGAAAAATAGCAAAAGATACGAGGCAAATTGTTCCGCCTCTTCTCGTGTCGCAGCCACACCTCCGCGCGCTCTGGCAAAGACCGCTGAAGCTTGCTGCTCTGTGCAAGGCGCGCTGCAACAATAGTTCAATCCATGGTCCGACAGCCGGCCTCCTTGCGAGTGGAAATAGTCATGCCGCTGCTTTAGCGCGCCGAGAAAATCACTGAGGGATGAGATGGAAATATTGCTTGCTGCCTCCAGTTGCCCGAGCCATGCAACGAATTCCTGGGGAGTCCCCACCCCAAACGCCCTGTCGGGGCGAAATGTCGGAAAAACACGGAAGTTCTTCTCCGAACCGGCTATCGCCTGATGATACTTGAGGTCATCGCAGGGGTCATCCGCGGTGCAGATTACTCGGACGTGAAACTTTTTAAGTATTCCACGCACCGATAGCTCGTTGCTTTGCAGCAAAATGTTTGCCCGATCCCAGACTTTTTTGGCGCTGCCTTCGTCTAACAGTTCCCCTATGTCGAAGTACCGTTTCAACTCCAAATGCGTCCAGTGATAGAGCGGATTCCGCAGCGCAAACGGCACAGTTCGAGCCCACGCCAGAAATTTTTCAAAGGGAGGCGCATCACCCGTGCAAAAACGTTCGGAAATTCCATTGGCGCGCATGGCTCGCCATTTGTAGTGGTCGTCTTCAAGCCATATTTCGAATAAGTCCTTGAACCGCCGGTCAGCGGCGATATCCGCAGCCGACAGATGCGAATGGTAGTCCAGGATGGGTTCTAGAGCGGCGTACCCATGATACAGACGGCGGGCTGTCTTCGACGCCAACAGGAAATCATCATGAATGAATTCCATTTAAGCTCCGATTGTTCTTAATGCCAAAACCTCTGCGCGGAAGAATAGGCAAACAATCACGCCGATTCCTTTTTCGATAGACTTCTTAAGCACCCTGCAATTATTGCTTGAATCGCCTAAAAATCTACCATCACCACAGATTTTTCTCCGTCGGCGCCTTCCCTTCTTCCACGGTAAGAATGCGGTCGACGCCCGTTACGGTGACGCTCTGCTTCTTTCCACTGGGCCAATGAATCTCGATGGCATCCACCGCAGTCGCTTGCCCCAGCCCGAAGTGCACCCGCTTGTCAGAGCTCGAACCGTACGATCCCCCGCTATACACGTCCGCACGCTGCCGAACTCCGCCTGCCGTTAGAAAAACTGTCGCTCCGATGGCGTCACGCGGGCTCTTCGGACCGCCAATCAGTTTCAACGTTAGCCAGTGATTCCCGTTCTTTACCACATTTCGCAGCAGCGCGGGCGCCGCATCAATATTATTGATGACTACGTCGATGTGCCCGCTGTTGAATAGGTCCCCGAAGGCCGCCCCGCGCCCGGTAATGACGTCGGCCAATCCGCTGCCGGTCGCCGGCGGCACTTCTTGAAATTTGGACCCGTCCAGATTTCGAAACAGCTGCGGCCGTTCCGCCCAGGTTGTACCCCAGTCTTGCTTGTCGACTTCCGGGTAAACGTGACCGTTGACGATAAAGAGGTCCAGCAAACCGTCATTGTCGTAGTCCAGAAATCCGGTTCCCCAGGAAAGAAAAGGGATCGTGGGGACTGCCAGGCCGGCCCGGTACGTGACATCCGTAAAGCTCCCACCGCCATCATTACGGTACAGCGTCTTGTAGTCATCAGAAAATGTTGTCGTGAAAAGATCGACTTTTCCGTCCCGGTTGTAGTCACCCACGGCAATTCCCATCGACGCTTGCTCGCGCCCGTCTTCGCTGAGCGCAATTCCCGAGGCGTAACTCACATCCTCGAATATCCCGTTGTGCCGGTTGCGATAGAGATAGTTCGGCACGGAATCGTTGGCCACCACCAAGTCAACCCAGCCATCATCATCCACATCCAGGAAAACCGAGGCCAGGCCATAGTAGCCGCTGGGATTTGATACCCCGGCTTTCACGCTGACATCTGTGAAAGTGCCATCGCCATTGTTGTGAAATAGGTGGTCGGCCTCTCCCGGCAACCCTCGCGGCCCGCACATCACATTGATCCCGCGGAACTGGCAGACATCGGCCGGAATGGCGCCCTGTCCAGCGATCGGCGGATGATCAAAATCAAATTTCACATAACCCGGTACGAACAGGTCGAGTAGCCCGTCGTGATCGTAGTCGCCCCACGTTGGTCCCGTAGACCACCCGCCGAGTGTCACGCCAGCCTTCTCCGCCACATCGGTAAATGTCCCGTCATGGTTGTTGTGATACAGCCGGTTCTTTCCGTAGTTCGCCACGTAGATGTCCGGCCAGCCGTCGTTATCGTAGTCACCCACGGCCACGCCAAATCCCCAACGTTCGTTTGCAACGCCCGCTTTTTCCGTGACATCGGTGAACGTTCCATCATGGTTGTTGTGCAATAGCATCGCTCGTGGCGCAGCTTCCTTCCCTTTCATCGCCGCCACTGTGGAGCCATTCAATAAATAGATGTCCAGCCAGCCATCATTGTCATAGTCGAGCAGCGCCACACCCGAGCCCATGGTCTCCAGGATCGTCTTTTTTTCCGGCGTTCCAGAGCGGTGCAGGAATTTATCGAGGCCCGCTTGTTTCGTGATGTCGGTGAATACGATCGGGGCGTCGTCGACGAAACCACCGGCAGTGATGGGCCGGGAATGCGAATCCTTGACTGCGGCGTGTGCCGCACCCGTCGCCATGCCCGCCCCGGCGGGCGCCTGCTTTTTCTTTGGATCCGGCGCTTGTTGACCAGGTGCGCTAATTGCGAGGCAAGCTAGGGATAGAGACACCAGAATCTGAACTGCAACCGAGCTCGTTGAATAACGCCTCTGTCCGCTCTGAATCCTCTGTCTTAGATGGGTTGCGGTCATGTCGCCCGGTTGAAGTAAGCGCCGAAGTATAGCATCGGCTGAATGCGGGTTACAGTTGTGAAGCATCTGTTTTCTCTCTTCATCCGGAAGTCTTTTGCCTCTGGTGGCTCCATATGCTCTTCAGCGCCCACGAGTTCAGGATTGGCCGTTCCCCCAGGCCACCTCGGCCCAAAGAGAAACGATATTCTTCGATGAAAAATTTGCTTGACAAGAATTCGATAAAGGAATAAAAGCATTCTAACCGTTAACGTTAACGGTCTGGTTCTGGGGTTCTTCGGGGTTACTTGGTTGAAAATCTTCTCAGTGGTCACAAGGGGTGAAACATGCAACTTCAGTCGTTGAAGTGTGTCAGGAGGTCTATGGTTGCCTTAAAGTTGTCCAATCTGCGCTATCTACTCATTCTTTTTGTGCTTCTAGCTGGGTTACCGTTCCGCGCCTCCGGTCAGGAAGCCACCATCGTTGGCACCGTCACGGACCCTTCGGGGGCCGCTGTTGCTAACGCAAAAATAACATTAACTAACATGGAAACAACTATTTCCAGGATTTTCACGACGAATGACTCGGGCCAGTACGTCGCGGTGGACATGCACATCGGCCACTACAACGTGAAGGCGGAAGCCTCCGGGTTTAAGGTTGCCGAGCAGAAAGATCTCGCGCTGCAAGTTGGCGACCGCACTCGTGTGGATTTCCAGCTGGCTTTGGGCGCGGCCACCGAAACGGTGACCGTGGAAGCCAATGCTGTCCGCGTGCAGGCGGACTCTGGAGAAGTCAGTAACGTCATTGACGGCTCACAGATCGAGAATCTGTCGATCAACGGCCGCGGCATCTACCAGTTGGCGGCTCTCGCACCGGGGGCCTCTAGCCAGATTGATACGACTGCTCCGAACACACCTGTGGGCGGAAGCGCAGGCGTGGAGTACAACGGGCTCCGTCAGAACCATAACATCTACCTGCTGGATGGCGGCGAGGATGATGACCGCGGCGGCGCGGGCGGCATGAGCATTGCCCCTTCTCCCGATGCGATCGCTGAGTTTCGCACCTTGACGTCGAACTACAGTGCGGATTACGGTTTGTCTTCTGCGGGAACCAACGTGCTGG
>DATNNY010000556.1:0-4101 GCA_035601635.1 Pyrinomonadaceae bacterium
GGACGTGACGGGAGTGGCGCACTTGCCTGAGGGAGTCGAGATGGTGATGCCGGGCGACAACGTGGAGATGAACATCGAGCTGATCGCGCCGATTGCGATGGAAAAGGGTTTGCGCTTCGCAATTCGTGAAGGCGGAAGAACTGTCGGCGCCGGGACAGTCAGTGAAGTAGTGGAATAGGGCCGATAAGTCCTATAGGACCTATATAAGATGCTGAACGAAAAAATAAGAATCAGGCTGAAGGCCTACGATCACCGAGTGCTGGATCAGTCCACGACTGAAATAGTGGAGACCGCGAAACGCACTGGAGCGCGCGTGGCTGGCCCGATTCCGCTGCCGACGGTCAAGAACAAATGGACCGTTTTGCGTTCGCCGCACGTCGATAAGAAATCGCGCGAGCAGTTTGAGATCAGAACGCATAAGCGCTTGATGGACATTCTCGATCCCACGCCACAGACAGTCGATGCGCTGATGAAGCTGGATCTGCCGGCAGGTGTGGATGTGGAAATTAAGGCGTTCGGAAAAAGCTAAAAGGGATTTTTGATTTTAGATTTGCGATTTTGGCTTGGCTGAAATTCTAGGGCCCTAAATCGCAAAATCAACAATCTAAAATCAAAACTCGAAAATCATGATTAACGGAATCATCGGCAAAAAAGTTGGGATGACGCAGTTATTTGCGCCCGACGGGACGGTCACCCCGGTAACTGTTATTAAGGCGGGGCCGTGTGTCGTGGTGCAGAAAAAAACTGCCGGCGGCCGCGACGGTTACGATGCGGTGCAGATTGGTCTGGTCGAAGATCGTCCGATCAGAATGAAGAACGTCAACAAACCGATGCGCGGTCATTTCGAGAAAACCGGCGGCGGCATTCCGCCGACTCGGGTGCTGAAAGAGTTTCGCCTGGAAGCCTCGGACGACGCCACCAACGTGGGCGATAAGATTCTGGTGGATCAGTTCGCTGACGGCGACATCGTTGACGTCGTCGGCAGGTCGAAGGGGCGTGGGTTCGCAGGCACGATCAAGCGTCATAATTTCAATCGCGGTCCTGAGTCGCACGGCTCAATGAACGTGCGCGCACCGGGATCCATCGGCCAGTCGGCTTATCCGTCCCGAGTGATGAAGGGGATGCGATCTTCCGGCCACATGGGCGACAATCGAGTGACGATAAAGCGTCTGACGGTCGCCCGAGTTGATGCAGAGAACAATCTTTTGATGATTCGCGGCGCGGTGCCCGGTGCAAACGGCACCGTCGTCGTGGTGAAGAAGGCAGCGAGACAGGCGAAGAGATAGCGAGCTACAGACCACTGGTCTGGTATCTGGGGCGGAGGTTCGGTTATGCCAACAGTCAAAATTATGGACTTGACCAGCGCGGAAGTTGGCGAAATCGAGTTAGCGGACGTGGTGTTCGGCGTGGCCCTCAATGAGCCTTTGATTCATGAGGCGGTGCGCAACTTTTTGGCTAATCGGCGCGCGGGCACTTCGGCAACTAAGACGCGCGGAGATGTTTCAGGCTCGGGACGAAAGCTCTGGAAGCAGAAGGGCACGGGCCGGGCGCGCATTGCCAGCTTGCGTTCGCCATTGTGGAAGGGCGGCGGCAACGCGCACGGACCGCAGCCGCGGGACTGGTCGTATAACTTGCCGAAGAAGATGAGGAAGAGAGCGATCTGCTCGGCGCTCTCCGAGCGCTTGCGCGAGGGCAATCTGATCATCGTCGACGAGTGGAAGTTCGATCAGGGGAAGACTAAAGAATTTATTAATGCGCTGGGCACTTTGAAGTTAGACGGGAAGATCCTGATCGTGGATTCGCTGAAAAATACCAAGCTGGTGCTGGCATCGCGCAACGTGCAGACGGCCAAGGTGGTCAACAGCTATGGCATGAACATCTACGACCTGATTAATCATCAGAAGTTGGTGCTGACACCGCAGGCGGTCGAGGAATTAACCGGCATCTTGCAGCCGCGCGCCAGGGACGACGAAGAAGAGCGCCATCAAACACACTCGAGCGAAGGCGAAACGGTCAAGCCGGCCCGCCGGGTATCGAGGGACAGGGAAGTGCAGGCTTAACCAATGCGAACCGTTTGGGACATTATCAAGTCGCCGGTCATCACGGAAAAAGCCTTGGTGGCCAAGGAAGAGACGCAGGATCGGCGTCAGTTGCTGACCTTTCGCGTCGATCGTCGCGCGACCAAGCCGGAGATTAAGAAGGCGGTCGAGTCGATTTTCCAGGTCAAGGTTGAGGATGTGCACACCGCCAGCTATCTCGGTAAGATGGCCCGGCGGGGACGCCATGAAGGCCGCAAGCCATCCTGGAAGAAAGCGTTCGTGACGTTGAAGCACGGCGAGAAGCCGGTGGATTACGGGGAAGCGATTTAACATTGCCGATTGCCCATTGCTGATTTTTGATTGGCGTCTAAATGAAGACGATCTTTCCAAATCGGCAATCGGCAATTGGAAAGATTTTTGATTGGCGTCTAAATGAAGACGATCTTTCCAAATCGGCAATCGGCAATCGGCAATTGGAAATCGGAAATGATCAGATGGGCATCAAGAAACTAAAACCGACATCGCCGGCGCGACGCTATCAGACTTATCTGACGCGTGACGAATTGACGGCGGGCGCAGTGCCGGAAAAGTCCCTGCTGGAACCGAAGACGCGCATCTCGGGGCGTAACAATGACGGCCGAATCACGGTGCGCAGGCGCGGCGGCGGACACAAACGCTTCTATCGGATAATCGATTTCAAGCGCGACAAGGACGGCGTGCCCGGCCGGATAACTCAGATCGAATACGATCCGAATCGCTCTTCCAACATTGCGCTGGTTTCCTATATCGACGGCGAGAAGCGTTACATCATCGCTCCGGTCGGACTGGAAGTTGGTAAAACGATTACCAGCGGAGAAGACGCGGACATTCTTCCCGGAAATACTTTGCCGATCCGGAATATCCCTTTGGGTACGCAGATTCACAATATCGAGATGCGTCCCGGCAAAGGTGGACAGATGGCGCGCGCGGCCGGATCGTTCGCGCAGTTGCTGGCCAAGGAAGGCGCTTACGCGCAGTTGCGCATGCCTTCGGGTGAAGTGCGGCGAGTGCCGGTGGAATGCCGGGCCACAGTCGGCCAGGTCGGCAATGTCGAGCATGAAAATATTTCTTTGGGTAAAGCCGGACGCACCCGCTGGCGCGGTATTCGGCCGCACGTGCGCGGCGTGGCGATGAATCCGGTCGACCATCCGCACGGCGGCGGCGAAGGTAAGACTTCTGGCGGTCGCAATCCGGTGACGCCCTGGGGCCAGCCGACGCGCGGCTACAAGACGCGGCGGAATAAGCGGACGAAGAAGATGATTGTGAGAGATCGGAGAGTCAAGTAATTTCGAAATTCGGATTTCGAAATTCGAAATGGAAAGCCTATGCCACGTTCAGTAAAAAAAGGCGCCTGGATCGATAAAGGCATTGAGAAGGTTGTCGAGCGGATTCGCGCGGGCTCGCAAAGGCCGCAGGTGATTCGCACCTGGTCGCGGCGTTCGACCATTACGCCCGAGATGGTGGGGCTGACCTTTGGCGTTCACAACGGCAAGCGGCACATTCCGATCTATGTCACTGAAAACATGGTCGGTCACAAGCTGGGCGAGTTTTCGCCGACGCGGACGTTCAAAGGGCACTCTGGAACCAAGGCTGAGAAGTCGGAGAAGACCGCCAAGATGTCGGGATCGTCAGGCAGTTCGGCGCCGCCGCCGGCGGCTTAATATAGGTCGAATGGATCCGATAGGACCTATCGGTTAAAAAGAAGATGGAAGCAAGAGCAAGCGCAAAATATCTCCGCGGGTCGGCGCAAAAGGCGCGTCTGGTGATCGATATGATCCGAGGCAAGAACGTCAATCAGGCCCTGGCGATTCTGCGTTATTCCAACAAGCGCGCGGCGCTGGGAATTGAGAAATGTGTCAAGTCGGCGATTGCCAACGCCAACGAGGCGGCCGAGAAGGCGAACATCGCAGTTGACCCCGACGAGCTTTGGTTAAAGGCTGCGTTTGTCGATCGAGGACCGACCAAGCATCGCAGCCGCATGCGGCCGGCGCCACAGGGTCGGGCCTTCCGCGAGCGGCGCCAC
>DATNNY010000557.1:0-4429 GCA_035601635.1 Pyrinomonadaceae bacterium
TCGTTTACGCATCGACCCGTGCATTCCGCGTGGCTGGCGCGAGTTTGAAATCAACTATCGCCGTGGCGCAACGACCTATCGGATCAAAGTCGAGAATCCGCATTCGCTCTGTCGCGGTATCGAGCGCGTTTTCCTTGATGGTCTCGAGCAGTCAAGCGATGAAATTGCTTTGGTCGATGACGGCCAGACACATCAAGTGCGCATCTTGATGGGTGAGAAGGTTGTGGTAGAAGAAGCCGAGCTCGCCAATTCAGAAACTGCTCAAACCGAAGAAGCGCGATAGGAATTCCTTCCAAACTGGACGTAAGAGACGCCATCCTGCCGGAAGCACGGACGTGCGGGGTCCCCCGCGCGGGCAGCCCGCGTGGGGTGCTCGACCCGTCCGCACTGAGCGCGAAGCGCGACTTGCCGTGAAAAAAACCCGCGTCCAGGCATCTTGCGGGGAGACTCCAGCACACTGCTTAGTTAAGCAATCCATATTCGACACGCGCTACTCGGTTCCAGACCCGGATATCGTCGTTATTGAACCGTGCTATTGACTTGGAATCCGGACATCGGATAGATTCCGCCTCGTAATCTTCCAAGCATCTTTCGTTGCACGTACGACTCTCGCCTCGCAGCAGCTCATCGTCGATATCTCAATTGCTAAGGTTCTGTCGTAGCCTGCGCCGCTTTGCAGTCCGGCAAATCCTAAGTTGAGGTTGACGCGGTATCAAGATTCGCTCGATTCACCAAAGGAGACACCATGACCCAGAATCAAAGACAGCTAGCTCCTCTCCGTTTCGCAGGGGTGCTTGTTTTTGCCGCGTTGCTCTCAATCACCAACGTCGCTGCCCAGTCACGAATCTTCAATCCCAGTCCAGCCGGCAGCTTGGGACTTGATTCTCAAAGCGCAGTTGTTCCGCGGACAAGTCTGGCTTCCGCAAACTGGCCAGACATCGTCTCCGGGCCGTTCGAGTTCTTTTCTGCCTATTCGATTAGCAAATCAACCGGCATAGTCACAGTCGACTGCAACAAAGGCGACAGCATTAATCAAGCTCTCACCAAGAGTCCTCTGGTGCGCAACCTGACGGTCGAGATCAGTGGAGTTTGTCACGAGAATGTAGTGGTCACCCGCGATCACGTGACGCTGCATGGAACCGATCCGGCTAACGATGGCATTCAAGCCGATCTCAGCGACGAAATTTCAGACGTGGCCTTGTGGGTGCGACAGGCGCAACTCGTGACGGTGGAAAACCTGAAGCTCACAGGCGGCTTCAGCGGTTTGCTCGTCACTAACGTAACCCTTGACAGCTTGCGTCTCATCAACTGTCGTCTCGAAAGCAACGGCGCTTACGGCGCTCAACTGCAGAATGCCCTGGTGGTGGCGCAGGACTCGACGTTCTCCACGAACGGTAACATCAACGCCGGCGTGTTCGGCGGCTCGCGCCTACAGTGTACGGGTTGCACTTTCGCAGATCCGCAGGGAACGGGCGCGCTCGGTACGATTCGCGAAAACGTGCTCGCCTTTGCCGCCAACCATGTACTGCTCACCAACTGCACGCTCACAAACGGCGGAATTACCAGTGACGACTCTTTGGTTTTACTAACTGACTCGACAATCTCGGGCTTCGGGCTGGGCGCGCAAACCATTTTTGCTTTTGGGTCGAGTTCCGTAGCCCTGACGAGGGTGCAGATCAATGGCTCTATGGTTTTCAATCGAGGCGCCAACGCGCAATTGCTCGGCGTCACGCAGACCAGTTCATTAATCAATCAAATGGACGATAGCGCTTACGTGCGCATCGCGGACGCATCGCCTGCCGCGGGAGGGCCGCCATCTATTCCTTCCATGGTCAGAGGATTTGCTTTGCGTAATTTCTCGAAGGCGACGCTCTTGCAAACGTCGCATGTTAACGGCAACTTCAACTGTAGCCAGGGAGCTGACGCCTTTTGCTCGACGCCGACAAACGTGAGCGGTACGTCTAATTGTGGTCTCTGCCCTAAACCTTGAAGTGGGACAGGGGCAAGTAGCCCTACCGCCAGCGAAGGCGTTAGTAGGTGTCAGAAGCCCGACCGTAAGGAGGGCCCACACTCGCAAGTAATAATATCAAAGAAACCGGCAACGAACTGTCGTGTCGAAGCCGATAGGCAAGCGACGCGAGGATCGACCTTGCTTACGCGCGGGCTTTGACGCGGAGGATGTAGAGTAAAGAAAAAGGCGGAGCGCCTGCTCCGTCTTCGCCATTTCGCGCTTTCAGCGCTTCTGATCTCCAACTGTCCATACCTGGGCCGGTGGCCCAGGCTTTCACATTTGTTTAGACCGTCTCAATCCGCCGCGAGCGCGTGCGCTCTCAGCACAAGTTCAGGTTCGGCCGCCGGCGACTCGCTCAATTTGCCCTTTTTCGTTTCGGCAGGCCGGCCATTATCGGACGTGCTGGCCGTCTTCTGTTCGTTAGTGTAAGTCAGCCATGGTCCTGGCGCCGGGCGCTCGCCGGAAGTAATTTCAAAGAAAACTTTCTGAAT
This sequence comes from Pyrinomonadaceae bacterium, assembly GCA_035601635.1. GTDB lineage: Bacteria > Acidobacteriota > Blastocatellia > Pyrinomonadales > Pyrinomonadaceae > UBA11740. The sequence continues at coordinate 2,503 of DATNNY010000557.1, forward strand.
CTTCTCGGTGATTTCTCCGCGCCCGCCCGCACCGATCGTAATGCGATCGACGGAGCGAATGGTGGTAATCTCTGCGGCCGTGCCGCTGAAGAAAAGTTCGTCCGCCACGTACAGCGCCGCGCGTTGAATCGTCCGCTCCTTAACAGTAATTCCGAGTTCCCCGCAAATCTGGATCACGCTATCGCGGGTAATACCCGGCAGTATCGACGATGAAAGCGGCGGCGTGTTGACGACGCCGTTGCTGACTATAAAAATATTCTCGCCGGAGCCTTCCGAGACATAACCACGATCGTCAAGCGCGATGCCTTCCGAATATCCGTTCAGCAGCGCTTCCATCTTGATCAATTGCGAGTTCATGTAGTTGGCGCCGCTCTTGGCCATCGCCGGCATTGAATTTGGCGTCAGACGGCTCCAGGTTGCCACTCCTACGTCGACACCTTTCTCGATCGCTTCGTCGCCGAGATACTTGCCCCAGTCCCAGGCGCCGATATAGCAGGCCAAAGGGTTCGGGAACGGATTCACGCCAAAGGCCGGATGCTCTTCGTCGAGGCTGCGGAAAAGAATTGGCCGGATGTAACACTGATCCAGCCCGCTGCGCCTCACCAGTTCGATCGAAGCCTCGCAGAAATCATCGATCTTCCACTTGTGATCCATCCGATAGATCTTCGCGGAGTTCAAAAAGCGCTGCATGTGTTCGCGGAGGCGAAAGATCGCCGGCCCCTTTTTCGTTGCATAACATCTGATGCCTTCGAAGACACTCGAACCGTAGTGCAGAACGTGTGACATTACGTGCACGCGCGCGTCATTCCATTTAATGAACTCGCCGTCGTGCCAGACCACATCGACGATTCGTGGACTCGGTATGTCCCTGCCGCTTTTTGAAAACATGAATTAACTCTCCTTTGGAGACTGACTATTAGAACCGCGAGACATGTTTTGGGTCTGATTGACAAAGCACGATACTCTAAAGGCGAGCCGCTTTGCAACATGAACTCCGGGCCAATTATGCGCCCGTTTTTGAGTACTGACGCCGGTCGGGTTTTTCTGCAAGATGAAGTCAGTACCACCTGCGTGAGGTCAGAACCGCCGGCGGTAGCGGGCGGTTGATCTCCAAGCGTAACCAGCTCCTGTAACTGTTCAACCGCCCGCTACCGCAGGCGGTTCTGACGCTCCGGTTAGTGCCGACTTGATATCGTTAGATAGAGTCCGCTGAACTCGATACTCGAACGCGCGCTTGATTCTCAACGATGCCCTTCGTACGATTTGCGATGGACTTGCACTTCAATAAGAACACCAATCAAGTTGATTTTCCCGGGCTGCGACCACCAGGTAGTTGGCCGGCTTTGTTACTCCTGGCTGCAACGCTGGTCTTCCTAAACAGTAGCTGCCGTAAGTCTGCTCAACCTGAAAACCAAGCATCCAAAACTATGAACGCTAAGTCTGAAAACACAACAGCGCCGAACGATCCGCTGGCAATTCACCGGCGCGCCATCGTCGTTGATATGCACGCCGACACTACGCAACGGCTGGTCGACGAGAACGTTGATCTTACGCAGCGTTTGTTGGATGGGCATTTCGATGCCGTGCGGGCAAAGGAAGGGGGATTGGACGCCCAGTTCTTTTCGATCTGGGTCGAGCCGGAACTTTTTGGCGGCGGCGGCGAACGCGCGGTGAAGCGAGCCGATGCGCAAATCCAGGCCGTGCGAGATCTGGCGGCCAAGCATCCGGAAACCTGGGAGGTGGCCACGACCGCCGCTGACATTCGCCGGATCGCCGCGAGCGGAAAACTTGCGGCGTTGATGGGCATGGAAGGCGGTTATGCAATCGACGAAAAGATTGAGAACGTGGCGCGGTACTACCAAATGGGCGTCCGATACCTGTCACCGGCCTGGTCGGTGAGCACGAGCTGGGCCGGGTCGTCAGGCGA
>DATNNY010000558.1:0-18768 GCA_035601635.1 Pyrinomonadaceae bacterium
GTGCTGAGGGCGTACTGAACGAAACCGAAAACGCAGAGTGGGAAAAGGAGTAAGTCTAGAACCAATGCGGTCTTTTTTCCATCCACAGCCCCACCAGCCAAAGCCAATACCAGAAACCTGTAAACCAGCATAGCAATGAAGGTCGAAATGATAGAGGTCCCGACGGCAAAGACCGTAGGCCAACGCTCTGACCGGGAAAATGAGGAGATGAAGCCGACAATGGCCGCCAGGATCAAAGCAGGCCCGACACTGTTCGCCGGCGCCGTCGTGTACATCATGACCGCAAGAAATATGAAAGCGTCAGCAACTGACTTGTAGGTCTGACTGGTGCCGTCAACACTGGTTATTGGAACCGTGAATCTGCCAGAGAGGAGGGTTAGGACGAGCAGGACAACGAAAGATCCCAGACCCTGCCATCCCAGGATGGGAAGACGGACTGTGGACACGATTGCGAGAATGAAGATTGCGGCGCCAATCGCGGCGACCCCGCCGACCAGCAGAAGACTCTTCCAATTTTGTTTTTGCATTAAATGATTTCCGCTTGTTTTCCTGGCGATTTGGCCTGATCTGGAGGAGGAACCGAAAAAAGTCCGGGCGTTTGTAATCGCCCAGCATTGGCCAACGGTGTTGGCTTCGAATAAAGAATAGCGGTCTTAAGTGTTCTAGTCAATGCTTTTCTTGATGCGTGAGGCGGAGGGCACTCCGCAGGTCAAGAGCCGGCGACAGGGGTGCGTGAATCGGTAATAATTAACTGACTAATTAACTCAGTGGACGTATGGGCGGGCTGCTGGCACGTATTGGCCCGGCAAACAAAAGCCGTCGGTTCGGTGGCCAGCGTATCGCGACCGATGAAAAGAGGAACCCGAGTGGCGGCCTGCCCGTGGTCTTTCCGACACGTCGCAATCACTCGATTGGGTAGATAAGTCTTCCAGACTGTGCGCACAAGTTCGTCCATCCGAGGATTGGAAGAACCGACAATTACAACCTCCAATGGTGAGTCCAGATAGAAGTCCAGAGCGCTTAGCGCAAAACCAAACGCTGACGGATACCTCCGAATCTGGTCGGCCATTAAGCGGAGCACCGCCGTGGCGCGGCGGCGATAGTCGTCGTTCGCGGTAAGGAGATTCAATTTTAAGAGCGAGAGCGCTGCGATTGAATTGCCCGAGGGAGTGGCATTGTCCATGAATTCTTTCGAACGGACGATCAATTTTTCATGACTTTTCCCCGTGAAGAAGAAACCGCCTTCGCTGTCGTCCCAGAACTGCTCGATCATCTTGTCGGCGAGCGCGACAGCAGACTCAATCCAGGTTAGTTCTCCAGTGGCTTCGTACAGAGAAATCAGTCCGTCGATCAAGCACGCGTAATCTTCGAGATACGCGTTCAATTTTGCCTCGCCATCTTTATAGGTTCTAAGCAGTAAACCATCGCTTCTTAAATGCGAGAGAAGAAAGCGCGCATTTGCCTCAGCGACCTCGCGATAGTCGGACCTTTCGAGAATTGCCGATGCTTCAGCAAAGCCGGCGAGCATAAGGCCGTTCCAAGCGGTCAGGACTTTTTGGTCTCGGCCCGGCTTTACGCGTTGCTCGCGCCGTGCGAAGAGCTTCTGGCGTCCGCTGTCAATAATCGCCTGCAAGTCTTCAGCGCTCACCTTGTTCCTGGCGGCGGTGTCTGTAATCGAAGCGTTGATGTGCAGAATGTTTTGGCCTTCGAAGTTCCCACTCTCGGTAACGTCAAAAAAGTCGCAAAAGAGATTTCCATGCCGCTCTCCCATGACGTCGAGAATCTCCTGCCGCGACCAGACGAAAAACTTTCCTTCCTCGCCTTCTGAGTCTGCGTCCTGGCTGGAGTAGAAGCCGCCGCCGGCATCGGTCATCTCTCGGGCCACATAGTCGAGTGTCTCTTCGGCGATGCGTCGCGCCGCTGGGTCCTTAGTGACCTGGTAAAGATGCAGATACATTCGCGACAGGAGCGCGTTGTCATAGAGCATTTTCTCAAAGTGCGGCACCAGCCATTTTGCGTCGACCGAATACCGGTGAAAGCCTCCACCCAATTGGTCGTACATTCCACCTTCGGCCATTCTTCGAGTCGTGTGCTCGACCATCTCCAAAGCTTCAGGTGAGCCCTTGCGGTTATGACGGTGCAAGAAAAACTCCAGATTCATTGCGGGCGGAAACTTGGGTGCTCCGCCAAAGCCTCCATTCGTGCGGTCATAGTTCGCTGAGATTCTGCGAAAGGCATTGTCCAGAATTTCCTCTCTGAGCACCTCGCGCGATTGTTCAGCGAGTCCGACCCGTCTTAATTCGCCCAGCATTGCCGTCGCCGTGCTGGCTACCTGATCGGGTTGCGAACGGAACGCTTCGGCTACACTCGCCAGAATGCGCGGAAACCCGGGCATGTTATAGCGGTCGCTCGGAGGAAAATAGGTTCCACCATAGAAAGGCACACCGTCGGGCGTGAGGAACATGGTCATTGGCCATCCGCCCTGGCCGGTCATCATTTGGACGGCGTTCATGTATATCTGATCGAGATCCGGGCGCTCTTCGCGATCCACTTTGATATTTACAAAGTTCTCGTTCATCAAGGCGGCGATGGCTTCGTTTTCGAACGACTCGTGCTCCATTACGTGGCACCAGTGACACGCCGAATAACCGATGCTGAGCAGAATCGGCTTGTTCTCGCCGCGCGCTTTAGTGAGCGCCGCTTCACCCCAGGGATACCAATCGACCGGATTGTGTGCGTGCTGCAACAGGTAAGGACTGGTTTCACTAATTAGGTGATTTGTATGTTTGTGGTCGCTCACTTTTTATTCCCACCTGCGCCGAACGCGACGTAATTGAACTATCCCTTAAACCAGTATTTGGTGTTCTTGGCCCAGGTCGTATTTGGATACCGACGATGGAGCAGATCATAAGCAGCTTTGGACCAACGGCCCGTCTGATCGTCAGTGCAACCAAAGCGAGTTGACCGCACCGCGAGGTGCAAGGCCTCTGGAGCGCGGGGGTCCGCCGGATTCTTCTCTGTCCACGCTATAGCTATCCGGCAGAAATAGTTTGGTGCTGTGCCCAACGCTTGCAGCGCAGCGAACTGGCTTGCCGCCAGAGCCCTCGACGAGCTTAGAAATTCAGGCGGCCGCATTGGCTTAGCTTTGGTTTTCCCCGCTTCGTCTTCGCCCATGGGAACGTTCTGTGGCTTCGCAGGCTCAGCACACCAGTAATTGTCGCGATAGCTGTCGACTTCTTCGAGTGCCGTCGTCCGCCCGATCCCCGACGATACATATGGTCTGAGTCCGGGAAACTTCAAAGAAACAAATACCGCGGCAAAGCGTTGGGCGTCGGGAGTGGTCGCCTTTTGATAGGCGCTGAGAAACTCTCCGAGTTGTGGATAGAACTCCTGCAGCAGGACCGCCGCCTGATCGGCGGTTTCGTGATCATCAAGCAAAGCGGCGCGCACAAAGGCTGCTTGAGCTACGTCCGCGCGCAGGTTCGGCGCCAGAGTTTTCCTGCGCGCCGCATCTTTGATGAGGGCGAGAGGCATTGCTTTATTGAAAGCGTTAGCACCGTCCTGATCAAAGAATCGCCCTGCGCCCCTGGTGGTCTCCTTAACCTGACTGTCGTCTTCCGGGAGCTCGCGTCCATCGCTGTCATCGCTGAAGCCTGCGGGCACGCGCTGCGCATTTTGGATAAACTCGTCGAGATTTTGCGCCAGCGCCGTCCGTTGCGCCAGGAAAAGATTCAACGCCGATGGAGACATCTTCTGACGATCACTTGAGAGAATTTTGTCGAGTGCCGTGCGCGCCTCGTTGCGGCGGTTATTCTCCAATAGCAGGCGCACGCTATGAAATGCCAGAGTAGGATAAGCCGGCGAAGTGCGATCGATCCCGGCCGCCGCGCCCAACAGAGCATCAACTTTTGCTTGCGATCCGGTAGCTTTGGAGATCGCCGCTACCAACCACTGCAGAGACTTACTCTTCTCCCAGCGTTCGTTTGCGTGAGCCAGGGCCGCCGGTGACGAATCCTGGAAGGTAACCACCCAGTCCGTAAGTTCATCGCTGGTTAAACCCGCTGGTAGTTGCGGCCTTTTGGTGTCGTCGTCTGTCTCCAGATACTTGTCCAACAGGACGGTATAATCCCACACGTCCTGTTTGAAATCGGTGCTGGCGTCGGGCATCAATAAGCTGCGGGCGAGCTCATGAACCTTCTCTTCGGGGTGCAATCGTAAGCGCACAAGGTTCAGGAGCCGAGTCGCAGCATGATGCGATGTCGCAAGTGAACTGTCTTTGAGGATCGCGTTCAGTCGAATTTCCGCTTCGGCCAGAGCGGGTCGGCCGTCTTCTTCTTTGTCGGCCAGACTTCCTTTGCGTAACAGAGAACGAGCGGCGAGATATCCGCTCTTGTCGCGCCAGGGCGAAGATTTGTCCTGCGCAATTGAATCAAATTGCTGACTGGCTTTGTCAAAGTTCGTGGCATAAAAATTCGCGGCGGCAATTTGGTAAGCGCGGTCGGCCCGAATCAGAGGGTCCGCATCCGGCACGGCCGCTTCCGGAATCTGTTTGCCTTCACCGCAATTGGCAAAGACTTTATCCTGTGCGCCCACCCAATCCTGTACGGCAGCGCTTTCCGCCCCAAACCGTTTGATGCGCGCCTTCAAAGTGGCTTCGGCGTTTTCAAAGGCGTCCTGTTGACAGTTCAAATAACTTTCGTACTCATGCGGCTTCTCGCGGTTGCGATACGCTTTGATCTCAGGAGGCGCGGCGAGACCTGGAACTGCCTTGCGGGCCTCAGTCCATTTTTTGATCCACGCATCGTCATGAGATTCCCAGGCATTATTGAGCCGGTCATCCCAGAGAGCTTTAATGTCCCTGGCCTCGTTGGTGCTTAAACCGTTCCCCGCCAGATTGCGGTAGACGGCGACCAAATAAGACCGCGCCCATTTCGTTTGCAGGACACCGAGTTTGCCCACCGCAAAATTCTCAAACGGGAGATCGGGGTGTTTGGAATAAACGAATATCGCATCCGTGAAAAACGGTCCGCAGGCTTGTGCCCGCCGCGGCCAGATGAACGAAACCGAAACCATCAATGCCAGAGCCAGGAGAGCTTTGTAAGGATTCATTTTTGCGACTCCAGAATCGCGCGCACCGAGTCTTCGGTCCACGAGCCAGGGTTAAAAACAAAGCGCCGCCGCGTCATAGAAAGACCTGAGCGCGGCTCGTCGATGGAAATTCCGTAACTATGACGGCACGGTAAAGCCAGGAAATCCTCACCCGCATCCAGTCGTCTGGCGATTTGCTTTCCATCGCCGGCCATTCGAAACAACATCGGCACGGCCTCGTCGATCGGCAGGTCTGAAAGCCAATCGTCATAAGTGCACCACGACGCCAGCGCGGTGATCGACAAACCAACCGAGTCCGGCAGTCGCCGGCGCACCTCGAAGATCACATCGCGATAGAAGACGCGCTCTGATTGAGGGGCATCAAAATCTATTTGAATGTTTGAGACGTTTGGGAGTTTGGCCATGCCGGCTATGGCGCCGGCCACCCGATCGCGTTGCAGGGCAGAGAACTCCGGCTTGTGCACGGCGTCCGTCTCGACCCGGGCCACTGCCATGACGCTGGTCGCTTCCGGCAGGTCCAAAGGTTGTAGCCTCGGTCGCACCTCAATTTCACTGGAATGCAGCCGAATAGTCCGCGCCAGAAACGCGACCCCGGTTCCTCTTGGATTGATGAAGCGCAAGTCTGTCGGCCGCTCCCAGGCCCAAAGCATCACGCGCGGCATTCGATCCAGCCGGGTCGCGTTCGCTTTGCTTCCGTTCATAACGGAACGGACTTTCGCTATTCCAAACACAACCGAAGCGACGATTATTGCCGCACCCGTTGCGAACAGAATTAGTTTTTTCGATAGCGCTTGCTTCATGCGCGTAATGGAAGGCGGCAAGTGTACATCAACAAATCAAGCAAAAGAAATTGAGCTGACTGGCGCCGGGAAGATATTTTCACTAGCTGAGAATTTCCTCGATCGTCTGGATCGGGTGTTGACGTGGTGCCCTTCAAACGTCGCGAACCCGGAACGATTAGATTTGATCCGCTGAGGAGAAACTGGATTACGATCCACGAAACACACGAAGCAACACTAGGAGGATTCTGGTTTCGAATCATTTCGTGCGATTTCGTGGGTCGTATTGCTGTTCCGGCGTACGGACCTCAACTATGCCCGCGCCCGCGATTTCGCGGCTTTCCTTCCTCTGCTATACTCTCAAAACTGAATGGTCATTCATTTTTGTTGCTAAGCTAATTTGAGGCATTGATGGAACGCGAAAGTTTGGAAATGGATGTGGTCTTTGTCGGCGCGGGGCCGGCGAACCTTAGCGGCGCGCTGCATTTAACGCGGCTAGTAAATGAACACAACAAAGCAGTCGCCAAGGGAAGTCGGGAAGGGAAGCCGCTCGGCGAGATTCAAATCGCGGTCATCGAAAAAGGCGCGACCGTGGGCGGACACATTCTTTCCGGCGCGGTCATGGATCCGCGCGGCCTGGCGGAATTGATTCCGGACTTTGTCGCCGCCGGCGCGCCGCTCGAGTCGCCGGTCAAAGAAGATCATTTCCTTTATCTCACTTCGAAGCGCGCGATTCGCTCTCCAATCACGCCGCCGCCCTTAATGAATCACGGCTACTACATCGTCTCACTCAATCGGCTAACGGCCTGGCTGGGCGAAAAATGTGAAGAGGCGGGAGTGAATATCTTCCCGGAATTTCCTGGGGCAGAGATGCTCTACGACAGAGAGGATCGTGTCCTCGGTGTGCGCACCGGCGACAAGGGCATCGACAAGGAAGGGAAGCAAAAGGCGAACTTTGAACCGGGTGTCGATCTGTTGGCGAAGATCACGGTCCTGGGCGAGGGTGTGCGCGGATCTTTGACCAAGAAACTCGTGGCGCGGCTTGGTCTGGATGAAGGACGCGAGCCGCAGGTGTACAGCCTGGGCGTGAAAGAGCTTTGGGAGCTTCCGGACGATCGCTATCCGGCGGGACGCGTGACGCACACGCTCGGGTTTCCTTCAGACCAATGGACGTACGGCGGTGGATGGATTTACGGAATGCAAAACCGGATCGTTAATCTGGGCTATGTCACAGGGCTGGATTATCGTGATCCCTTGATTGATCCGCATGCGGAATTTCAGCGTTTCAAGTCGCATCCGTTTCTGGCGAAGCTGCTAAAGGGCGGCAAGATGATTCGCTATGGCGCCAAGGCCATTGCGGCCGGCGGCTGGCATGCGATGCCCAGACTCTATGGTGACGGCGTCCTGATTGTGGGCGACAGTGCCGGCTTTCTCAACGCGGCGCGTTTGAAAGGAATTCATTCGGCGATTAAGAGCGGAATGCTGGCAGCCGAAACTATTTTTGAGGCGTTAGTGGCCGGAGACTTTTCAGCCGGAAGGTTACGGAGTTTTGAGAGCCGGGTGAAAGAAAGTTGGATCACGCCGGAGCTGCGTCGGTATCGTAACTTCCACGCTGCGTTTAGTCGTGGGCGTTGGTTGGGAATGGCGAATGCCGGATTGCAGTACCTCAGCGGCGGACGCGCGTGGGGAATTTTCGATCGGGTCCATCAGGAGCCGGGGCACGAAGTGATGCGCAAACTTTCCACCTATGGTTATCGTGGAGACGACGCGACCCAACGCTACCGGGATCTTAAATTCGACGGCCAGCTTACTTTCAACAAAGTGACCGACGTCTATCATGCGGCAGTTGCTCATGACGAAGATCAGCCGGCGCATCTGCACGTGCTGGACACAAACATTTGCTCGACTCGATGCGCGGAGGAATACGGCAACCCTTGTCAGCGTTTCTGTCCTGCGGCCGTCTATGAAATGGCCGAGATGTCAGAACCGCCTGCGGTAGCGGGCGGGCAGGCGCCTCGCCGTCAACTCCAAATCAATTTTTCAAACTGCGTCCATTGCAAGACGTGCGACATCATGGATCCCTACCAGATTATTAACTGGGTGACGCCGGAAGGCGGCGGCGGGCCCGATTACAAGGGGATGTGATGGACCGCGACCTGCGGGTATCGAGTCGAGTTTTTCCAAACGATTTTCCATTTTTCATTTGACAGGTTTTCATTGTTCATGGGGCGGACGTTCTTGATGTTGAGTATGTCGGAGTTGAGGAGGCCAGTGTCTGCTGGGAGCGCGGACGCCCTCGTCCGCACCGAGCGCGAAGCGCGAATAGGGGGTTCGGGAAACTCAAGTTGCAACTAATTGGCGCGCTGGGCACGCCCGGCGGACGAGGGCGTCCGCGCTCCCAGCCAGATGAAGCGCTTCACGCTTTGGGTACTCTCCATCTCAGCTAGGATACTTCCCCGATCTCTTCGGCGCCATCGGTGCTGAAGTGAAACGGAATCGTGCCCTGAATCACTTCTTCCAAAGCGATCCGCGTCGGCTTGTGTTTGGCAGGATCGATCTCGATGCGCGGGCGGGCTCCGCGCTGGAGTTGCTTGCTGCGTTTGGCCGCCAAAATAATCAGACGATACTTGGAATCAATCTCTGGTCCCTGCGGCTGTTCGGTTATCTGGTCAATCTCTTCGTGTGCGGTTGCCATTCTTGTTTACCTCCGAACTGAGAATAATTAAATTTCAAGCCGTTGGGGCAAAGCGCCTTACACCGCCTCGCTATCCTTAGTAGTCTGGGTACTGACCTCGCTATGATCCAAGATCCCAAAGTCCGCGAGCGTGTCTTTCAATCTGATTTCCTGTCGCTGCTGCCGGGCGCGCTCGGCGGAAATCACGGCTGCCAGTTGTTGCGAAGCCCGGTTAATATCGTCGTTAAGAATGACGTACTGAAAATTCTTTTGCTGTTCAACTTCGGCGGGAGCCCCGCGCAGACGTTTCTCCAGATCTGCCGCGGAGTCAGTCCCCCGCTTTACTAATCTTTGGCGGAGCAACTCAAACGATGGCGGCAGAATGAAAATTGATACCGCATCATCGATCCGGGCGCGTATGCTGGCTGCTCCCTGTACATCGATCTCAAGAATTATGTCGCGCCCCGCGGCGCGTTCGTGTTCCACTTGTGCGTGGCTTGTGCCGTACAAGTGGCCGTAGACATTCGCCCATTCCAAAAAATCGCCGCGGCGAACCATTTCCTCGAACGTCTTAGTCGCGACAAAAAAGTATTCGCGTCCATTTTGCTCAGTCCCACGCGGCGCCCGCGTCGTGTAAGAGACCGAATAACTTACGCCGGGCACGGTTTTGAGGACGCGATCGATCAGCGTTCCTTTGCCACCTCCGGAAGGAGAGCTGACGACAATCAGCAGGCCACAGCCCACCGTCTCAGTCGGGTCGTTTGATTCTTCTGCGTTAGTTAATTCATTCAACATTTTGCACTTGTTCGCGCAGTTTCTCAATCTCGGCTTTGATGGTCAGGCCGGCGTCCTTGATTGATATCTCGGTTGATTTCGAGAGCACGGTGTTCGCCTCGCGATTGAGTTCCTGCAGCAGAAAATCGAGACGCTTGCCGACCTCCCCATCGTCATAGATGGCCGCGCGGAATTGTTCGATGTGGCTGCGCAGCCGCGCGAGCTCTTCACTGATGTCGCTGCGATCGGCCAGATACGCGACTTCCTGGGCCAGCCGGCCCGCATCAAGTTCAATCGCCTGGGCGCCGCGGATGACCAACTCGCCGATTCGTTTTTGCAGACGCTCTCGATAGGCATCGGCCAAACCTGCCGCGGCCGCTTCGATAACCGGCACCTCGGCCTCGATCTTTCCCAGCCGTGATCGCATCTCTTCCGCGAGGGCAGCGCCTTCGTTGTTTCGCATGAGTTCAAGACTATCGAGTGCTTCGTCGAGCGCACGTTCCAATCCGGCCGTATTCACTTCGCCGAGGCCGTCGCGCGCAGGCGCCAGCGCTCCCGGCAGGCGGGCCACGGAACTGATATCGATATCGCCGGCGAGGTTGAACTCATGCTGGATCTCTCGCATCGCGCTGACATAACCGGCAATCAGGGGACGGTTAACTTCGTAAGTCGTGGCGCCGGTCCGCTCAAAATTAATACTGAGATCGACCCGGCCGCGCGCGAGTCGCGCTCCGACGCGTTTGCGGATAATCATTTCGAGCGGCGACAGCTCCTGACTCAGACGGAGATGGATGTCGAGGTAGCGATTATTCACGGTCTTGATCTCGACCGCGACCGTGAAGTCGTCGCCGCTGGCTGAGCCGCGGCCAAATCCAGTCATTGATTTCATAAGAGTAAGCTATCAAAGCCCGCGGAGCGGGTGGAAGCATAAAGCCTGGGGTGGAGCGGAGCAGAACCCCAGGAGAACGGCCAATAAGAAATCAGAGCGCGGAAAGCGTGCCAAAGTCCAAAACCCAGAATCTCTTTGTTCAATTGCTCTCGCCCTCTTCGCGGGCTTAATGGGAATCAATCTGCCAAATACAACTGCTCACTGCTTACCGCTCACTGCTCGCCAGTTCCTCTTCTTCATCGGCGAATTGCATTTCATAGAGTCTCTGATATTGGCCGCCGCGGGCCAGCAGTTCCGCATGTGTGCCTTGCTCGATTATCTGACCTCGCTCCATGACCACGATCAGGTCGGCCCGGCGAACTGTGGATAAGCGGTGAGCAATGACAACTGTCGTCCGATCGCGAATCAAATTTCCGATCGCTCGTTGCACCAATTGTTCAGACTCAGCATCCAGAGCTGAGGTCGCTTCGTCCAGGATCAGTACCGGAGCGTCGATTAGCACGGCGCGCGCGATCGCCAGCCGTTGTCTCTGACCCCCTGAGAGGAAGGTCCCGCGTTCTCCAATCACGGTCTCGTAACCATTGGGCAGCTCAACGATGAAATCGTGGGCCAGAGCAGTCCGGGCCGCGTTGTGGAGTTGCCCGTCGGTAACGTCAGGCCGTCCGTAAGTGATGTTATACCGTACCGTATCGTTAAAGAGAACGGTTTCCTGAGTTACCAAAGCTATTTGTCTGCGCAGGCTGACGACACGCGCGTCGCGGAGATCGATGCCATCCCAAAGCACGGCTCCCGACGTCGGGTCATGGAAACGCGGCAGGAGTTTTGTCAGCGTCGACTTGCCGCCTCCGGACTGTCCCACCAGGGCCACCAGCTTACCCGCCGGCACGGTCAGGCTGACACCACGCAACACGGCCCGAGATTCGTCGCCATAGCCAAAATGAACATCGCGAAATTCGATCTCGCTTTGCAACGGAGGCAGTTTGATCGCATTAGGCTTTTCGTTGATCTCGGCATGCTCGTCCATCACTTCCCAGACGTGCTGTGCGGCGCCCAACGCTTGCGAAAAGGCGTTATGCAGGCGAGCGAGCTTTCGCATCGGATCATAGCTGCGGGCCAGGAAGAAAAGGAAAGCGAAGAATTGGGCGGTATCAATCCGGCCCAATCTAATTTCTCGTTCGCCAAAGAAGAGCAAAGCGACGATGAAGAGAACTCCAATCAACTCGATGATCGGAGGCGCCATTCCGGAGATGCTCGCAGATCGCAAATTGGTGCGGCGAATGCGTTCGGCTACCGACGTAAAACGATTTTCCTCCCGGGTTTCACCGCGGTACGCCTTCACTATGCTTTGATTGGCCAACGCTTCCTGGGCAGTGTCGGTTAAGCGCTTGCTGCCTTCGAACGACTCGCGCGACAGTTTTCGCAGCGAGCTGCTGAAGCGGATCGTCAACCCGGCAATTGGCGGAGCAATTAGCAGCGAACCAAGGGTCAGTCGCCAGTTCACATAAAACGCCGTTCCCAACAGGGCGATTAACGTGAGGCCCTCGCGCAGGACATCTCGTAGAGTGTTGGTGACAGCCGCTTCGATGGCGGCGGCGCTCGAGATTAGACGAGAGACAAGATAATTAGTGCGGTGGCGTTCGAAGAAGGACGCAGACTGTCCGAGCAGATGACTGTAAAGCTCTCGGCGCAGACGCAGGATTGAAGACTGACCGATGTACGCCATCAAATACGTGGAAACATAGTCGGCTATACCCTTTACGATCGTAAAAACAAGGAGCAAGAGAGCAATCGTGCGGAAGGCGGCCAGGCCCGAAGCCGGAATCAGTTTTTGCAGGGCAAAAGGTGTCGGAGTAGGTTGTCCGCTAACCGGCCTGAGGGCCTGATCGACGATCGGAATAATCAAAGCGCCAGTAGCGCTTTCCAGCACTCCGCCGACAACCATCGCAAGCGTAGCAACGGCGAAGATGCCGGTGTGAGGCAGAAGATATCTTAGCAGCCGCCGAAGATCGCGCATTTTAGATCGAGGCCTGAATCGCTTATAGGGAAGGGAATTAAATGGTCCACAATAACAAGCACGCAATATACTGAGGCTAAACGTTTGACGTCAAGGCAAAGGCTGTACATACTATTGCAAAACCCCTGCGGCTTCAGAAATCAAATTAGGGCAGGCTTTGGACCGGGTCGGTTAGTTCATAGTCGAGTCGGTTTGACGAAAGCATAAGGAAAATTACTGTGGATCCGCAACCTACGAACACAAACGCCAAGCGGTTGATGATTGTCGACGACGACATTGAGATGCGCACGCTCCTGGCTGAGTATTTTCGGCGCCTGGGGTTTGCCGTTGCCGAAAAGGAGAGCGGCGCTGCCGCGCTTCAGACGGTCACGACCGAGAGTTTTGATTGCTTCATTCTTGATGTTTCGATGCCGGAAATGTCAGGTCTTGAGCTATTGAGAAAATTGCGCGACCGGGGGATCGATACACCGGCGCTTTTCCTGACTGCCCACGACATGCTCGACGATAAGGTCGCGGGTTTCGAGGCCGGGGCCGACGATTATCTCGCCAAGCCATTCAGTCCGCGTGAGCTTGAGTACCGAGTCGAAGCCCTCTTGCGGCGCGGCCAGTCTGCCCGCCAGGACGGCGGCGACGAAGATCGGATGGAGATTGGAGACCTGGTGGTTGATAAGCGGCGTCACGAAGTCGCTCGCGGCGGCGCCAGGGTTGATCTCACTCCGCTCGAGTTTCAGATATTGGAACTGCTGGCGTCAGAGCCGGGCCGGGCCTGGTCGCGCAACGACTTGCTCGATCGTGTCTGGAGTACCGAGTACGAAGGCTATCAGCGGAACATCGACCCGCATATCAATCGGCTGCGAAAGAAGCTGGAAGCTGATCCCAAGAACCCCCATTACGTGCTGACCGTTCGCGGCGTCGGATACAAACTGAACGAGAATCCTTGATTCGCGGCGGTGCCCGGAAACGGCAAAGGAACGAGCGCCTAATTCGTCGTTTATTAGTCGGTGACGATGTCCTGCACTGGCCACATCCGGGTTCTGCTTCTGACGGCCGCCATCCTTTTGTCCGGTCCGTTGATCGTGCTCGCACAGGGCACTTCGATATCGGACAACAACCAGGCAAGCACTACCGAGGTTCATTTGCGCTGGGGGCCGCGACCCGGTGTCTCGCGGTATCGGCTGCAACTGGCAAGCGATAGCGCGTTTGGCGACATCGTGTTCGATCGTGTGGTTGCCGGGAACGATTATCGAATTAACGATCTTCCGCCGGGCCGGTATTTCTGGCGCGTGGCGCCGCTCACAGGCACTCTCGGCGAATTCTCGTCCGGGGGAATCATCGAACTAAGCAAATCAACTCCACTCGAAAGTCCGGCGCCTCTACCGATCTCGACGCGCGTCAATGGGTCGTCCCGGGCTGACATTCGCGCAGCGGATCGAATCATTACGCGCGGTGGTTGGCGGGCAGCGGTTGGTGATATCGCCCATCCGGTCCTGGCTCATTTACGATCGGCGGCGAAACTGGATTTAGTCGGAATCAATAGCGAGGGCGTTACCTTTGCGCTCGATGCGACTAGCGGAGTTGCCTTGTGGAGCACGAGGGGACGACTAAAGGATTCGAAACGAGTCGGGTCTGATTCGGCAGCGTTGCTTCTGGTGCGCTCGCGATCGGGGCTCGATAACATCGTCGTATTCTCAGGCGTCGGGGTCAGTGCAATCGAAGGTGGCAGTGGTCGTGAACTTTGGCAGACAACTCTGCCGGCGATTGCGTCCAGCGGTACGATCGTAAGCGATAAGGGCTCGGCCAGAATTGTCCTGATCGATAATTCAGGATCGCGGGCGTTTCTCCTTGACGCCAACAATGGGGATCTTCTGACGCAGGTCCGGTTACCACATCGCGTGGTAGGCGGATCGGTGGCGCTGGTTGGCCAGGGCCAGGATCGTATTCTTCTTGCTTATGACACGGGGCAGATTGAAATCCGCGATCTGGCGGGCGCGATTGTGCGGTCGGGAAATGCGGGCAATTCCGCCACCACCGCTCCGCTTTTTATCAAAGCGCGCCGCGGTGATTTCGTATTAGTCGGCACGCGGGGTGGCTTAGCGGCCCTGACCGCTGACGAGTTGAGCCCTCTGGGGATGGTGGCGATCAAAGAAGATGCGCCTCGCGGAACCCTGGCTGCAGCAGATCTGGATGGTGACGGATCGCCGGAAGTGATTTTTATGACTGAGCGCGGTCGCGTGGTAGCAGTAACCGCCTCCGACGGCAAAATTCTTTGGGAAAGCGTCGTTGCAAATGAAAGCCAGGATCTCGCGTTTGCCGACGTCAATGGGGATCGAATCCTTGACGTCGTGCTGTCTGGCGGACCAAGCTTTGCAGTAGCGCTATCGGGACGTGACGGAGCGGTCGTGTGGAAAGACAACGAAGCACCGCCGCTAGTTGCGAATCATTCGGTTTCGCTCGCGCCACGCTCAATAGTTGCAATGCCGTATGGCTCTGGCGTGCTCCTGATTTCGAGCGACCCGGCGCGAACGGGTTTGCGGGCTCTCGAATTTCCGAGAGCAAGTGCGCCTCCGAGACATTAGTGGGTTGCTGGAAAAGGGTTCAAGGCCCACGATTGGTGCCGGCACAGAAAAGCGATCCACGAGCCCACACGAGATCACTCGAGCTAAGCCTGTGTTTCGTTTCGTTCGTGTCGTTTAGTGGATCGCATTACCGTCCAGTCAGATGCGGCTCTTTATCATTACCAGGAGGGCCTTTCCATCAGCCTAAAAAATGCGGAGTGGAACTTGGCCTTGCATGAAGTGGCGTTACCTGAGTCCGCTTTGCGGACGATTGAGAATACTCAGCGATTTAGTGCTTGTGTCACAAGTCAGCTTCGCAGCGCCAAAGGCGCGAAATGCTGAAGCCTGGGCCATCGGCCCAGGTACAGGTTCGATCAAGTTCCCGAGCGCTGAAAGCGCGTAATAATTGAGGCGGCACTTTGATGCCCAACCACTTCGGTGCGCGCGTCGCCATTTCGCGCTTTCAGCGCTTGAAGATTAATACGCGTTCTCGCCCAGGGCGTTGCCCTGGGCTATCACATTTCGCGCCCTTGGCGCTGGTGACTCAAGTTTTGACACGGCTTCTGAACTGCTGGGCTACTATCATTCGTCAGCTTTGCGGACGAATAGATCATTCGTGCAAAGCCACGAAAATAGAAAAAGGAAGCTGACTTCGAAATGCTCTGGATCGTAGGCTCACTAACACTTGTCATCTGGTTCGTCTTGACCTTTCTGCTCCACAAGAGAGGCATGGTTCATGTCATTCTCATGATCGCGGTGTCCATGTTTCTAATCCAGTTTGTGCAGGATCGGCGCACTAGAGCCTACCGGCGATCGCTGACTCGTTGACTCTCAGTTGACCCCTCTCCGCTCTGTCATAACTTGCCAGTTTTGCCGCCTTCGGCAACAATGATCGTGTGTTTGGCATCAATCAAATCGACCAAGTTCTTCGCGGTCTGATCGTTAAGTTCAAAGTTTTGCGCGGAGTTTGTGCCATGAACAGATCTCTTAAATTATCAATCGCTTTCGCGTGGATCGTGATCCTTGTTTCCGCTCTCGGTGTGTTGGCCCAGAACGATACCCGGCGCACTACGATTGCGATCACGTACCCGCTGGATCAAACAATCGAGGTCCCGTTTCACGGCACGACCCGGCTGCCGCGTCTAAAGGGTTCGGCAAGAGTGAGGCGGCAGGGCCGGCGTGGCACTCGCGTTGAGCTGCACATCGACAACCTGCCGCGCGCATACGAGTTGGGCGGCGTCTATACGACTTATGTTCTGTGGGCGATTTCGCCCGATGGCCACGTCGATAATCTCGGCGAAATAAAGCGCAGCGGCAGCGGCCTAATTGATTCGAAAATTGATGTGACCACGCCTCTTCAGACCTTTGCATTAGTCGTCACCGCTGAACCACACTTCCTGGTCCATTCGCCCAGCCGCATGGTGGTGATGGAAAACATTTCGCCGGTCAACTTACGGGACGCACAAGCCGAGACTTCGAGGATTCAGTACATCGGTAACACCAGCGATTATTTTCGGGACTCGAACGTGCCGCAGATTGCGGAGTCGGACTATCGTGATATTCCAGTGGCGTTGCTGGGCGCGCGGCAGGCCCTCAATCTGGCGCGTTACGCCGGCGCCGATCGCGATGCCCCGAATGAATTGCGCACCGCCGAGGCCGATCTTCAACAGGCCGAAGGCGCCTTGCGCATGAGACAGCCCGAACGAGAAATCGATATCCTGGCGCGCCAGGCAATCAGCAGTGGGGCCAAAGCGGAAGAGATGGCCCTGGCGCGGCGGGTCGCGCGCGAGCGACGTGAAGAAATCGAACGCCGCGATCTAGCGGTACGCAATGCCGAAGACACCGCGGCAACCGCCAACCAGGAAATCTCTCGTTTGAAGGCCGACTTGGACACGGAGCGTCATGCGCGGGAACTCGCCGAACGCGATGCACTCAGCGCCACCGAACAATTGCGCGATGCGCGCACCGAAGTCGCGCGGCTACGCGAAGAGATTCAAACCGTGCGCGCGGACGCTGAAGATTCCAAGGTCAGATTGGCGCGGCTTGAAGGCGAGAAGCAGGCCGAAGACGCGCGCCGCACGAGCGAGAAGCGCGTGGCGGATCAACGCACGGCCGCGGAAACCCTGAAGCAGTCTTTGGCCCGTTTCGGCACGGTGCGCGACGGCACTCGCGGGATGACGCTCGTTTTTTCCGAATCCATTTGGGCAAATCCGCGCTCAGCGAACTTGATTGCAGCGGCTGCGGCCAAGCTTGATCAGGTCGGCGCTCTGCTCGCCAACAATCCGGATTATCAGATCTCGATTGAGTCGTTCACCGACAACCGGGGCGACGAAAGCGGCCTGCAGCAACTGACCCAGGATCGCGCCAGAGTTTTGTCCGAGCGTTTTGCCGCAGCCGGTGTCGACGTTACGCGTATCCAGGCCAGCGGCCTCGGCGGAGCGAATCCGGTGGCGCCGAATACAACCGTAGCCAGCCGGGCGAAGAACCGAAGGACTGAGGTTACGCTGAGCACGTCAGGGCAGTAACATGAGCCGATGTCAAAGAGAGTTGCCCCTTGCTGAGTATGAAGGAATTGTGGCCGAGGCGTGCCTTGGCTTTACGCCATCGGGCTCCAGAGAGAATGACGAAGAAACTTTGACCCATAGCATTTGTCGGAACGTCTATTCATTTCTTCAAGAGAACATGAAGACGTTCTTTCCCCTCGTGGATGTTCCAAACCTCCAGGCTTATGAATGGAAACTTCACCAGTTGGTAGCGGCAAGGCAATCGGAACCTTTCAACACGCTTGAGTTGCCGCGACGGTGCATAAAACAGATATTGGATAAATCGTACGGTGAGATTTCTTCAAAACGAAGACCGGATATGACAACGACTGAGATGGCGGAAGTGCTTCGCCAGTATTACATCGAAGACACCACGCGGCGACTCCCGGATGCCGTTTCACGGCTGAAAGACTCTGCTGCTGAACGTTGCTTTGCTAAGACGCGCTTATTCAGACTCGAGCTTATTCTAATGACGTTGGCGCGCAAGCAAAAAGAAGACGCGCGTTTGGCCGATGTGATTTCAAACCTTCAACGACTAGCCTATGCCTCTGCGAATCAGGATTTGCCATTTGCTACAGCGCTGGACGTAGCGAGAACAGAAATCAGGCAATTGATCACAATTACGCAGGAGCGCCAGCAAGATGGACCCTGATAAGACACCCTCTTGGGCGCGGGACTGGTTGGCTGGCATTGGTGTTGACGAATCTAATGCACTTTGCGCCGCCAACTTTGGACTGTATTGGCTCGACGAAATTATTCTGGCTTCCAACATCGTGGACGAGTGTCAGAGAAAACTTGACCACTCCGGTTTTCGACTCCGTTAACGACGATGTGTGCTGGATCCATGGAACTGCGATGCGCTTGACTAAAATTCCGCTCGCTTAGCCCCGTCAACTCGGAGGTTTGGTTGTACTCGGTACAGAACCGGGAGCGGTAGCGACCGGGCCCGACACTCAACACGCATGATGACGGACGGTCCCAAACGATCGATGCTCGACGGCATTCAAAGCGAGCTGCTTTGGTCGACACACTGAGTTGGATGGCTGGATCCCGTCGCTACCGCTCCGGGTTCTGTATCGCCGTCCTTCGCACCCTTTACCGCCAAGCCAAGTCGGATCGGAGGACAAGGGGGCCTCTCCGTTTACTTGAGTTGTACAACTCTACGTTGTACCGAATTCATCTTAGCTACGAGAATTTGTCTTAGGGAGTTTAGATTACAAATGAGATTTAATCGGTTAGGTACGATCGCGGCGTTCTTCGTGTTGTGTCTGCTCGTCATTCAGTACGCGCCGCGTCCGTTCACCACCGCGTCCGCGGAAAATCCGTTCTTCACAGAAAGCGCCCTGCCGTTCCGCGCGCCGCCGTTCGATAAAATTAAGGACAGCGACTATTCGCCGGCGCTTGAAGCGGGGATGAAGGCTCAGCTCGCGG
>DATNNY010000559.1:0-3745 GCA_035601635.1 Pyrinomonadaceae bacterium
CCGCGACGGAAAACGTTTCATTCTTTTCAAATTCCGGACCATGCACTGTCGTGGGGATCATCCAGACGAAGATATTTACACGCGCGAAGGCGATCCCCGGGTGACGCGTGTGGGACGGTGGCTGCGGAAACTTCGGCTCGATGAGTTGCCGCAGCTTTGGAACGCGCTAAAAGGCGACATCAGCCTGATTGGCCCGCGCGCCGAGTGGAGCAAGTGCGCCGAACGCTATGAGCGGAGCATCCCGTTCTATCATTTTCGGCACTTGGTCAAGCCAGGAATCACCGGATGGGCGCAGGTCAATTATCCCTACGGAGAAAGCGGCGAGGACGCCGTCGAGAAGCTAAAATACGATCTCTACTACATCCGGCATTACTCGCTGAAGCTGGATGCCATGATCGTGTTAAAAACGTTATACACGATGCTCTTTGGCAAAGGCCGCTGAGCAGAGACCGAGTGATGATCGGCTAGTGATCGGGTGATGAAATTTTTGCTTTCGAAATCTCCTACGTGATCTCAAGCATCTTCCGTAAGGCCTCTCGCTGGATTTTCTTTGCTGCCCTTGCCTATGCGCCCTGGGCGTACGGCGCCACAACATCGGTAA
Source organism: Pyrinomonadaceae bacterium (assembly GCA_035601635.1). Taxonomy (GTDB): domain Bacteria; phylum Acidobacteriota; class Blastocatellia; order Pyrinomonadales; family Pyrinomonadaceae; genus UBA11740. Next base: position 602 of record DATNNY010000559.1, read on the forward strand.
GTATCAACATAACTAACTGGGTGTTACTCGTTGCGCTCGTACTTTGGGGCGCCGAGTTACTCACCGGCAGACGGCGGCCTCGTTTACCACGTTTTCTTATCATTCTGACTGGCGCCCTGATTTGCGTAGGAGGCTGGATGGCCCTGAACGCCAAGTCCATCTACGACTCCGAATTTTCTCTTTTCGTCCCGTTGCGGAATTTTGTGCCGTTCTTAACCGGCTCAGTTGATTATGCGAATAGCGCCGCGTGGATGTTGCGAGGTGCGTTGCTGCTCGGAACGATATTGTTCGTCTGCGACCTGTCCCGGAGCAGCCGATGGCTGCTGCGGCTGTGGTATGTCATTAGCCTGATCGGCGGCTCGATAGCGTTTCTGGGTTTGCTCCAGAAAGCTACGGGAGCGCAGATGATCTTTTGGCAACCGCCACCGCCGCCAGAATATGGGGTTACGACATTTTTCGCCACCTACTTTTACCATGGCAACGCCGGTGCGTTCCTGAACCTGGTGTGGCCATTGAGCGCCGGTCTCGTTATCCGGGCGTTTGCGAGCCAATCTCAGCCGGGGATGCGCGCGCTATGGACAATCGTTTTTATTGTAACTATAGCGGGAGTACTGGCGAATACGTCGCGAATGGCCCAGGTGGTCGCGCTTGTATTGCTGGTCGTCATTGGCCTGCGTTTTGGCCCGGGATTATTGCGAAGACTATCCAGTGCGCAGAAGAGCGTCGCCATCGCCGGCGCGCTTGCCCTCATTTTGGCGCTGATTGCATTGGCTCAAGCGACTCATCTGGAACAACCGCTTAACCGCTGGCAATCGGTGAGTGAACAAATTCCGGCCGACGCGCGTTGGCAAGCTTCACGCGTAGCGCTCGGCGCGCTGCCAAGCGCCGGATTTTTCGGGTTTGGACCGGGAACGTTTCGCGTTGTGTTCCCAGGATACAACATCGGATCCGGTCACGCCGTTCCGGGAAGCTGGAGGTTTTTACACGAGGATTACCTGCAGACTGTCCTGGAATGGGGATGGCTGGGAAGCAGCCTCTGGGCATTGCTCTTCTTCGGCGGAATAGCAGTGGGAATTCTTAGTTACAACAGGTATGCCACTCGCGACTGGATGCCGAGAAGACGCGTGATGCAGCCTTTGGCTAACTTAGCCCTCGCGGGAGTGGCGATACATGCGCTGGTCGATTTTCCATTTCAAATCGAGTCGATTCAGCTGTATGTCGCGACGTATCTGGGTGTGTGCTGGGGAAGCAGCTTGTGGTACGACAAGTCAGAGGTCAGACGTCACAGTTCAGAGGCCGTCGTCAGGACTGAGCACTGCTGAATCTAGGCTCCGTTCCCTTCGTGATCGGAGCCGGAGTCACGACCGTAGCTCCGAGAATATACTCCTTCCTCCTTACCGTAACCATGTGAAGCATAATAGTAATAGTAACCAACCCCGCGGCTCCGTCGCAATCGATTCAGAACCAGACCAGCCGGGCGAATTCCTGATTTTGCCAGCAAAGAAAGTGCCCGGCGGACCGCCTGGCGTGGTGTTTTTGCGGCTCGAACCACAATGCACAATGTCTGGACATGTGGCGTCATCAGAAGAGTGTCGCTGACGGCCAGGATCGGCGCACTGTCGATCACGATGCGATCAAAGAGCGTCGCAGCCTCAGCGATCAAACGTCCGAAGAACGGCCCGGCGAGAATTTCAGCCGGGTTCGGCGAGCGCCGTCCACCCGCAAGTACGGAAAGCTGACCTCCAGTCGCCGTCAGAATGTTCCCCGTCACTGCAACGTTTTCATCGACTATCTGGATTTCCCCGGCAGGAATCTGGCGCGCTGCCGAGGCCACGTCGGCTTCACCCACGAGACAATCCATCACTCCAGGCGCGCTGTCTTCGTCAGAATTATTCTTGGTGCTCGGGAAACGGAAGATCTTGTGCAGCGTTGGCCGGCGCAAATCGCCGTCAATGAGAAGCACGCGATAACCCTGCTGGGCCAGCGCAAGCGAATAATTGGCGCTGGTGAAACTCTTTCCTTCGTTAGGCACAGCGCTGGTGAAAAGCGAAACCTTGCGATCTACTTCCGGTCCCAGAAGGGCAAGCGCAGCTCGTAAATTGCGGAACGCTTCGGCTGCCGGACTTTCAGGAGTTTCGACCACCACCCGATAGTTTGAGCTGCCGAAAGCTCTTCTGCTTCTTCGTTTCAAACGGCTGACCGGTCCTTCATCGGTCGTCTCCGGGACGGCTGCGAAGACCGGCAATCCAAGTGTGTTTTCCGCCTGGTCCACCGTTTTGATTGAACGATCCAACGCGTCCGCGCCAAAAATGAATGCCAACCCTACAGCCAGCCCTCCCAGTAGCCCCAGAAGGATTGTTCTGGTAGGACGCGGACTAACAGGTGATTGCGGAAGCGGCGAATGCTCGATGACACTGACCGCATTCGACTTTACGTCTTTGCTTAAGCTGGTCTCTTTTATTTGGCGAATAACGCTTTCGTATAGCGCGCGATCGGTTTCGGCTTGCCGCGCCAACTCCTGCCAGCCAATGGCTGTGCGATTCAGCGCAACGGCGACACCTTGCTGGTCCTGCAACGCTCTGCTCATACTGGCCTCTGTGCCTTTGCTCTGTTCGATCGCGTTGCGCAGTATCGCCGGTTGCGCCAGCACGGCTTCGCGAAGCTTAGCTTTCGCGTCGGCAAGCGAAGCCTTGGCTGAAATCATCTTGGGATGTTTATCCTTGTATCTAAGCGCGTAGGTAGTAATTGCAGCTTCGATCTGTGTAACAGTGCGCCGCGCCTCGGTCACCATCGGAGCGGAAGAGATACTCGAAATTTGAAGCAAAGCATTGATGTTATCTCCGCTCTGTTGGATTTGCTCGAGCTCACCTTCAAGCCGAATCCGATCGGCCTTCGACCCGGTAAGTTTGTTGTTCAGATCTTGCAGCTTGTCTTCCACCAGGCCGCCGCGCGGTCCGCCGCCGCCTGCGCCCGATCCCGTTTGTGAACCGGTAGCAGCCGTGCCGCCGCCAAGCTGCAAGGCGTCGGGATTCTTTGCTTTGTAATCAGCGACGGCCGCTTCACTCTTTTGAAGGTTTGTCTTTAGTCGTTCTTCTTCTTCAAGCAAATACCGCAACGCCTCCTCACTGAGCGAGGCGCGCCGCT
>DATNNY010000560.1:0-4495 GCA_035601635.1 Pyrinomonadaceae bacterium
CAGGACCACATCACGAGGAAAAGGCGACTTGCTTTCGTCTGCCTGCCTGCTCTCCGCCCCTTCTTCTTCATGGCCGCCAACGCGTGACGCGAGCCATTCCGCGTACTGAGCCTCGACTTCTTCCTGACAATATAGAAGTGTCTTGACGGTTCGCTTTTGCTTCTTTGACTCGTGGGAATCAAAGGTGTGTTCGACGGCACGCACCAACACATGCAGCGGCACGCCTCGCTCCTTCCAACCCTCAATCAAGGCCCAATCCATCGGACTGAGCATGAGATGCTTGCCGCGGCGGCGAATGAAGGTGTCTTCGATTTCTGAGAAGTAGGAAAAGTAGTTCAAGGCGAAGCCTGCGCTCATTCGTTTAGAGGCGGGCGTTGCCCGCCCTTCTAACTGGTGTGATCATACTGCTGTCTTGATTAATTGTGGTTTGTTCTTGCGACCATATTGAACCGGTGGGCGTCGCCCGCCTCTAAACACCCGCCTCTAAACATTAGAGGGTCTTCTTCGCGGTTCGTTCGTAAGTCAACCGCAGCCCTTCCAAGGTTAACGTCTCATCCACATGTTCGATAAACTCAGAGCCGGTTGCGATCAATGATGCGAGGCCGCCGGTGGCAATCACGTGTACTGTCCCGCCCATTTCGTCAATCATCTTCCGCAGAATGCCATCGACCAAACCAACATAGCCGTGATACAAACCGGACTGCATCGCTTCGACCGTCGCCGATCCGATGGTCTTTTGCGGACGTTTGATTTCCACCCGAGGGAGTTTTGCCGCTCGCTCAAATAATGCATCGGCAGAAATGTTAATTCCGGGTGTTATCACCCCTCCCAGATACTCGCCTTTTGAATTAATAGCATCGAAGGTGGTGGCCGTGCCAAAGTCAACCACAATGGAAGGCGAGCCATACTTGTGAATTGCCGCTACTGCGTCGACAATCCGATCAGCGCCGACGTCTGAAGCCGGCTGATACAGAATCGGCAGGCCGGTATCGATAGTATGGTCGATGAACAGCGGCGACAGGCCGAAATAGACTTCGGCCATGCGCTTGAGGGTGAAGTTCAGAGGCGGCACCACTGAGGCGACGGCAATCGCGTCAATGACCTTGAAATCCAACTCAGCCAGCGCAAACAGATTCCGCGCCAGGACACCCCATTCATCAACGGTGCGCGCGCGCACAGTCGTCAAACGCCAGTGCGCAGCGAGCGCTTCGCCGTCAAAGACGCCGAGCGAGGTGTTTGTGTTTCCGATGTCGATTACTAAAAGCATATAGGATAGGGGCAGGGCTCGTCCCTGCCCGTCTTGAATGAATTCAGTCCTACGGGCAGGGACGAGCCCTGCCCCTACACATTTTCGGCTGCCCGCAACGCAGTAACATCACCCGCCCGCACGATTCTGATCTCGCCGCTCATGGTCTCTACCCGTAACGCGCCATCGCTCGCCAGCCCGCGCGTGGTTCCTTCGAAGGTATCATGCCCCAGCGCGACCCGCACCTGCCGGCCAATCGCGTAAGAAGAATTAGCGCACCATTCGCGAATCGTGTGCTCTGCGCCTTGACGGCTGTTGAGCAAATCGTAACGCTCACCGATTGCTTTCAAAAGTTCTTTCAGAACTCGTGTGCTGTCGGGAAATGCGCCAGTTGCGGCCTCGACGGAAGTTGCCAAGTCGCTCACCGTCGCAGGCAAACTGCCTGCCTGCAAATTAATTCCGATTCCAATCACGGCTGCGGAGCCGGTTTCGGTGTCGACGGTTTCGGCCAGGATGCCACAAAGTTTGTGGTCGTTAACACAGAGGTCGTTGGGCCATTTGATGTCCGCGCGCAGGCCACATGCTTTCATCAAAGCGTCGCAGGCTGCCAGCGCCGCCATTAGAGTAAGCAGCGGCCACACTGCTGTCTCAAGTGTCGGCCGCAGCACCACGCTACAGTAGAGTCCCGCATCTTTTGGTGATTGCCAACTGCGATCAAGACGGCCACGTCCCTGTGTCTGTTCGCGCGCCACGATGCACAAACCCTCCGGCGCGCCGGTCCTGGCCTGGCGCAGCGCCTCGAGATTTGTTGAATCGATTGAATCGAAGCGAAGAATCGTTGGCTGAAGCAGGATCATCGCATTACGCATGGAGTGCGCGGGCGCTTTAAGTGGCACATACTTCAGTCTGTGATTCGCGCTGAACGATCACAGACTGAAGTCTGTGCCACTAAACTCACTTCGGCAAAGACTGCGGCATGCTCGTCAATGTATATGCCAAAGCAGCCACGACCGCGCAGTTCTCCTGCAACTCTCTTGGATTTACTTTGTCGAGTGTATCCGCGGCGGTGTGATGGTAATTAAAGTACGTGCGCGAATCCTGGATGGGAGCGAACGTTGGCACTCCGGCCGCGCCCAACGGCTCAACATCAGAGCCTGTCTCTTCAACCAGACGTGTGACACCGGCTCCCTGACTTTGCAAAATGGCCGCGAGTGGTTGCAGCAAGGTCAAAAGCTCCGGCTTGCCTTGCGCGTAAAAACCCAAAGGATGGCCCGCGCCGAGATCAGTCTCGATAGCCGCGAAGTGATTGGCAATCTCGTTCTGGTAATCCTTTGCATACGCGAGGGCGCCCCTCCTTCCGTTCTCTTCATTCATCCACGCGATGACGCGCAGCGTTCGCTTTGGCCTCAAATGCAGTTGCCGGAGCAACTGTGCGGCCTGCATGGCCACCGCCACTCCCGCACCATCATCGATCGCCCCTCGGCCCAGGTCCCACGAATCGAGATGACCCGAGACGATGACGATTTGCTCCGGATGTTCGCTTCCCTTTAGATCGCCGATTACGTTGTAGCTGACGGCATCGGGCAGAGTCTGCGGCGTGAGCACGAGGTGCATTCGCACTCTGCCTTCGCTGGCGAGATGCGCCAGCAAATCACCATCCTCGGCAGCGAGAGCCGCGGCGGGAATTTTCGGAGCGTCGTCGGCATAACGCAAAGCGCCGGTGTGCGGCAAGCGATAGTCGGCCCCGCCGGCTGAGCGGTTGAGCGCGGCGACCGCGCCCAGTCGCGCGGCGGCGCTCGCTCCAATGCCGCGATAGATCACCGCCTGGCCGTAAGCCACATCCGCAAAACCATTGTCGGCGAGTTGCTGGTCGAACTTCGCATTGAAGAGAACGATCTTTCCCGCCACTCCCTTCCGGCCGAGTGCTTGCAGCTGATCGAAGTCATTCACCACCACGACCTCTGCCGTCAGACCATCGTTTGGCGTAGCCACGCTGCCACCCAGCGCTGTCAGAACAATCTTTTGATTGGTGCCCGGCGCCATGCTCGGATACTCCGTCAACGCGGCTGTCTCTTCACCTCGCACCCAATGCGGCACTATTACTTTTTCCAGTTTCACTTCCAACCCAAGCTTACGAAGTTCGCCGGCGACATATTCAACGGCAGCCTGTGCTTGCAGCGAGCCGCTGAGCCTCGGCCCAATGTTATTCACCAGATGCGCCAACTCACGATAGGCGTAATCACTTCCCAGAGCAGCTTGCTGAATCTTTTTGATCTCTGAGACGAGTTGCGGCGAGTACTGGAGGGGTGGCGTCTGTGCCGGCCGTGATAGTTGAGCGGGTGTACGGGCACCGATGAGTAAAAACACTGCCACAGAAAGTGAGAGTCGAGCACACTTATTCCACTGAGTAAATGCAATCATATATCGAGCCTCAAAATAGAATGTCTTGTAATTGTAATTGCTTCGAATCCGCAGCATAAACTAAACCCCGGACACGCGCCAGCTCATCGAGCTTGCAAAAAGAATTCGCTTGTTCTAGAGCGCCACTTGTTCATAATCTGCTGGCTCAACCCCTGATTTAGGAGAAACCACAGATGCACACAGATGAACACAAATCAGAGATTGACCGGGTGACTGAGAAAATAATCGGTTGCGCATTTACGGTGGGCAACCGGCTTGGCTGTGGTTTTCTTGAGAAGGTCTACGAGAACGCCCTGGGTCATTGAGCTTCGTAGGGCCGGTCTTCACATTGCTCAACAGCAACTAATGAAGGTGCTCTATGACGAAGTGGTAGGAGGCACATACCTTGCGGATGTGATCGTCGAAGACTCAGTGCTCGTTGAGATTAAGGCGGTCAAGCTCCTTGATGAAATCCACTCGGCGCAATGCCTGAACTATTTGAAAGCGACAGGTCTGCCACTTTGCCTCTTGATCAACTTCGGAAGGCCGCGAGTTGACATCAAACTCTTGATACTGACGACGGATACGAATCGTTAATAACAAGTAAGAGCGCAGGCCTACGACAACGTGTTCGCCTGCGCCCATATATTGTTTGTCTTTGTTCTTCTTATCGGCGTCTATCGGTGTTCATCCGCGGTTCCATCACCCAAGCACGCCGCGGAACTTTGCAGACGTTCCGGAATAGCCCGGGAAAACTGTATTCAGGTTCGTAGTGCCGAGATGCTTCGTGGCAAGCTCGCCAAACACGTCGCGGAAGTCTGTGGTCAGCGCGAGGTCGCGGCCTTCGTA
>DATNNY010000561.1:0-13446 GCA_035601635.1 Pyrinomonadaceae bacterium
ACAATCTGCGGTTTGTCGATCTTTGTCTGCTGCGTGGACGATTCCTGGGCGCTGACAAGTTGCGCAGTGGCGAGAAAAAACAGAGCCAGAACAATAATCAGACGGGGGATACTTCTATTCAAGGGAACCTCCTGCTTCGAACTGCAATAAGACTGAAGCAAACGACAAAGGGTTGCCGCGCAAAAAATCGGGCCGGGGCTGTCTGAAGTTTTCAGCGCTGCTCGCGTCGCAGCGCGCTAAGGTCGGGAAGATGGAGGCCATTGGGGCGCCAGCCTCTCTCGGCATAATAGCGCAAGGTTGTCGGATTGGAAAGGGAAACTCGGGGTGGAATTGAATTCGCCCCTGCGGGGAGCGCGCAGCGCTATGAGTTGGCAGTCGATTAAAGAGACCGGGACTGAAAAACACGGGCGAACTTCGTTCGCTGTGCGGCCGGGAAATACCCGAGTGTTGCAGAGCATGTCAGGCGTTCTTGCCCAATAAAAGCAAAACACCCGCCGAAGCGGGTGTTCTGCCAACATTACAACCTGGGGGCCTGGCGACTATTCATCCTCGACCTCGGCCACTTCGACGAGGTCTTCGTCTTCCTCTTCAGCCTCGGACTCCAGCACCGTAGCCGGCACTGCTGCATGCGGTTCCGGCATCGGTAATCCGGTCCCGAGAATCTCGGGCAGGTCGTCGATCTCTTCACGCTGAGCTTCGCCGATCGTTTCGTCCCGCTCGATATCGACGTTGCGGTAATACTCCATACCGGTTCCGGCGGGAATCAAGCGGCCCATGATCACGTTCTCTTTCAAGCCCCGCAGATAATCTATGCGGCCAGAGATGGCAGCCTCAGTCAGCACGCGGGTCGTCTCCTGGAACGAAGCCGCCGAGATGAACGAGTCAGTTGAGAGCGAAGCCTTGGTGATGCCCAGCAACAGCGGTTCAGCCGAGCTGACTTCACCCTTTTCGGCGCGCACCCGTTCGTTCTCGTCCTGGAAGCGGAAGCGATCGACCTGCTCTTCCAGCAGGAATTCAGTGTCGCCGACTTCCTTAATCTTCACCCAGCGCAACATCTGCCGGACGATAACTTCGATGTGCTTATCGTTGATGTTCACGCCCTGCAGGCGATAGACCTCCTGAATTTCGTTGGTCAGGTATTCCTGCAAACGATTCATACCGAGCACGCGCAGGATATCGTGCGGATTGAGCGGTCCGTCCTGCAGCGCCTCTCCGGCGCGAACGCGATCGCCTTCCTGCACGTTGATGTGCGTGCCGCGCGGGATGTCGTACTCGCGCTCTTCACCGTCGTCTCCGACGATGATGAGTTTACGCTTGCCCTTGGCAATTGGTCCCAGTTTGACTGTGCCGTCGATTTCAGACATGACGGCGGCTTCGCCGGGCCGGCGAGCTTCAAACAATTCAACGACGCGCGGCAAACCACCGGTGATGTCCTTGGTCTTGGTAGTTTCCCGGGGAATCTTGGCGATGACATCGCCCGGTTCGACTTCCTCGACGTCGTTGACCATCAGGTTCGCGCGCACGGGCATCTGGTAAGTCTTCAAGACCTTGTTACTGGCATTGCGGATTTCCAGACGAGGCTGTTTCTTTTCGTCCGGCGAGTCCTTGACCACCATGTGCGAAAGGCCAGTGACCTGGTCGGTCTCTTCGTCGTAGGTAACACCCTCTTTCAAGTCCTGGAATTTCACCTTGCCGCCAACCTCGGTAAGAATTGCAAAGGTGAACGGATCCCAGGTGGCCAGCAACTGATCCTGCGCCACGGTGTCCCCGTCTTCGACCAGAATGTGCGCGCCATAGACAATCTGATAACGCGCGACTTCGCGGTTGCGTTCGTCGAGGATCGTTAAAGCGCCGTTACGATTCATCGCCACGCGCTCGCCCTTGCGGCTCTTGACCGTTTGCAGTTCGACGTACTTGACCTTGCCTTCGACACGCGCTTCGTGTTTGGAAGACTCTTCCAGACGCGCCGTGCCACCGATATGGAACGTCCGCATGGTAAGTTGGGTACCGGGTTCGCCAATTGATTGCGCTGCAATTACGCCGACAGCCTCGCCGATATCCACGGGACGGCCCGTGGCCAGGTTGCGGCCGTAGCACTTGATGCAGCAGCCCCGTCGCGATTCGCAGGTCAAGACTGAACGAATACGAACGCGCTGGACGCCGGAACGTTGAATCTCCGAGGCCAGGTCCTCGTCAATCTCCTGATTGGATTCGACGATGACCGTGCCTTCGACCGGGTCGATGACATCTTCGAGCGCCGTGCGGCCGACGATGCGGTCGCGCAAGCTCTCGATCTCCTCGCCGCCTTCGACGATCGCCGCCGAAGAGATGCCCTTCAAAGTACCGCAGTCCGGTTCCGAAATAATTACGTCCTGCGCCACGTCGACCAGACGACGAGTCAGGTATCCCGAGTCGGCTGTCTTCAAAGCCGTATCCGCCAAACCCTTGCGCGCGCCGTGTGTCGAGATGAAGTACTGCAGCACGTTGAGGCCTTCGCGGAAGTTTGACTGGATTGGCGTCTCGATAATTTCGCCCGAGGGCCGAGCCATCAAACCGCGCATGCCCGCCAGCTGGCGAATCTGTTGCGCCGAACCTCGCGCTCCGGAATCCGACATGATCAGGATCGGGTTCATTTCCTTGGTCGCTTTTTCGCGATCGTCCATCGCCTTGAACATTTCCTTGGCGACTTTGTCGGTCGCTTCCGACCAGATCGCGATCACCTTGTTATAGCGCTCGCCGTTGGTAATCACGCCGTCGCGATACTGCTGCTCGACGGTGATCACGTCTTTCTCGGCCTTGCCTACAATCTCGGGCTTAGAAGGCGGCGTGACCAGGTCGTCAATGCCGATCGAGATGCCGGCTTTGGTCGCATACAGGAACCCGAGCGTCTTCAGATCATCAAGCATCTTCACCGTCATCTCATGGCCGAGACGAATGTGCGAATAGTTGACCAAAGACTGCAAGCCCTTCTTGCGTAGCGTGCCGTTAAAGTAAGGCAAGCCAGTTGGAATTGAGTCGTTGAAGATCACTCGGCCAACCGTCGTATTAATAACGCGGCGAACATTTTCCTGCGCGGTGGCGCGGAGGATGTCCTGCGAGTCGTGCTCCTGAGTAAGGTCGATCAAATCACCACTGATGCGAAGCTTGATCGGGGTTTGGGTCGTAACTTCCTTGGCGTCGAGCGCCAGCAGGACTTCATTGCCCGAGGCGAAGACGCGTCCTTCGCCTTTCGCGCCTTCCTTATCGCGCGTCAGATAGTAAATGCCGAGCACGATGTCCTGTGAAGGCACGGCGATCGGCTGGCCGCTGGCCGGACTGAGAATGTTGTTCGAAGAAAGCATCAGCACGGCCGCTTCGATCTGCGCTTCCGGTGAAAGCGGGATGTGAACCGCCATCTGATCGCCGTCAAAGTCGGCGTTGAAGGCCGTACAGACCAGCGGGTGAATCTTGATGGCCTTGCCTTCGACGAGCACAGGCTCAAACGCCTGGATGCCGAGGCGGTGGAGAGTCGGGGCGCGATTCAAAAGCACCGGATGCTCGCGAATGACCTCCTCGAGGATGTCCCAGACGACCGGCTCCTGTCGCTCAACCATTTCGCGCGCTTGTTTGATCGTGGCTGCATGACCCTGCTTTTCAAGCTGGTTATAGATGAATGGCTTGAACAACTCCAAAGCCATTTTCTTTGGCAGACCGCACTGGTGGAGCTTCAATTCCGGACCGACAACGATGACGGAGCGCCCTGAGTAGTCAACGCGCTTGCCGAGCAGGTTCTGCCGAAAACGTCCCTGCTTGCCTTTCAAGGTTCCGGAAAGCGACTTCAGCGGACGATTGTTGACGCCGCGCAACACTCGACCGCGACGGCCGTTATCGAAGAGCGCATCGACAGCTTCCTGCAGCATGCGCTTTTCATTGCGCACGATTACTTCCGGCGCCCGCAACTCCATCAACTTTTTCAGACGATTGTTGCGATTGATGACGCGGCGATAGAGATCGTTCAAGTCAGACGTCGCAAAGCGGCCGCCATCGAGGGGCACCAGCGGACGCAACTCGGGCGGAATCACCGGAATCACGTCGAGAATCATCCATTCCGGATGATTACCGGACTTGAGAAATGAAGTCGCCACCTTCAGCCGCTTGGAGTATTTCAGTTTCTTCTGCTGCGAAGTCTCTTCACGCATGCGGCGTCGCAATTCAACCGCGAGCTCCTCGATGTTGACCATCGAAAGCAGTTCTTTAATAGCTTCGGCGCCCATCTTGGCGACGAACTGGGCCGGAAAATCACGAGCCAGTTCCCGATAGCGCTCGTCTGAGAGGAGCTCGCGCTCTTTCAATTCCTTCACGTCACCGGGATCGATGACGATATAGGATTCGAAGTAGAGCACCTTCTCCAGCTCGCGCAGCGGAATGTCGAGCAAGTGGCCGATGCGCGACGGCAATCCTTTAAAGAACCACACGTGCGAGCACGGGCTGGCCAGATCGATGTGGCCCAGGCGTTCGCGACGAACCTTTGCCTGGGTGACTTCGACACCGCACTTGTCGCAGATTACGCCCCGGTGCTTCATGCGTTTGTACTTGCCGCACAAGCATTCCCAATCGGCCACCGGACCAAAGATACGCGCGCAAAACAAGCCATCGCGCTCCGGTTTGAACGTCCGGTAATTAATCGTCTCTGGCTTGGTAACTTCGCCGTGCGACCACTGACGGATCTTTTCCGGCGAAGCGAGCGAGATGCGAATCGCCTCGAAGTCAGGCGCGAGTTGGGTTTTCTCTTGATGAAATCGAAACACTTTAGTTCTCCAGTTTCTGAATAAGTCCTATAGGACTTATTGGACCAATAGGACCTATTAAATTCCGCTGGTGATCAAGGGCTCAGCAATCGGCTCTTCGGCATCGCCATTCTTCTGCACCAGCTCAACGTCAAGACAGAGCGACTGCAGCTCGCGCACGAGCACGTTGAACGATTCCGGCAAGCCCGGATCGAAATCCGCTTCGCCCTTCACGATCGCTTCGTAAATCTTCGATCGTCCGGCTACGTCGTCAGACTTGGCCGTCAACAGTTCCTGCAGGATGTGCGCCGCGCCATAAGCTTCCAGCGCCCACACTTCCATTTCTCCGAAACGCTGTCCGCCGAACTGCGCTTTGCCGCCCAAAGGCTGCTGGGTAATGAGCGAGTACGGTCCGATCGACCGCGCGTGAATCTTGTCGTCAACCAGATGCGAAAGTTTCAGCATATAGATGTAACCGACCGTCACCTTCTGCTCAAAAGCGTCGCCACTGAGTCCGTCGTAGAGTATGGCCTTGCCCGATTCGTTCACGATCTCAGGCAGTCCCAGTTCGCGGGCGCGGGCTCCCGACTCCTGAAGTTTCTGTTTAATCTCTTTCTCGGTGGCGCCGTCAAATACGGGCGTGGCGAAGTGCAACCCCAGGACGCGCGCGGCCCACCCAAGGTGCGTTTCGAGAATCTGACCGACGTTCATGCGCGACGGCACGCCCAGCGGGTTCAAAACGATCTCGACCGGCGTTCCATCCGGAAGATAAGGCATATCTTCTTCCGGCAGGATGCGCGCAATCACGCCCTTGTTACCGTGGCGGCCGGCCATCTTGTCGCCCACTGAAAGCTTGCGCTTCATGGCGATAAAGACCTTCACCATTTTGATTACGCCCGGTGAAAGCTCGTCACCCTGTCTCAGCTTGGCGATCTTCTCTTCGTAGATGTCCGAAAGAATCTTGATCTGACGTTCAGTCCGATCTTCGTATTCCTTCACCTCGCTGGCGGCGTCAACCCTGGCTGAAGCAACCTGCGCCTTGCGCAAAGCCTTGGGCTCGACGGCCTTCAACATTTCGCGGGTAATCGGCACGCCCTTCTCAATCACCACCTCGCGATTGCTGGTCAGGTCGTGCGAAAGTTTGCGGCCCTCGAACAATTCATAGATGCGTTCGTCACGCTGCTCGTGCAGAATGCGAATCTCATCTTCAAGATCGCGTCGCAGACGCTCTTCTTCTCCCTGTTCGATCGACAGCGAGCGCTGATCCTTTTCCTGACCTTTGCGCGTAAAGACCTGCACATCGACCACAGTGCCGTCGATTCCCGGCGGGGAAACCAGTGAAGCGTCTTTGACGTCGGCAGCCTTTTCGCCAAAGATTGCGCGCAGCAATTTCTCTTCAGCGGTCAACTGGGTCTCGCCCTTGGGCGTGACCTTGCCGACCAGAATCGATCCGGGCTTGACCTGGGCGCCAATGCGGATGATGCCGCTCTCATCCAAATCGCGCAGCATGTTCTCGCCGACGTTCGGGATGTCGCGGGTAATCTCTTCGGGGCCGAGCTTTGTGTCTCGCGCCTCGATCTCGAGCTCTTCGATGTGAATCGAGGTGTAATAGTCCTCTTTCACCAGACGCTCGGAAACCAGAATCGCGTCTTCAAAGTTGTAACCGCGCCAGGGCATGAACGACACCAGGACGTTGCGGCCGAGCGCTAATTCGCCGCGATCGGTACAAGGACCATCGGCAATAACTTGTCCCTTGCTGACCCGTTCTCCCACGTGCACGATCGGGCGTTGGTTGATACAGGTGTTCTGGTTCGAACGTTTGAATTTGATTAGCGTGTAGATGTCGGCGGTCACCTCGCGCGAGATGGTGCCGTCTACGTTGTGATCGGCCTTAACGATGATGCGTTCGGAATCTGTGTAATCAACCACGCCATCGCGTTTGGCGATTACCACCGCGCCTGAGTCGCGCGCCGTCACATCCTCCATGCCCGTGCCAATGTACGGAGCTTCGGCACGCAGCAGAGGCACCGACTGCCGCTGCATGTTCGAACCCATCAACGCGCGGTTTGCGTCATCGTTCTCGAGGAACGGAATCAGCGAGGCCGCCACCGACACCAACTGCTTCGGCGAGACGTCGACAAATTCGATTTCGTCGCGCTGCGCCAGAATGAACTCCCCGGCTTTGCGAGCGGCGTTACGGTCGTTGACGATATAGCTGTTTTCGTCGAGTTGAATGTTGGCCTGGCCGACGACGTGCTTGTCTTCTTCCCAGGCGGTCAAATAAAACGGGAATGGCTCGTAGATCGCTTTTTCACCAGAGCCGGCCCGTTTGTTGGCTTTATCGACGTCTTCCTGAGACACGTGATCATTGGGTTTGAACTTCGTATCGCCACCGTTGATGACCCGCACAAACTCCGTCACGACGCCATTGACGACCTTGCGGTAAGGCGACTCAATGAAACCGAATTCATTGATCCGCGCATAACACGAGAGCGAAGAGATCAAACCAATGTTCGGACCTTCAGGCGTCTCAATCGGACAAATGCGTCCATAGTGAGTCGGGTGCACGTCACGGACTTCGAATCCGGCGCGCTCGCGGCTCAGACCGCCTGGTCCCAGGGCCGACAAGCGGCGCTTATGCGTGATCTCTGACAGCGGATTGGTCTGATCCATGAACTGAGACAGCTGCGACGAACCGAAGAACTCACGCACCGCCGCTGTCACCGGTTTGGCGTTGATGAGATCGCGCGGCATGGTCGTCTGCATCTCCTGATGGATCGACATCTTCTCTTTGATCGCGCGTTCCATGCGCTCGAGCCCGATGCGAAACTGGTTTTCCAGCAACTCACCGACGGCCCGGACGCGGCGATTACCCAGATGATCGATGTCGTCAGCCTGATAGATCGGCTTCTTCTGATCGTCGACGGGATTGCGGCGCATCTTCAGGACGTAGGAAACGACCTCGAAAAAATCGCTCGCCGCCAGGAGCGGGTCTTCGATCCGCTGCATTTCCGGCTTGCCCATCTTGATGTTGAATTTCAAACGGCCGACGCGCGAGAAATCAAACTTGCGCGGGTCGAAGAACATGCCTTCGAGCAGGCGATAGGCGGTCTGGACCGTCGGCGGATCGCCAGGGCGCATCTTGCGGTAAATCTCGAGCAGAGCATCGACCGGCTTACTAATAGAGTCCTTCTTTAAGGTCTGCGAAATGACCACGCCCACGTCGTCGCGCTCAGGAAAGAAGACCGCGAAGCTCTTAACTCCGCTCTCAGCAATTTCCTGAAGCTTCGCGGCGGTGATTTCGTTGTTGGCTTCCAGAATTACTTCACCAGTCTCGGTGTTGACGATATCAGCAACTGCGTAGGCGCCTTCGAACTGTGCCAGGTCGATTTCTACTTCGCCGATATTTGCTTTGCGCAGTCCCTCGAGCGAAGTTCTGGTGATCTCTTTGCCTTTGCGCACGATCGGATCGGGGCCACGACCTTTGATCTCGAAATCGACCTTCATTCCGATCAGGTGAGTAGGTCCCGACTCGGGAATCTGAATCATCAAGCGGCCATCTTCGATGCGCACTTCATCGACGGTGTAAAACGCGCGCAGCAGATCTTCGTCTCTAAATGAAGCGCCCTTTACCGCCTCTTCCAGCTGACCGTCACTCCCGAAGGACTTGCTGTTGAAATTCGAATTCAGCCAGACGCCCAATGCGCGCAGAAAGATCGACGCCAGAAACTTTCGTTTGCCCACGCGCACATAGAGCAGGTTCTTCTGGTCATACTCAAACTCAACCCAGGAACCGCGGTAAGGAATGATTTTCGCAATGTAAACCGCGCCACGTTTGAAGAACACCCCGGGCGAGCGGTGCAACTGGGAAACGATCACGCGCTCAGTTCCGTTGATGATGAAAGTTCCGTTGTCAGTCATCAGCGGAATTTCACCAAAGAAGACTTCTTCTTCCTTGATGTCGCGAATGGACTTTACGTTCGTGTCAGGATCCTTGTCATAGACTGTCAGCCGGATCTTTACCTTAAGAGGCACGCTGTAGCTCATGCCGCGTTCCTGACACTCCTGCTGATCGTGTTTGTGTTTAAGGCCGACGGGCTCGCCGCAGTTCGGGCAAAGCTCCGGGCGCACCGCATTGAAAGTACCGCACACGTGACAGAGCGTTTGTCCCGGTCGCAGCGGATCCACTTTGATGCTGGCCTTGCAATTCTTACAGGCCGAGCGCAGGTACTTCAGTCCTTCGAGGTTTCCGCACTTACACTGCCAATTGCCGATCTGATATTCGACAAAGTCGAGCGTGGCCGTTTCGCGAAAATCCGAGATCGGAAACACCGACTTGAAGACGGCCTGCAGACCCGTGCTTTGGCGCTCTTCCGGAAGCATATCCATTTGCAGAAAACGGTTATATGACTCGCGTTGAATCTCGATCAGATTCGGAATGGGCACCGCGGTCTTGATCTTTGAAAAGTCGTGACGCTGCGGCGCCTGACTTGTGCGTCGTCCCAATCCGGTATTAATAGTGTCAAGTAGATTTGCAGACATGAATGTTTCCTATTCTTCCAGTTACACTCGCTGGCGAGATCAGCGTCCGGCTCTAAAGAGAGCCAAAACAGACGGATACGCAGCCAGAGCGCACCTTGCCCCGACCGCTTCAAACGAGCGATTGCATTCGCTTCTCGGATTTTTCCGGGAGTAACGCCAGCGCTTCAATACTCCCCTAAGTTACCCACTCAGGAACTAAAGGTCAAGCCGACAGAAAACGACGCCCAGGATATCAGGCACAAGCGTCCGGCACGATCCGGCCGGCGCCTGAAACCTTATTTGACTTCGACGGTCGCTCCGGCGTCCGCCAGTTTCTGCCTGACCGTTTCTGCCTCTTCTTTGGAAACGCCTTCTTTCACGGCTTTTGGAGCAGCCTCAACGAGGTCCTTCGCTTCCTTCAGACCGAGCGCAGTTACCTCACGGACGACCTTAATGACGTTGATCTTTTGACCGCCCGCGGCCTGCAGAATCACATCAAACTCGGTCTTCTCTTCAGCCGGCGCGGCCGCCTCTGCGCCCCCGCCAGCAGCGGCAGGCATAGCTACCGCGGCCGCCGCGGCCGAGACCCCAAACGTCTCTTCCATGAGCTTTACCAATTCTGACGCCTCGAGCAGCGTCAGCTCTTTTATTTGATCGACGATTCCCTGTAATTTATCCGACATGATGAATCACGTTCTCCCACATTCGTTTCGCCAGCCCGATTCATCGAGCTTGCCTTTTGATTGGCCGCGTTGATGGCTGCATCGCCACCTTCCGCCCGCCATTTTCCATAGCCGCCCCACTGACAGGTGCACGACGGCCGCCTATGACTTTCGAAATCAGAATTTTGAATTTGCTACGCACCCTGCGCTTCTTTTTGGGCGCGGATTTGTTCCGTTACCACCGCCAGGTTGCGCGGCACGGCTTGCAGCACCGTAACCAGACGCTGTGCCTGCGCGTTAATCAGGAACAATACTTTCGACAGCAAGTCTTCGCGCGATGGCAGACTTGCAATCGATTCGACTTCCTTGAGTTCGACGACCTTGCCTTCAACCAACCCCACTTTGAAGCTGAAAATATCCGGATTGGCCTTGGTGAACTTCGAAATCGCTTTTGAAAGCCCCACTGGATCGTTTGTGCTCAGCGCGACCGCGGTTACGCCCTTAAACTGATCGGCCATCGGCTCGAGCGGAGTGCCGGCGGAAGCCTTCCGCGCCAGCGTGTTCTTTACCACTGAGTAAGTGACGCCTGCTTCGCGCAACTGTCGCCTCAGTTCCTGGTCTTTGGCGACGGTCATGTTCTTGAAACTCACCAGCATCGCCGCATTGGCATTCTTAAACTGCTCAGCGAGGGCGTCGAGGTCTTTCTGTTTCTGTGCTTTGTTCTTCATCTTCGCTCCTCACTTATTTAGCAAACGCCGTTTCGTCCAGCAGCAGCCCCGGACTCATCGTCGATGCGATATTCACCTTCTTCATATACTTGCCCTTGGCGGTGGATGGCTTGGCTTTGCCTACGGCGTCAATCAGAGCGCGCGTGTTCTCGACGATCTTAATCTCATCGAACGAAACCTTGCCCACCGCGGTGTGGATGACACCGGTTTTATCCACGCGGTATTCGACCTTGCCGGCCTTGGTTTCTCTCACCGCGGTCTTGACGTCAAAGGTCACCGTGCCGGTTTTTGGGTTGGGCATCAGCCCGCGCGGTCCCAGCACCTTACCGAGTCCACCGACGAGGCGCATCATATCGGGGGTCGCGATCACCGCGTCAAACTCCAGCCAGCCGCCTTTGATTTTGGTCACCATGTCTTCGCCGCCGACAAAATCAGCGCCGGCTTCTTCGGCTTCCTTAATCTTATCTCCCTGCGCAATAACCAGGACTGATTTTGATCTTCCGAGGCCATGCGGCAGGACGATCGTGCCGCGCACCAACTGATCCGCTTTGCGCGGATCTACGCCCAGCCACATCGTCAGCTCGACGGTCTCGTCAAATTTTGCGAAAGCGATCTCTTTCAGCTTCTTAACTGCGTCATCCAGAGTGTACTTCCGCGCGGGCTCCATCTTTTCCAACGCGGCGCGATATTTCTTTCCGTGCTTTTTCATTTGAAAACTCCGAGGTTCCAGCGAGCGATTAGCTCTCCCTCTTTGAATCTTTGCTCACCGGACTTCTAACTGATCCGGCATCTCTTAACCTTCGACCGTAAGACCCATCTGCCTCGCAGTGCCCTCGATCGTGCGAATAGCGCTTTGCAAATCCGTTGTATTCAGATCAGGCATCTTGGTTTTCGCGACCTCCTCGAGCTTGGCGCGGGAAATCTTACCAATCTTCTCTTTCTTCGGATTGCCTGAACCTTTCTCGACCCCGGCGGCTTTCTTTAACAAATCCGCGGCCGGCGGCGTCTTGGTTTCAAAGGTGAACGAGCGATCAGCATAGACCGTGATCACGACCGGAATCTTCATGTCCGGATCCGCCTGGGCGGTCTTGGCGTTGAAAGCCTTGCAGAACTCCATGATGTTGACGCCGTGTTGGCCCAGCGCCGGGCCGATCGGAGGCGCCGGATTGGCTTTGCCCGCGGGGACCTGCAGCTTGATGAAACCTGTAATCTTCTTTGCCATGATCGTTTAAATTACTCTTCTTCCGTAAACGTTACCTTTTCCACATCCAAAAAGCTCAATTCGACCGGCGTCGAGCGGCCGAAGATAGTCACTGTGACCTTAAGCGTGGACTTGTCTTCATTAACTTCTTCAACCTTACCCGTAAAACTCTGGAACGGCCCCGACTTGATGCGCACCGTTTCTCCGGCCGCATAAGAAAACTTCGGCTTGGGTTTTTCTGCCGCTTCGGCCACGTGATGCACAATCTGATCAACTTCCTGAGGCGTCAGCGGGGTGGGACTTTGTCCGCCCACAAAACCTGTCACCTTGGGCGTTGAGCGAATCGCGTGAAAAACGTTGTCGGGGATATGCCCACGTTCATCGCATTCAATCCGCACCAGCACGTAACCCGGATAAAACATCCGTGAGGACTCGACGCGCTTATTGCCACGCATCTCGACGACGGTTTCGGTGGGAACCAGCACCTCAGTTATTGCGGTTTCCAGATCGGTCCCTGCCACCCGAGCTTTCAGGCTTTCACAAACCTTCTTCTCATGACCGGAATAGGTATGAAGTATAAACCACTGATTCATTGAAAAATCTTTCGCTGCGCCTAACCACCCAAAGAGGTGCGCAGATGATCAATCAGAAAAGACCAGACTCGATCGACTCCAAACAAATAGATGGCAAAGAAAACCACAGCAATCAAGGTAATGATCGTCGTGTTCTTTACTTCGTTGGCGGTCGGCCACGACACTCTCCGCATTTCCGCGCGCGTATCATGCAGAAACTGCGTGGTGCGCTGAATAAAGCCCGTCCGCGGGCCGGCCTTTCCGCGCTCACGTCGGACGCCTCGGCCTTCCGCTCCCTCGCCAAATCTTGCCGCCCGCGGCGACGGAGTTCCGATCGGTTTAGTCACGGAGGTATCGCCCGCCGGTGCCGGTCCCGGCAGAGCGCCAAAGTCTTCAGATTCGTTTTCTTCTCTCGACACGCGAACTTTCTATCCCAACTTGGCAGGGGTACCAGGATTCGAACCCGGACTTTCGGTTTTGGAGACCGACGTGCTAACCGTTGACACTATACCCCTAGGAATCATTGCCGATTTCCGATTGCCAATTTACCAAGGCGTTTCGTCGGGGTTCTAATCGGCAATTGCCCAATTGGCAATCGACAATGCGATCACTTAGTTTCCTTGTGATTTATGTGCTTACGGCAGCGACGGCAGAACTTCTTGAACTCGAGACGTTCGGTCGTAGTCTTCTTGTTCTTGGTAGTGACGTAGTTCCGACTCTTGCACTCGATGCACTGCAATACGACATTGTCACGCGGCATGAATTCAAATCTCCAAATCTCGTATAGGTCTACTTATATAGGTATAGGACGTATCGCCCTATTCGACAACTTCACTGACTGTCCCGGCGCCTACTGTTCTTCCGCCTTCACGAATTGCGAAGCGCAAACCCTTTTCCATCGCAATCGGCGCGATCAGCTCGATGTTCATCTCCACGTTGTCGCCCGGCATCACCATCTCGACTCCCTCAGGCAAGTGCGCCACTCCCGTCACGTCC
>DATNNY010000562.1:0-2599 GCA_035601635.1 Pyrinomonadaceae bacterium
TTGCGCCGGCGCAAGCCTGATCCAGTTGTACACTGGTTTCATTTATGAAGGCCCCAGCGTGGCCCGGCGAATTAATGAAGGGCTCGCCGAGATTGTGAGGCACGAGGGATTTCGGACGCTGGACGAAGCAGTTGGCTGTCGGGCGAACTAACAAGGACCTACCGCAGAGGTCACTGAGGATCACGCAGAGGTCGCGGAGAAAGAGCCTCTGCGTCCTCTGCGAAAACCTCTGCGTCCTCTGCGTTTGAAAAGTCTTTCATGAGGATTTATTCGGAGTTGATATGATTCGAGCAAAAGACAAAGTGATCGTTGCCCTTGACGTCGACAGTGCTGATCGCGCCCTCGATCTATTCGACGCCTTGATCGACGAGGTCGGCAGGTTCAAGATCGGTTTGCAACTCTTTGCCGCTGCCGGTCCTGACATTGTCAGGCAGATAGTTGCCAGAGGCGGCCGCGTCTTTCTTGACCTGAAGTTTCACGACATTCCCAACACCGTGGCCGCGGCTGGCATTGAAGCGACTCGACTGGGCGTATCGATATTCAATGTGCACGCATCGGGCGGCCCGGAGATGTTGAAGCGCACCGCGGCCGCCGTAGCCGACGTCGCCGGCCGAGAAGGGCTCAAGCGACCGAAGGTCATCGCGGTTACGCTCCTAACCAGCCTCGATCCAGCAAGTCTGAAGGAACTTGGGATAAATGAAGAACCGAGTACAGCGGTGGCCCGGTTAGCGCGTCTAGCGGCGGATTGCGGACTGGACGGCGTCGTCGCGTCACCACGCGAGATAGGAGTCATTCGGCAGACTATCTCCGACCGCGACTTCTTAATAGTGACACCCGGCATTCGCTCCAGTAACGACCCGAGCGATGATCAGAAACGCACGCTCACTGCCGCTGAGGCGATTAGCGCCGGCGCGGATTACCTGGTTGTGGGCCGGCCAATCTTGAATTCTGAAGATCCGATCGCCGCAGCCAGAAAAGTTGTGGCTGAGATCGCGGCTGCTCTCTGAGATCATTGGAACGAAAGTGTGGGAGAAGGCGTGCAGTTGGCAGATATTGTCATCTTTAATCAGCGGTGATCAGAGTTCCGACTTTAGGCGGGCTTTACTGGGCAAGAAAGAACCGAGCTGAGTTGGTACACTAACGCCAGGAAATTAGGACATACCGGCTGAAAGGGTTGTTGCGCGGCGTAACGACTTACCATTATCATTCGAAGGTGCATGCAAAGCTGAAGTTCTCACTAAAATTTGCGCAATTGATGGCCCTGCTGGTTTCGCTCACCTGCACGATTGCAGCCCAGCAAAAAAGCGAAACGACCCAAGCGCCTTTTAACGAGGCCGCTTACCAGGCGGGCGAACGTCTTACGTACAACGTTGATTTCGCCCATTTTGTCAGCGCCGCGCACATCGAACTGTTTGTGGCCGGCCGCGGCACTTTCTACAACCGTGACGGAATTCAGTTGCGCGCGCATGTCGAAACCGTGGGAGTAGTAAACGTGGCGCTGCTCTCGATCAATAACGACTACACGACCTACGTCGATCCTCGGTCGGGTTTGCCCTATCGCGCCCAACAGGTCGTGCGGGAAGCAGGTCGCGCCTCCGAAGCAGAGCGCGATTACAATCAGCCGGCGGGTACCGACGCGATTCCGGCCAAAGTAAGGACGGGAGAGTTTCCGGGTACGTATGACCTGCTCTCGGCTCTCTACCGCGTGCGGGCACTGCCCTTGACCGATGGCTCGTCGTATTTGCTGACAGTGGTTCACGACGGCGATCAATACAACGCTGAAGTGAAAGTGATTGGCCGCGAGCGGCTCAAGACCAACATCGGATCCTCCAACACGATCGTTACGCGCTTGATTGTGAAGTCGCACGATTACAACGTGCGCGTTTACTTCAGCGATGATGAACGACATGTGCCCGTGCTGATTACCGCTAAACTTCCGTCGGGCGAGATCCGCGCGGAACTGGCGGCTTCCGAGCTGGCGATTCCAGATGCGGGCCCAGCTAACAGTACGGCTCAGACCAGCAAGACCCGCACCCAGGATCCGCCTCCGGTTAAGTCGAAACCGGGCACGCGCGGCAGCATTCCAACGCCGACGGGGGAATCTATTTCCGACCTGCCGCTCAAGGACGTTCCTTTCAGAATCGGCGAACAACTTACTTATCAAGTTTATCTCTCCAGTAGTCCGCAGCAGGTAGGCACAATTACCTTCGCTTTGAAATCGCGCGGACGGTATTTCAATCGTGACGGTTTACTGTTTTCAGTCACGGCACAGACCACGGGCGCGGGGGGACGGGTGTTTCCAGTCAACGATCAAATCAACTCGTATGTCGACCCGACCACATTGCTTCCGTTTCGTACCGAACTCAATTTGTCAGAGGGCAAGTATCATTACAGTCGTACATTCAGTCTCGATCAGAACCGCGGCGCCGCCCTGGCCGATACCAAGCAGCGGATTGAGATACCCGTCGGCACGCACGATCTGATCTCAGCGTTTTATTCCATTCGCACTTTTGATCTTCGGCCGCCAAAACAGAACGCCATATCCATCATTGCGACCAGCCAACCGCGCACATTGCTGGTAAAATCCCAGCGACGGGAG
>DATNNY010000563.1:0-10865 GCA_035601635.1 Pyrinomonadaceae bacterium
CACGTTGGCTGTGAACTGTCGCAGGAACCAGCCCCAAGGGGTATCGACGAACTTTGCGTGAGCACAGAATTCTCTGAACTGACCCATCACGGCCGTCTCGCCCAGGAGCGGAGAATTCAGACCGCAGATCACTTCGAGTAAGAATCCGAATGCTTCGCGGCCACGATAGACTTCGACGCTTCCCGAGAACAACGCATCGTTCTCAGCGGCTTCGATCAGCGCACCGTTTTCGAATCGATTTAGGAACAGGATTCTTCTGAGACAGGTCTGCCACTCGAGGCCATTGAGCACGACGGACATCTTCGCCCGGGCCTCGTGTCGCAGATTGAGGATGACCAATTGGTCTATCACGCGAGTATTCTAGAAAAAGCGGCGTTTCTATTGTCATCGGTTTGTCATTGAGGAGAGGTTTTTGACAGGGATTGTACCGTAGTCGCAAGAATCAGGGCTCCTTTTGCTGGGAATGCGGACGTCCCCGTCCGCATTCTGCCGAGCGAGTAGCTCGAAGCACCGATCCGGGGCATTAGCCCGAGCGTGAGGGAGGGCTCAGCACGTCCAGCGAACGCTTGATGCGACAGCACCGTCCGATCATAATCATGGAACCGTGATGGTCCGGGAGGCATAGATGGCAAGAAGACTAAAGGAGCTAAAAGAACTCAAGATCGAACGTCCGCCGCGAATCAAACTCTCAGCGAAAGAGTCGCTCAAGCGGACCAAGGAGTTCGACAAGCGAAAGGAGAGGTTTATTGCCGCTGTAAGAAAGAGCAAGAGTTGAAGTCTACTTGCCTGACCTCCCACGAGCTGCCTATTACAATCTTCTTGACGAGCTGACTCAGGAGTTCACTTATACCTTTGGCGGCTCACGATTATCCAAGGGCTCGATGGTAGTTATCTCTCTGAGGCGGGCTCGCCAATCCAGGATCGCATCAATTTGATTTACACCGATACGCCTTACGCATTTGCAGAGAACTTTGAAATCATCTCGACGTACGCCGACAAGCTCAAAGCTGCGGTGAATGCTGCGTTAGAAGAAGAAACTGTTCTCATCGCAGTCCTTAAGGTTTATCATGCGTAGTCGTAAATGCAGAACCTCGACATTAACAAGACCGCGGATGCCTAAGCTCCTTTGTCTCGAACGCTATTCGTTCCGCACACCGAAAGCGAATACCGTCAGCTCGTCGGATTGCTCGACATAGCGGCATTCGGCATTTGATCGCGCCGCAGAGTTGCAAAGCTACCGGTTCCCGAACAATCGGCGAGTAAACTCGTTGGCAAATTTGCTTTCAGAATCATGTTGCTTGACGAGATCCAGGAACTTTACAAAATGATGCTGATGCAATCTCAACAGATCCTCTTTGGTAAAAGTTTCATTGAACTTTCCTGGATGAGGCCTGGCGTCGACTTCTCTCATTAACTTTTCGGCTTCAGCAAAGTACTTTTCGAAGCCAGTGGAATCGTCGGCTAACAGATCGAGCCAGGTCGAGCGACGTTCGCGTCCCGGTCCAATCAGCGTCCGGTCGTGGCCTCCGGGGGTGAAGCGAACTTCGAAAAGCGTATAGGGCAGCTTTTCTTTGTCATACATCCTTTCGTAGAGACCTTTGAAGCGTTCACACACCTCGACTGTTCTTTCATAAGACACGGCGAATTCCAACTCCTGGTGCAGGTGATAGATCGTTCGGTTGAAAGCCTTGTAGCTTTCCATCACCAGATCTGTTCCCCGCTTGATCCGAGTCAGTCCATTGGACCATTTACGGAGTTGGCCCGAATAAGCGATCAGGTTTCCAATCCACGCCGCTCCCAGAGCGTCGATCGAAATATCAATGAACTCTCGCAGCGGCCCCAAAAATGATTTCTTCGCAGAGGTCGGGTTCCAGGTATTGATCTGACACCGGTCCGTGAAAGGAAACAGGTAGAGGCTCAGGTGAACGTTCTTGTTTATCAGGTCAGCCAGATTCTCTTTGACGTAGGACCAGGTCGACAGTTCAACCTTCTGTTCGACATTGAAACGTGCAACGGCCTGTACCGTCACTTCCGAGATAATTCCGACTGCGCCGATGCCGCCGATCGCGGCTTTGAATAGATCGTCTTCGGGCCGTAATTCATAGACATCGCCCTTGCCGTCAATGAGCTTGATGCTGGTCACCTCATCGCTGACAAAGCCCCAATCCCGACCCGTACCATGCACGTCAGTCGCGATAATACCCCCGATGCTCTGGGCGTCGTGCGACGGCAGGTTCTCAAACGCAAGACCTATGGCAAGAAGCAATTTGGAAGCATCTCGCACTCGCGTGCCGCCTTTGAGCACGATTCTGTTCCCCGGCTCCCTTCGAATCATGCCGCTGTAGCGATCGAGTGAAATCAAAGTATCGTCGGCTACGACTCCTTTATTGAACGAGTGCGCGGCGCCGAAAGTCCTCATGCCTGTCGAAGTCTTAATGAGACTAACTAATTCGTTTTCTGTGGTGGGTTGCACAAACCGCCTGGGTCGATAGCCAAATCGTTTGAGCCAGTTACGAAAATAGCCGTGCCGCACACGGCCTTCGAGCCAGAGAAAGCTTCCGAATGTCGCGGCATAGATGATGATGTTGAGGGTCGTAGTCAACCCGCAGTAGAGGTAGCCTCGGGTTTTCATCGCTGTTCACTTCCTTCTGTTGCGTATTTACTGCGTAAGTCCAGGGAGCGCGGGCATCCCTGTCCGCCTGAGCGCGCAAGCGCGAAATGCGTTCCCGAAATTGCAATAGCGAAACTAATACGAGCGTCCTGCGCACGCTGTGCGGGCCGGATGCCCGCGCTCCGCTCACTTCCACTCATCGGCAAATCCCGGCGAGAAACCGGCTCTACCGCTCCGCGTACGGATTAATTCACCACCGCGATCTGATACTGCTCCAACTTCCCGTCCGGCATCTCGTAAGTCCATGCCCGCAGACTCTTCTGCGGAAATTTGATCAGGTACACGCGCAGAGTCATCCCGCCGCGTAGACCCTGAGAAACCTGATCGAACTGTTGCGGCTTGCTCAAAGGTCCGAGGCCGCTGGCGAAATCCTTCAAAGCCTCTGCGCTGAAATAGCTGTTGGCATTGTCGGTGAAGAGCGAACGATCGATCGTTCCGTGCTGAAGACCTTCGAAGATTTTCTTTGCCTGCTCAAGTTTTGCCGGCGTCTGTGGATCATTGGTCGCAAACAACAGAGGAGCGATCCCATTGGCGATTGCTCCGGACGCGCTGGCGGCATCCTGATTCGTGAGTACGACAACTGCCGCGCGGTCATCCGGAAAAACTATGTTCTGAGCGGTGAAGCCCGACACCTCGCCGCCGTGTGATAGCGCGCGATGTCCCGCCTGTGAATTGACGTCGACGCCCAAACCGTAGTGCGTGCTCAAACCATTCTTGAGTAACACGTCAGTGCCGAACTCGCGATAAGACATCGGCTTCATTAACTTCTGATCCATGATCGAGATGTCCCACTTCGCCAGGTCAGCCGCCGGCATCGCCAGCTCTCCGGCGGCAAACAACCAACCTCTGCCCTCTTTCGGCGCCGGTCGCAAGGGTCCCAGCGCGTAACGCAGATAGCCGGTTGGATCTGTGTCGCCGAGTTTTGCCTGATCGGTATCGCTGACGCTGGTCATTCCCAGCGGCGTGAATACCCTCTCTTGCAGAAACCGCAACAGAGGCATGCGCGCGACTTTTTCAATGATCACGCCGGCGATGACATAGTTCGTATTGCTGTATTGCCACTTCGTTCCCGGATCGAAATCCAGGGGCTTGCGCGCCCACATGTCCAGAATCTTTTGCGCAGTGACCGGCTGTAACATCATGGGCATCACATAATCCTGCGGCCAATAGTCCTGATAACCCGACGTGTGCGAAAGCAGTTGCCGAATAGTCACCTCATTGGCCCGCGTCAGATTCGGAATATACTTCGCGACCTTATCGTCGAGCGAAAGCTTGCGCTGCTCCTGCAAAAGCAGAATCGCCGTGGCCGTGAACTGTTTGCTGATCGAGCCGATACTGTAGCGCATCTGTGGCGTGGCCGGCATTCGCGGATCAAGCCGCGCATCGCCATAAGCTTTCGTATAGACGATCTGTCCGTCCTTTACGATGGCGACAGAAGCACTCGGCACCCCGGTCTTTGACAGAGTGTCGGTAGCAACTTTGTCGATCTTTTCGATCAGATTGGGAGAGAGTTGAGTCTGTGCGGTCGCGTTGAAGGTTATGAAAGCGAGAATGATGACTGTGACTATGCTCTGAATTAAGAAACGAAATTGGCGCACGGAATTCTCCTTGAGGTCAGTACCGGGAGCGGTAGCGACCGGGTTCTTGAATTCATGAACTTGTGTGGTGGCAGAGGTGAGACCCGGTCGCTACCGCTCCCGGTACTGACCTCACCTTCTGTGCCGGTCATCGCTTCAACACCGGTAACACAATCCGCGACGAATACCCCTTCGAGTGATAGACGCGTTCAGTCGCCTTCTGAAAATCGGCGTCGGTGCCAAGCTTATAGTTCGTCATAAATTCTTGTGGGTTGCGCGCGACCAACGGAAACCAGGTGCTCTGGATTTGCACCATGATGCGGTGGCCCTTCTTGAAGGTGTGCACGATGCCGGGCATCACGTAAGAGATTTTTGTCGGCACGTTGGGACGCAGTGGCTCAGGCTTTTCAAAACTGTTGCGGAAGCGCGCGGGAAATGGCTCACCACGCAACAGCATTTCGTAGCCTCCGGGCGCGAACACACAGGACGCTGAACTGTCCGGCGGCTTCACTCTTTCACGCTGGCCGTTGGGCTGCTTGTTGCCGGTTTCGGGATATTGATAATCGTCGGGAAAGACATCGATCAACTTGACCACAAAATCCGAATCCGTGCCGCTTGATGAAATGAAGAGCTCCGGCTTGATGCTGCCGGCAACCGTCAAGTCATCGGTGAGCGGATCAGTTTGATAAACCAGCACGTCCGGTCGCGCCGCGGCGAACCTCTGATCCTCAGTCATGAAATCGCGGGGATAGTTGAGCGTGATCTTCTGTGTGTAAGGAACCGGGCTCATTGGGTCGCTCACGTACTCATCAAAAGTGGCCCGATTACCAGCGGCTCCGCCTCCTCCGGCGCCTGGTCGAAAGGCGCCGGCCGGAGGACGCGCCCCCTGGGCTCCATCGCCGAACACGATCCTGCCGTCAGGCTCTAAATAGAACGACGTATCGACAGACACTGTCGGCGACCAGTTCGGAACGTCCTTCCATTGATTCGCGCCGGTATCAAAGACGTTCACTTCCTTGATCTGAGAGATGTCGCCCTTGTCTTTCAAAAAGTGATTGAAGAAAGGCAGCTCGAAATGCTCGCGATAGTAAACGCCGGTCTTGCCGCCGAAGTACGCAGTACCCAGCCAGTCGCCATCAGATCGCGCCCAACCACCGTGAAACCACGGGCCCATCACCAGTACGTTGAATATGCCGGGATTCTGCTTCTCAATGTTTTGATAAACGCCGAGCGCGCCGAACAGATCTTCATTGTCGTACCAACCTCCGACCGTCATCACCGCGGCGTGAATGTTCTTTAAGTTGGGAAACACATTTCGTTCTTTCCAAAACTGATCATAGTTGGGGTGCTGCATCATCTGGTCCCAGAACTCCATTCGCATGCCCAGCTTTTGCTGATAAAGAACCCCGGATCTCCTCAGGCCGCCCATGTCTAAATAAAATTTGTAGCCGTCCTGCGTGCCCCACGGAAAAGGCTTTACATAGTCATTGCTTCCGGTCGGTACGGGGCGCTGCTGGCCAAAGTAAGCGAAGAAATCGTAGTTCTGAGCCAGAAACAGGGCACCGTTGTGATGCATGTCGTCGCCATGAAACCAGTCAGAGACCGGTGCCTGCGGAGAGATAGCTTTGACGGCCGGATGACCGTCGATGCCGGCCATCGAGGTGTAAAACCCGGGATACGAAATGCCCCAAACTCCCACACGGCCGTTGTTGTTCGGCACGTTCTTGATCAACCAATCGACCGTGTCATATGTGTCGCTGGTTTCGTCAATCTGGTTTCCCTTCTTATTTGGAATGTAGGGCCGCACGTCTTCATATTCGCCTTCGCTCATGTAGCGCCCGCGCACGTCCTGATAGACAAAGATGTAGCCTTCGCGCGCAAACAAATCATCCGGCCCCAGCGAGGTGCGAAATTTGTCCAAGCCATAAGGCGCGACGCTGTAGCAGGTGCGGTCGAACATGATTGGGTACTTTTGTTTCGTGTCTTTCGGTTCATAGATCGAAGCAAAGAGTTTGACGCCATCACGCATCGGGATCATGACTTCGCGCTTGGTGTAATGACTCTTGATGTAGTCGGCGAGTTCGCGCTGCTGCGGGGTCAACTGGCCCTGCGCGAACGAGGCGACGGAGAGGAAAAGGATAAGAACGGCGATAGAAGAGTTAAAGAAGCGATCTGGTTTCATGGAGTCTCCGATTATGGTCTGGCTTCCGTCTCAAGGGTCGAGCGGTGCAACACATGAATTCGAAAGGGCGGTTAATTAAGCCCCGTCATCGTCTCGGCTGACTGACCACCACACTGCGTCCAAGTGAACCCGCGCAATTCCTCTTTTCGCCGCCTCTTCCGCCGCTGCCTGTTGGAATTGAGCACTAAGCGACGGGCTGAGGTGCTTCACGCCCGGCCATGGTGGAAGAGTACCTTGACCTGCGGCCCGCTTCAGGTTCAAGGCTGTGATTGAGTCTAGCTGACGATCCTGATCCAAATGTCGCGAGATCAATAGTGCGAAGAAATGCACGTGCCGCCTTCGCCGTGCCGACATTCCCTCGCCCTCTTACGGTTGAGGCACCCACCGAACCACGCGCCGCCTGACTCTGAAACGCATTGATTAACTGCTCGCCGGTCATGTGCGTAATCGACTCACTCTGAATCCGTGGCGCCTTAGCTACATCCAGGTCAAGCACCACGATATTGGCGCCCTCCGCAAAACGGGCTGCGTACTTGCCCCGCACGCCTCCGTTGAAGTCATATTCCTCCAGCATCTCTGGATCGTGGTTCTTATCCAATTGCTGATTCATTTTCACGGAGAGACTGCTTGCATGAATGCCTTCTGCGCTTCAGCAGGCACGTCGATGATGACGAAGAGTTCGGCAGGGTACAGATAATCTTCGCCCGTTTCATCTACAACTCGGATGTAGTTGCTTCTCGCGGCTGACTCATCCGGAAGGACCTGATAGATGGTCCTCACTTTCAGATCATCTGGATAGGCTGAGTTATTGACGCAAACTGCGAAACGCGGCTGTGAGCTTTCGGTGTCCATGGCTTCAATCCAAATAGCGTTTGATTTTCATCCTTACTTTACCAATCCCGTGGGCTTCGTACCAATGTTTACTTCAGCAAGACGTATCGTACCATCACGGATACGCAGGTTGGCAATCCCTTTTCGCTTTCGACAACGTCCATGTCCAAAACGGGCTCGCAAATCTCGCAGCTCTCGAATCGAGGGACCAATTGCGATCGACTCAGCCTCGGTAATTTCTCCGAACAGTTCGAAGTCAATATCCATGGGGTGCCCCGGTTTTAATCATCATTTTCGCAAACCCGCAAAGGTGGAGTTATACCTGGATCTGCGACCGAAGAGTGCTGGAGAGTAAGAGCCGCTGACGTTTACCGCTTCGTTCTAAAGGAGTGAGCGATGCTAAAAGTTGAAGATATGGCGCCCGCGGAAATGAATGCCTGGCCGCAGCGAGCTTTGCCTCATAAAAGACATTATGGAGCGATATTTGAGGCATCCGGCGTTTGCATCTTCAATAAATTCAGGGCTACAAATAGTCCTTACGAAGAAAAAAGCGTCCTTAACCAGACAACATAGAAAGCCGTCGGTTTCGTAATCAACAATTTCCTCAGCTCGCACTGGTACGTTGCGTTGAGACAATTGAAACGGATTAGCGGAAGCGCTCTCGCACCTGACGTTCAAACACGTGCCTTTGACGAAGAATAAAGGATAGGAACTAGGACTAGTTCGATTAAGAGAAGGATGACGAGGAGCCAAGTAGTCAGCGAAAGGTTGGCGATTTGACTTGTGAAGAAGTTTTGACTGGTCCTAACTCCAATTTCAATTGAGCCCAGCTTGAGGGCAACTGCAAAAACAATCAAAACCGCAATTAGTGCGGAAAGTATTTTCAACATTAGAATCTTCATAAGCGCGGCGTTTTACCTAAAACGACATCCCAGGAATGGGCACTTGTCGACTCCTTCATAGTCCGAAGGTTACACTCCTACGTCCTGGAAAAGTTTCACTTCGAGGGTCCGGGCTACTGCGACAGGCAGCAGTTGAGAGAGACGATCTTTTCTTATCACTCCCTGACCTCCGACGGCTATAATCTGATCGTGGGTAAGTGTGTGGGTGGCCGTCACCAGCAGGATCGGAGTGTCAGGATCAAAAGCTCTGATTAGCACGCACAATTCCAAGCCGTTTCCGTCCGGCAGATGATAATCAACGAGTATTACGTCAAACTTCTCCGTCGCGGCCTGGCGAAGTCCCCCGGTCTTACTATGCTCTGCGATAACGTCGTATTCTTCGAGAATAGAGGAAACCAAATCACACGTATCTTCGTGATCATCAATGCATAGCAGACGCTTTCTTGCAGACATCGCCCGGAAAACCTTTCAAGATTAATTGGGGGAAGTTAAAA
The DNA here is from genome assembly GCA_035601635.1 of Pyrinomonadaceae bacterium. GTDB lineage: Bacteria > Acidobacteriota > Blastocatellia > Pyrinomonadales > Pyrinomonadaceae > UBA11740. Next base: position 8,658 of record DATNNY010000563.1, read on the forward strand.
CCAGCGGGGGAACCGAAGAAAAATTATTTTAAGACAATATCTTTAATTCGGCAATCCGGCAAATGCCTTCAGTCTTCGAAAAGATGCTCAACCACGTCATGGGCCATCGCCCGAGTGCACCGCAGGGACTTATGAAACCGAACAAATACCAAACACATACCCGGAACGAAGGGATGCGGCGGGGTCAGAAGCCCGATCATGAGGGAGGGCCGCACTCACAACGCTTGTGCTCACGAATCGCGTGCGAGCTATCCTTTCGAACGCCGATAGCGAGTGTTGCCCTTGCTTACGCGCGGGCTTCTGACACGGACCACTGGAACTGAAAGACCCATGAAGATTCTCAACCACCTAAACATGATTCTGTTGACATTACTTCTGAGCGCGATGCTGTTGGGTGCTCAGCCGAAATCCAGAGAGACGAAGATACTCTTTCCCGTCGAGAGGGATGACAAGTGGGGCTTTATCGATCGCACGGGTAGGATCGTCGTCCCGCTTCAATTCGATAGCGCCAATGATTTCCATGAAGGCCTCGGCCTGGTGACGGCAAAAGGAAAGAAAATTTTCATCGATGCGGGCGGTCGCGTGATCATCACGCCGCAGTTCGATATTGTCGATAATTTTTCCGAAGGTCTGGCCGCAGTGAATATCGGGGAAACACGAATTCCGAACCTGGGATTGATCTCGAATCCAGGCAGGTGGGGGTACATCGACAGGACGGGCAAGCTGGTCATTCCCTTGAAGTTCACGCACGCGGAAGACTTCAGCGAAGGGCTGGCTGCGGTTAGAGACGGCGATCGCGGTGGTTTCATAGATCATCAAGGGAAGTTTGTCTTCGATGTTTCGTTGGACGTGACCTTGGGATTTCACGAAGGCGTGGTCGGCGTTCTTTGGAAAGGAACGCTCACTTACTTTGATCGAACCGGCAAAAGGATTCCGACACCTGCGGATTACGGTCCCAAGAGCAATTCCTTTTCGGAAGGCCTGGTGCCGCTTTCAATCAAGGGCAAGTGGGGATTTATGGACCAGACCGGGAAGCTTTCGATCAAACCGCAGTTCGACGACGCGGAGAATTTCAGCGAGGGACTGGCGCCAGTCAAAGTCCAAAGCGCAGACACAGTGTGGTGTCCGGCGGACACACAGGGCAACCGCTCGGGCTCAACCATGATGTACGGCTATATCGATAAGACCGGCAAGCTGGTCATTCCCGCAGTCTTCAATTCGGCCGAACCCTTTAGCGAAGGGCTGGCGTCGGTCGGAAAGTGCGATCAGGCTTTCTTCATAGACAAGACGGGAAAAATGGTCATCGCCGGGAACTTCACCTATGCATCGTCATTCTCGGGAGGTCTCGCCCATGTCGAGACTTTAACCAAAGACGGTTTGTTGGCGGGATATATCGATAAGACGGGGAAGCAGGTGTGGGGCCCAACGAAGTAGATTAATTTGGACGCGAACTGTGCGGTATACGCGTAAGCTGCCGGCCCGCGCACAAAAAACAAAGCCCACGACTAGTGCCGTGGGCCTTATCTTTTCGTTCAAAGCAAAAGCTACTGAATCGTATCAGACGATCCCTTGAAGCCGTGCATGGCCTGCTTGGCCACCCACTTCAACACGCGCTTGGTGTCATAACAATAAGCCAGGATGTAGTTGCAGGTCGACAGACAATGCGTCGAGCACTCCTTCTTCATCTCGTCCAACTGGGCGTTGTCAAACTTCGGATTCTCGATCGTGCCCCAGTCGTGCGTGGCAGAGTACATTGGGAAGCAGGGCGCCAGTGTTCCATCCGTGCGAATGATCAGAGAGTTCTGACCGGCGCGACACTTCCAGGGTGGCACCGCTCCACGCATGAGCTGTTTCATCTCCTGCATGTGCTTGCTCTGGTTGACCATCTTGTAGCCTTCGTTGTGGCGCTTGTCATCGAGATAGTCGAGCAGGTCGTCGACCTTTGACCAATCGTCCGGCGTCAGATAAGTAACATTCTCGTCGAGATGCTTAAAGTGATCCTGCTCCATCATCGGCGTTTCGTTGATGTGGTAATCGGTCGCGATGCCGGCGTCATGGGCAATCTCAGTCAACTCTTTGACGTCGTCCATGTTGTTGCGGCAGATGTTGATATTGAACATCACCGTGTAGCCATAGTGATGTTGCCGCTTCACCAGATATTCAAAATAAGGACGAATCGGATCCAAAGCCTTCGGCAAAGATTTTCTG
>DATNNY010000564.1:0-3852 GCA_035601635.1 Pyrinomonadaceae bacterium
CGTTACACTGACGCTGATTATCGCCGCGCGCTTGCTCGCAGCGGCAAAAAAGTAACGGCGACCGTGGTAACCAACAAAGGCGCTTTCGTGATCGAGTTCCTGCCTGAAGACGCGCCTTTGACTGTTGATAATTTCATTCAGCTCGCCCGCAAAGGCTACTTTAATGGCCAGAGTATTCCGCGAGTCGTGCCGAACTTTGTTGTTCAGGCGGGTGATCCGCGAGGTGATCAGAATGGCGGGCCGGGTTATCAAATTCGCTGCGAAGTGAACGAAGTTCCGTATGAACGCGGAGCGGTGGGGATGGCGCTTTCCGGCAAAGACACCGGCGGTTCACAATGGTTCGTCACGCATTCGCCGCAGCCGCACCTCGACGGGGGTTATACTGTTTTTGGCCGCGTGATTCGCGGCATGGATGTGGTTGATAATATCGCGAGGGGCGATGTCATTCGGAGGATGATTATTAGTGAACGTTGAGATTAACCACAGAGGACACAGAGAGGAAGCGAAGAGACGACAGAGAAAGACTCTTTGTCTTGCGCGCCTCTGTGTTAACTTCTCGTTCCTCTTAATTCTAGCGGCGCTGCTAACGGCAGCAGATAGTGCCAAAACTCAAACGCGCAAACCGCCTGCGCCCGAGAAACGCATTCGCTATCAGATTAAGCTCTCGCTCGACTATGAAAATCGGAGCTATACCGGCACTGAGCGAGTGCGCTGGGTAAATCGCGGCGATCATCCGACTTCAACTCTCTTCTTTCACTTATATCCGAACGTGCGCATGCCCGGCTATCTACCGCCGGCTGAAAAATCGGCTTCAGGACAGATAGTCTCCGACGAACCGCGGTTGGACATTTCTGAAGTCCGGATCGCAGGCGGCAGTTCGCCGTTGCAGTTCGCCCTCGACGATCAGGAAACTACTTTGAGAATTTATCTGCGTGACGCCATAGCTCCCAATTCGGCCGTCGAATTAGAACTCAAATTCCAAGGCAACGTTCCGGAGATCGATCCTGAGGAAACCGGGCTGGTAGCACACGTGGTGCAGCAGGTAAGCGCAGCCATACGCAGCTCGCGCGAGGTGCGTCGCGCTCGTGACACAAATTTTCGTTGCCGCGGCGTCATGATGATGGGCGCGTGGTATCCCGTCCTCGCCGCCCGCGACGGCGACGATTGGTTTCGCAAGGTCGAGCCGAGTATTGGCGATGCGCTGACGACTGACGCCGCCGACTACGAAGTAACGATTAACACGCCGCGAAACGTCGAGGTGTTTGCACCCATCAAGGCCCAGGTCGTTTCTGAAAAAGATCTAACCGCATCGAATACTTTCGTGGCTGAAACCCTGCGCGACTTTGCGATCGTCGTCGGCCGCAACCTGCGTGCTGAAGAAAGAGTGGTGAGCGGCGTAACTATCCGCTCGATCTTCCGGCCGGATCACGAGGCCGTCGGGCGTCGCGTGTTGAATATTGCCGCTGATTCTCTGGCTATCTTTGTGAAGCGCTTTGGTCCTCTGCCGACCAAGACCGTGAGCATCGTTGATGTTCCCCTGGTGGCCACACTGGGCAGTGCGGAGTTTGCCGGCTTAAGCGCGATTGCCAGCGCCTTCTATCTGGATTTTGATTCGCCCACGATGCGCACCATGCCGGACGTGATTCGCGAGCAACGCGTGGCCGTCGAAGACAGTCTGGAATGGACTGTCGCGCGCGCCGTGGCCCATCAGTGGTGGGGAGCAGCGGTGGGCAACGATTCCGGTCGCGAACCTGTGCTGGACGAAGCGCTGGCAAACTGGTCGGCGCTGCTCTATTACCGCGAGACCCACGGCGAACTACAGTTCAACGCCGCCCTGGACGAGCAAGTGCGCGGCGTTTACACGCTCTATCGCACGTTCGGCGGTGAGGACATGGAAGCCAGTCGATCCGCGCGCGAGTATCGCAATTCTTTTCAGTATTCGGCGATCGTAGGCAGCAAAGGCGCGCTGATGTTCGAGGCTTTGCGAAAACTACTCGGCGACGAAAGATTTTTTGCCGCGCTGCGTGATTACTATTCGGCGAACTTGCTGGAAGTCGCCGACATGGATGACCTGCGCGGGGCATTCATCGCCGGTGCGCCCGTCGAACAAAGACGCGCCGTCAGTCGTACCTTTGATCGCTGGCTTTCAAGCAAGCGCGGTGATGAAGACATTGGGCCGCCGGATCCCAAGCTGGCCGCAGAGTTGGGACTGCCGGCAAGACAGAACCCAAAGGGAGGCGGCAACTTTTTCACCGCCTTTGCCAAAGTGGGGAAGTTCTTTTGGCAACAGATGACGCGAATTCCCTAAGCATTGCCGATTTTCGATTGCCAATTGCCGATTCACTAACAATGAAAGACAGCCATGATCAGCGCGGATCTGAAACCTAATCACGCACTTGAGAGCCGAGATCCAATTGGGAATCGGCAATCGGCAATCGGCAATCGGCCGGTCCTACGGCCAAGATCTGTGCAAATCGAGCGCGAGCTGGAAGTCCTCAGCCAGATCATGGACAACCAGTTTCGCATCCCTGTTCTGGGCTGGCGTTTCGGGCTGAACGCGATCATTGATCTCGTTCCGCAATTCGGCGACGTGGCGACGACGATGGTGGCGCTTTACGTGCTGGTTTCCGCCGTACGGTATCGGGTACCAAAGATTACTCTGCTGCGCATGGGCACAAACATCGCGATCTATTTCCTGGTGGGTCTGCTTCCTTTCATAGGGGATCTGTTTGACGCCTGGTGGAAGCCCAACATTCGTAACATCAATCTGCTGCGACGACGCGCCACAGTTTCCGCCGCCGAGGCCAAACGCGGACGAACCAGCGATTGGCTCTTCGTCGCCTTGATCGCCGGCGGGTTGCTGGCTTTGCTCTTCGGTTCAATTGCGCTGACGCTTTTCTTTTTCTGGTACGTGGCAACTCACATGCGTTTGGCGACGTGAAGACGGTCTTGTTGAGGTGATGAGGTCAGTACCGGGAGCGGTAGCGACCGGGTTATTGCCCTGGTAGACTCGACCGTCCCATCAATTGAGACCCGGTCGCTACCGCTCCCGGTACTGACTCCATTATCATCATGGCGGCAACCGACGATTATCCAATGATGATTGGAACTGCCTCTATGGAAACTGCGATCGCCGTTGAAGATCTGAAGAAAACTTACCAGCCGAAAACTCGGAAGGGTGTCGAAGTCAAAGCTGTTGACGGCATCTCGTTCGAGGTCGCGCGGGGTGAGTTCTTCGGCTTGCTCGGCCCTAACGGCGCCGGCAAGACAACGACTATCGGCGTACTGACCACCAGAGTTGTGCCGACGGGCGGAGTCGCGCGGATTGAAGGCATCGACGTCGCGCGCCATCCGGTCGCCGTTAAGCGCCGCATTGGCGTGGTGCCGCAGGTCAACAATCTGGATCGCAGTCTGACTGCGCGTGAAATTCTGTTATTCCACGCCGAATACTTCGGCGTTCCGAAACATGAACGCGAGTCCCAGGCCCAACAGTTATTAGATCGATTTGAGCTGACCGAGCGCGCCGATGAAAAAGTGATCGGCTTTTCCGGCGGCATGGCGCAGCGATTGAAAATTGCCCGCGCCTTGATGCACGATCCGGCGATCCTCTTTCTGGATGAACCAACTACGGGGCTGGATCCGCAATCGCGCCGCGCCATGTGGGACATGCTCAGCGAGTTGAATGCTAAAGGGCAGACCATCCTTTTGACTACGCATTACATGGAAGAGGCAGACCAGCTTTGCGAGCGGGCCGCGATCATCGATCACGGAAAGTTGCTGGCATTGGATTCTCCGGCACAGTTGAAACGCAGCGTTCCCGGCGGCTATTTGATCGAATTGCAGGTGCGCGGC
>DATNNY010000565.1:0-4093 GCA_035601635.1 Pyrinomonadaceae bacterium
TGCAGTTCGCACCCAGAGTTTGTTGGCCGCTCGACACCGGGGCCAAGCTACGGAACTACCATCTCGCGCGGGTCCTGGCGCAGCGAGCAGACGTCTCGCTCCTGGCCTTCGACGACCACCTGCGTTTCTCTACCGAGTTAATCTCCGCGTTCGAAAAGATGTACAAGCAAGTCGTCGCCATCCCAAGGGACTCGGCCTACACATCGACAAAAATCGTTCGTGGCCTGCTGGGAAAGACTCCATTGCCGGTGCTCAATTACACCACTAGTCCGATGAAGCGAGCGCTCGATCATCTTCTAAGCCAAGAAGACTTTGACATTATTCAGATTGAAAGCATTCACTTGATGTCCTACCTGCCTATCGCTCAGAAAGCGAGGATTCGCGAAGCGCGCAGACGACCCCTCGTAGTTTGTGACTGGCACAACGTCGAATCTGAATTGATGCAACGATACAGCGAGCGCGAGCCGGGACGTTTGCGCCGAGCTTACGCGGGCAGAACCGCGCGTCTGATGAACGAGTTTGAGAAGCGCGCGCTGCGTGAGTTTGACGCGCACATCGTGGTTAGCCAGAGAGACGAGGCACGCCTGCGCGAGTTGAATCCTGACGCGCGCATCTTTGTAATTGAAAATGGAGTTGACACATCGTTCTACGCTGGGCTCAAAGGCGAAGGTGAATCACTCACTCGCCGGATCGTCTTTGTCGCTTCAATGGATTATCACGCCAACATCGATGGGGCGATCAAATTCGCGCGCGAAGTCTGGCCACGGTTGTGCGAACGCCAACCTGAATTGGTCTTTACCATAGTAGGCAAAGATCCGGCGCCGGAGGTTCGCCGGCTCGCTCAACTTCCCGGCATCGAAGTCACCGGAACCGTGGATGATGTGCGTCCGTTCTATCGCGAGGCGTTGGCCGCGGTGGTTCCGCTGAACGTTGGCGGCGGCAGTCGTCTCAAGATTCTCGAAGCGATGGCAGCAGGAGTTCCGGTCGTCGCTACCACACTTGGAGCGGAAGGACTGGAAGTGCGGCATGACGAAAACATTATCATCGCCAATACAAACGAAGAACTGGTCGAAGCAATAACCAGCGTGATCGAGAATGAAGCACAACGTCACCATCTTACTGCTGGCGGATACGCACTGGTTTCCAGACGCTATGACTGGTCGAGCTTGGGTGCTTCGCTCTTTAGCGCTTACGAAGAGTTGCTGAAAATAGTGGCCTGAAATGGGTTTGCCTACCCGGGGTTCGTGTGGTTTCGTGGATCGTCTTCTCGTCAACCAGGATTACGATCCACGAAATCACACGAAACCGGCTCAACAACTGATATGCCGTCCATCAAACTTCTGACCGTCGTTGAAGCGACAACCGTCAACGCAGTCGCCAAAACCGTGCTCGACTTTTATCGCACCGCACGCGAACTTTCCGGGACGACGGACTCTCCTGCGATTGAGGGTTGCGTAGCGACATTCGACCGGCAACGCGATGGCGCGGGGCCAAACGATTTTGTCGCGGCGGCCCGCGAAGCGGGTTTGGACGTCGAGGTTATTCCTGAACGCGGGCGTTTCGATCTCCGCGTCATACCGGCTCTGCGCAGCATCGTCGAGAAGCGCGGGCCTGATCTGATCATCACCAACTCAGTGAAGTCGCATTTCTTAATCTGGCGATCGCGTCTTTGGCGGAAGCGTCCCTGGATCGCTTTTCATCACGGCCATACCGATACCGATCGGAAGATGCGCTTCTACAATCGGCTCGACCGCTGGTCATTGCCGCATGCCGATCGAGTGGTCACTGTTTGCCAGGCGTTTGCGCAGGAGTTGTCGCGCTCGACGGGCGTCTCGATCGACAAAATCTCTGTTCAGCACAACGCAATTCGACGCCAGCCACCCGTTAGCACAGCGGATGTCGAGGTGCTGAGAAAGAGTCTTGGCATCGCGGATAGCGAACGCGTCGTGCTTTCGGTGGGCCGTTTGTCGCGAGAGAAAGCGCATGTCGATTTGATCGAGGCGTTCAAGCGCCTACGCCAAACAAAACCCGACCTCTCAATCAAGCTGATCATTGTCGGCGATGGACCTGAGCGTTCGAGATTGGAGGCTGCCGTCGAAGCAACTGGTTATGAAGAGCGCGTCGTCTTCACTGGCCAGCTAACCGACGTCCAGCCTTTCTATGCAATGGCGGATGTGTTTGCGCTGCCATCACATGGCGAAGGATCCCCCAACGTTCTGTTGGAAGCGATGGCCGCGAATCTTCCGATCGTGGCGACGGCCGTAGGTGGAGTGCCGGAGATGATTGCGAATGATGAAAGCGCTCTGCTGGTTCCGCCAAACGATCCGCAATCACTCACAACGGCTTTAGCAACGCTCTTAACGGACAAAGACTTGGCGCAACGATTGACGAGAAAAGCTACGACGCTGGTCGATAGTCAACATAGCCCGGCCAACTATGTTCGATCCCTGGTTCAGATTTATCGTGAGGTGATTTCGACGGCAGCCCGTCCACGAGTTTAAGGGTGCGGTTTTAGAAAGGCCAAGGTGGCGATAATGGGAGAAGAGTTTACGCCAGCGAAGTTCGGTCCGCCGGATCCCGAAGGGTTCCGAGTAGTCTCGTTTTATGACGGCGCGGAAGTCTTGAGGCTAGGGCTTCACATCGAGCGTTTCAAACAGCATTGGATGAGGACGTTACATCTTGGTCGCATTCTCTGGCGCTAGTTATCAAGGTGAATCTCAAAGCGAATTGTCCATTGCTCGAAATTGTTAACTGTCGAGTGCTATACTTTTCACGATTTGATGGCGCGAGTTGAAAATTAACGACTGAGGGTTGGGGTATGATCACCAAAGAGCGTCTGGAGGAAACAATTCGGGGAGTGATTCGCGAATTCAAACGAACAAAGCGAATCACCGAGCCCGCTGCTGATGAATTGACTGCTGCTTTGGAGGAGCGAGTCGAGGACCTGTTCGATCAGGAAGCAACGTTCAGTTACAAGGAAGTAGAAGATAGCGCAGGCTATGTTTCAGAGTTGCGCGACAACGCTCAGTTGGAATCGGCGGAAACGTTTCTTCGGGAGATCGAAGCGTGGCAGCAAATGCATTCCTCATAGACACAGATATTTTCATTGACTACATCAAAGGCATTCATCCCGCCTGTGCTCTTCTTGATTCCGGCAGTTCGATATCTACTACTCATCGTGGACCAGAAAAGAACTTCTTGCGAAATCTGGACTAAGAGAATCGGAAGGACAAGAGATCGAACTGTTGCTGGCCCGATTTCGGATGATCTCAGTGGATGATGCAATCGCTGAAAAGTATTGGGCGCTCCTGAAGAAGTATGAATCTCAGGGATTACGCCAGGCAGACGCAATTGTGGCAGCAACAGCATGGCAGAAGAACTTGCCGCTCCTGACTCGCAACCAAAAACACTTTCGGTTCATTAGCGAGATTGAACTGGCACCTGTTTATGGGATTTGATGGGCCGTACTCATCAATACCGCATCCAGTAATAAATCAATTTCACGTATTCGCCGGCGACGACTTTCCAGCCCCAACGACGCCACCACCAACGCGAGGGCGCGGGTGTCTGCCAGCCGGGCGGCGGACTGTCGATTCCTATTTCGATGCCACTGCCTTCGCAGGCGTGGCGCAGAGACCAGAGCGTGCGCCGAGTATGATATGCGGAAGTAACAACCAGCAGCCGCTTCAGTTGGTGCGCGCCGGCGTAATCTCTGACGCCGAGGCTCTCTTCGTAGGTCCCCAAAGCGATATCGGAAACGACTTGAATCTTTGATTCTGGAACACCCAGCAGCCGCAACTCTCTCGCGGCCAACTCATGGAAGTATGGGTTGCGCTCTTCCTTCCTGTCCCAGCCGCTGATCAAGCTGTCGTTGGTCAGGATGACTACCGGCGCGCGTCCTTCGCGATAAAGTCTGGCGGCCCAATCCGCGCGCTCAAGGTAAGTCGCAGAGCCGCTCATTACCACGATCGCGTCCGCCGTGGCCAAATCCGATTTGACGATGAGCAGTTGGGCGCCTACCCACGTGACCAAAGGCCACAACGCCAGCAGGCAGAGCACAACGACGAGCAAAATGCGCCGTCGTCGCTTCGCG
>DATNNY010000566.1:0-4147 GCA_035601635.1 Pyrinomonadaceae bacterium
ACCCACGATCTAAACTGCTCGCTCTCACCATTCCGGAAGTGCTAAAATTGTGCTCGGATTGGATAACGAGACGGGCCGTCTCCGGTGACATTGCCTTCGTCCTCGTTACATTGCCCCCTTGCAATGACCGACTATTATCACGTTCTGGGCGTCAAGCGGAGCGCGACCGCTACCGAGATCAAATCCGCTTACCGGAAGCTCGCCCGGAAGCGTCACCCCGATGTCAACCGAGGTTCAGAGAAGGCGGCCCGAGAATTCGCGCTTCTTTCCCTTGCGTACCACACCCTGATCGATCCTCAAGAGAGAGCATTCCACGATCAGCAACTCGACCAGGGCACTCGCGCGGCGCCTTTCCTTGGCATGGACAATAACCCCCACGCGCAGCGGGCCGGCAATATAGCCGCCCAGGCCCGGTGGGATCGGGTCGTCAACCAGATACTCGAGAATGACCGGCGCGAGAACATGGAGAGACAGCGCGCCGTCTTTACCACCGTTTCGCTCTTTCTCTCGACGTTCTTTGTGGCGATGATCAAGCCGCCCCTGTGGGAGTCGTTTGGGATGGCAGGCAAGGCCATTCTGGTTACGCTCTTCATGATGGGTGTGTGGCATTTGATTCGCCGGCTGCGGGAATACATCGCGCATTACACGTACAAACCTGACGACGTCAATTACTCGATTACGCGCGAAGAGAGTGAGCCGGATCAGCCGTTCACTCGATTTTCGGCGTACGCCTTCCTGCTCGGGGGCTATTTTATTAGCCTGGGAGTGGGGCTGTTCATTGGTTGGCATGCGCAGGACTTCTTTGCGGATTTGACTCTCCTATTCCGACATCACGCCACAGTGGGTGGTCCCGCTGGTTTCTCGCCGACGGCCATGTTGATTTCAGATCTTCTCTTCTATCCTCCAATTGCCGTTTTAATTATCGACACTTTGCACGGAGTAGCTTCGCGGATAGATACGGGTTGAAGTGCGCCCTCAAGGTCGGGTATGTTGCACTACATGAGACTGAGTCCATGGATGATTAGGTATGTCCGGCCGCTGCTCTTTAGGGCGGGATCTTTGGTTCTGCTCGCGGCGATGTTTGGAGCCGGCGAAGTTACGGCCCGGCATTCTATAGGCCAGCAACGCAATGAACAGCTCACGCCGATACAGCGCGAGCTCGATCGTCAGCGGCAGCTTTTGAAATCGGAGGACATCGAAGCTCGTCGCGATGCCCTGATGCGGCTTGCTAACTTGAAACGACCCGACGCATCGCGCATCGCCGCGGCCGGATTGAGCGACGTGGCACCGATCGTTCGAGTCACCGCTACTCATGCCATCCTGTCGCTGCCGCAAGCCGAGGCGGCCGCGCTTTTGATTCCGCTACTGCAGGATAAAATGGAATTCGTCCGTCGTGAGACAGCCTACGCTCTCGGCGAGACACGCAGCCATTCCGCGACGGCCCCGCTTGAGAATGTCCTGCTTAACGATAAGGAAATCGGTGTTCGTGCAGCAGCCGCCGTGGCACTGGGCGAAATAGGTGATGAATCGTCGGTTCAATCTCTGTCGCAAGTTCTGAGCGGTCAACCCGAGAAAAAAAAGAAGAAAGCAAAAGCGGGATCGAGTGAGTTCGTAATGCGTGCCGCCGCGCGATCGCTGGGCCAGATTAAAAGCCGTTCGAGCGTCGGCATTCTCATTGCGACTTTGACAAACGACGCCAACGACAGCGATGTAAGGCGAGAGGCGGCGACGGCTTTGGGACTAATCGGAGACCCTTCTGCAGTGCCGGCTCTTCAGACCGCATTTACTTCGAGTGATCCTTATCTATCCGAAGCCGCACGCCTGGCGCTTCGCCGGCTCAGAGCCGCGAAGAACTAAGCCGGTAAAAATAAGAGGCGCCGAAGTCCTTGCTCCGGCGCCTATAGTTTTTCGTTAACCTTGAAGTTGAATTAGCCTTCGGTTTTTTCGCCCCGACCCTGGCCCTTTCGCGCAGCCTTGCTTTCCTTTGCCTGGGGTATAGGTACGCCGACGCTGCCTGATCGGGCTGCTAACGGCTCTTCATCCGGAACCGCGGCGGGAACTTCCTGGATCAACGCGCCCCCCGATTTCTTCGAGAAGGTTAGTTTACCCGCAACAGTGCCGAGGTCGACCTGCACCAGGTCGCCCAAACCGATTTGGCCCGTCGCAACTAGATTCGACAACGGATAAACGAGAAAGCGCTCGATAGCGCGTTTCAAGTGTCGCGCGCCGTATTTGTAATCGATGCCCTCCTGCAACAGCATGTCTTTCGCCGCGTCAGAGCACTGGAAGACGAACTTCGTGCCCGCGGACATCATGATGCGATCCTGCACTGACTGCAGTTCGAGATCGAGAATGGCGCGCAGATGATGCTCTTTCAAGGAGCGGAACACTACGACCTTATCGATTCGGTTCATGAACTCGGGCGAGAACTTACGCCGCGCCGCTTCTACTGCCGTGCGATAGATTTTCTGATCTACTTCTGAGTCAGGATTCTTGACGCCCTTGCCCGGAGCAAACCCGATACCGCCGGAGATCAACTCCGACATCTCGCGCGCGCCGAGGTTTGAGGTCATGACTACCATACACTTGGAAAAGTCGACCCGCCGGTTGTCCCCCAGAGTCAGCGTGGCTTTGTCGAGAATTCCCAACAGCAGTTGCCAGAGCGAGTCTGAAGCCTTCTCGATCTCGTCAAACAACACCAGGGTGACCTTCAGCTCTTCATTGTGCATCCGGTCGAGGTTCTCCTGAGTCAACATCGGCGATGTCTCGCGATGACCCAGGTATCCTGGAGGCGAGCCAATCAGCTTGGCGATCTCATGTGAATGCTGAAATTCCGCGCAGTCGATCTTTACGACTCCATTCGGATCGGCGAACAGAACCTCTGACGCCGCTTCGATTACGCGCGTTTTTCCTGAGCCGGTGGGACCGAGGAACAACATTGTGCCGATTGGCCGGTTGGGTGGATTCATGCCGGCCAGAAAAATCTGGTAGAGGCCGCTGACACGGCGCACGGCACGTTCCTGGCCAACGATGCGGGCGCCCAGCCGGTCTTCAAAATCCTGTGCGCGCGGGCTTTTCTGATCCGGGTCAAGAAAAACCGTTTCGCTAATTTGTTTTTTCGGGGCGTCCATCGCGTCTCTTTTCAATTCGGCAATCATGGTTATTTCTCCTTGCCGCGGCGACTGTCAATTACGGCCTTCTCGCCGCTCCGGGATCCTCCAGGTTATCCCTTATGCAAAGAACGATCCGCTCGGTCAGTTGATGCGCGACGGAGCTTTCGCGTTTCCTCCTTAAAGAAGCTGAGCTAAACAGCGCTCTCCACTGACACTCACGCTATATATACGACCAGGAAAGAAATGTCACCCAAAATATTAGGGTTGGTTCTGGAAATATTGTGGCGGCCGTGTTACGTCAAATAGATATACGTGACATTTCCCGGCAGAAACGCGCTGACATTTTGTTGCTCTTCGACGAAGGCGCTCACGAGAAGACGAGAAGGCTGCACGGAAAGAGGGGAGCCTGGCCCAAAACGTTGGGAGACGAAGTTGTAAATTGGCGGTGCCTCTTGGAATGGACGCAGAGACCTTGCTACACGCGGACTGGTGAAACGCGATTGCGAAGCAAGAGATTCGCTGCCAGCTGCCTTGTTGTCGGAGTATTGTCGCGCGGCTCAGTCGTAATACTCCAGGCCCAGGTGAGTGATCAAGTCTTCGCCCCTTAGATGACGCAGAGTGTTTTTGAGCTTCATTAACTGGATGAAGATGTCGTGTTCGGGATAGAGGGTGGGCGCGGTCATGGGCGACTTGAAATAGAACGACAGCCATTCCTGAACGCCTTTCATGCCGGTACGCTGGGCCAGATCGAGAAACAGGGCGAGATCGAGCACAATAGGCGCCGCCAGGATCGAATCACGGCAGAGAAAGTCGATCTTGATCTGCATCTTGTAGCCGAGCCAGCCAAAGATGTCGATATTGTCCCAGCCTTCTTTGTTGTCACCGCGCGGAGGGTAATAGTTGATGCGGACGACATGCGAGAAGTCTTTGTAAAGCTGTGGGTAGACATCGGGCTGCAGGATGTATTCAAGCACGGAAAGCTTGGACTCCTCTTTTGTCTTGAAAGACTCAGGATCATCCAGCACTTCACCGTC
>DATNNY010000567.1:0-4517 GCA_035601635.1 Pyrinomonadaceae bacterium
TGCGAAAGACTTCTCGCCAAACACTTCGGTTTCATTGGGATGGACGGCGACGACTCGATAACCCGCGCGTTTCATGTATGCCGCCACACTATTTGATGGCCGCCAGGTTTGAGAAGACAAACCCACGACCGCGATGATGCGGCATTCATCGAGAATTCTTGCGATTGTTTCGGAGCTGTTAATTTCCAAGACCTTCGTTTCCATGATCGCGCGTCCCATTCTCCCGCACGGTTCCGCCGTCCTCGCTCCGTTAGGAGCGAAACCTGAGAGAGACATTACGCTCCTAAAGGAGCTTCATTTATCAATTCACAACGCGCTTCTATAAATATTTCGCTCCTGACGGAGCGAGGAACGCAGAGCCGCACAGGGGGCAAAGTCAAAAAACAGATTGTCCCTGCTGTGACGCGACCCTGAAAATCGATGCGGACACCAGCGCGCCGCTTGGTTCTCAATTCGCTGAGGCGCCGACCGCATGCAAGTCCTGCAACGCGTACACCTCAATCTCTTTCACATTCGCGCGCGAAGTGAGCGCTTCAACCAGAGCCTGCGCGCCGGTCATCGTCGTCACGCACGGAACATTGTATTGCAGCGCCGCGCGGCGAATCGCTTGTTCATCGTAATGCGAAGCCCGGCCCAGAGGCGTGTTGATTACCAGAGCCACCTCACCTTGTTTGATGTGATCGGCAACGTTTGGACGCCCTTCGTTGACTTTGAAAACTGTGGCGACTTCCAAACCGACTTCGCGCAGCCGTGCGGCGGTGCCGAAGGTCGCCATCAAATCGAATCCCAGACGCGACAGCCTGCGCGCGATCAGCGCCGCCTGACCCTTGTCGGTTTCGTTGACGCTGATGAAAGCCGTGCCGCGTTCAGGCAACTTAATACCCGCGCTTGTCATTGCCTTTGCATAGGCTTCGCCAAAACTCTCACCGATACCCATAACTTCTCCGGTCGAGTGCATTTCGGGACTCAAGACCGGATCGACGCCGGGAAATTTTCGGAAGGGAAAGACCGGCGACTTGATGTAAAAACGATCCACGGTAAGCTCATCCGGAAGACCGAATTCTTTCAGTTTTTCTCCGGCCATCACCAGGGCCGCCACGCGGGCAAGCGGAACACCGGTGGCTTTGGAAACAAAAGGCACAGTGCGGGACGCGCGCGGATTGACTTCGAGCACATAGACGCGATCGTCCTTGATCGCGAACTGAATATTCATCAGGCCATTCACGGTCAAGGCTTCCGCAAGTTTGCGCGTGTAGTGCCGCATTGTCTCGAGGTGTTCCGCGGCGATCCGCACCGGCGGCAGCACGCAGGAAGAATCGCCCGAGTGAATTCCCGCTTCCTCAATGTGCTCCTGAATGCCGGCGATGACGCACGCGCTCTCATCCGCCAAAGCGTCGACGTCGAATTCCGCGGCCTGCTCGAGGAACTTATCGATCAGCACCGGACGATCGTGAGAGAAGTCGACCGCGGTGCGCATGTAATCGTCGAGAGTTTCCTCGTCGTATACGATCGCCATGGCGCGGCCGCCGAGCACATAACTGGGCCGCACCAACACCGGATAACCTATGCGTGCCGCAATTTCTCTCGCCGCTTCAATCGATGTGGCGGTGCCGTTCTCGGGTTGCGGAATACCCAACTCGCTGAGCAGCGCGCCGAAACGCTTTCGATCTTCCGCCAGGTCTATTGAGTCGGGAGATGTGCCGATGATCGGAACGCCCGCTTCATGCAGACGCATGGCCAGATTCAAAGGCGTTTGGCCGCCGAACTGAACAATCACACCTGTCGGCTTTTCGACGTCGACGATGTTCATCACGTCTTCGAAGGTGAGCGGTTCGAAGTACAGCCGATCGGAAGTATCATAGTCGGTCGAAACCGTTTCCGGATTGCAGTTGACCATGATCGTTTCCCAGCCGGCTTCATGCAGCGCGAAAGAGGCGTGACAACAGCAGTAATCGAACTCGATCCCCTGGCCGATGCGGTTAGGCCCAGAGCCGAGAATCATGATCTTTTTTTGATCGGTGGGTTGGGCTTCGTCTTCTTCTTCGTAAGTTGAATAAAGATATGGCGTGTAGGATTCGAACTCTGCGCCGCAAGTGTCCACGCGCTTGTAGACAGGAATCAGACCCGCTGTCTTGCGATAGGCGCGGACTTCGTCTTCGGTACGTTGGGTCAGATAAGCCAGGCGGCGATCGGACAGCGCGGCTTCTTTAAAAGCGCGCAGCAAATCGAGCGGAATGTTTTCGAGCTTCGGTGTGTTCGGCTGATCAGAGCTTGATCCACCCGCTAACGCAGGTGGTACTGACTCAACCTGCTCCTGGATTTCCATTACCTGCTTAAGCTGATCGAGGAACCATCGATCGATACGCGACAGCCGATAAATCTCGTCAATCGACCATCCATGCTCCAGCGCATAAGTGATATATGAGAACCTTTGCGAGTTGGGTCGCGCCAGTTTTCTTTGCAGCTCGTCTTTGGAAACATCTTCCAGGCGCAGCGGCTTGACCGCTTCCAGCGAGCGCAGACCCTTGAATAGCGACTCTTTGAAGGTGCGGCCGATGGCCATTACTTCACCGACGGATTTCATCTGTGTGCCCAAAACGTCTTCGGCGTCGCGAAATTTTTCAAAGTTCCATTTGGGGATTTTGGTGACCACATAGTCGATGGTTGGCTCGAATGATGCGGGCGTCTTCCTGGTAATGTCGTTGGGGATTTCGTCGAGGGTGTAACCGACGGCGAGCTTGGCGGCAATCTTGGCGATCGGAAATCCCGTAGCCTTCGAAGCCAGTGCCGATGAACGAGACACGCGCGGGTTCATTTCGATGATGCGAATGTCGCCATTGTCCGGATCAACCGCGAACTGAATATTCGAGCCGCCGGTTTCCACGCCGACTTTGCGAATAATAGTTATCGCCATGTCGCGCAGCTTCTGATATTCGCGATCGGTGAGCGTCTGGGCCGGGGCGACTGTGATCGAGTCGCCCGTGTGCACGCCCATCGGATCAAAGTTCTCGATCGAACAGATGATCACGACGTTGTCGGCGAGGTCGCGCATCACCTCAAGCTCGAACTCTTTCCATCCCAGGATCGATTCTTCGATCAGTACTTCGTGAATCGGCGATGCCGCCAGGCCGTTGCGCACGATCTCTTCGAACTCTTCCGGGTTAAAAGCCGTGCCGGCGCCGGTGCCGCCCAGGGTAAACGATGGGCGAATAATGGCGGGATAACCGGTCGTCTCGACCAGTACTTCAGCTTCGGCCCAGGTCTTCGCAAATCCGCCCTCGGGCATCGGCAGGCCAATCTCGTCCATCGCCTGCTTGAACAGCAGCCGATCCTCGGCAATCTTGATCGCTTCGCGCTTAGCGCCGATCATTTCAACTCCGCATTCTTCGAGCACGCCTGCATCGGCCAGGTCGATCGCGAGATTCAGCGCCGTCTGTCCTCCGACTGTTGGTAACAGGGCGTCGGGCCGCTCGCGTCTGATGATTGCTGAGACTGATTCAACCGTCAGCGGCTCGATGTAGGTGCGATCGGCCATCTCAGGATCAGTCATGATGGTGGCCGGGTTCGAATTCACCAGGACGACTTCGTAGCCTTCCTGGCGCAGCGCCTTGCACGCCTGTGTGCCTGAGTAATCAAACTCGCAGGCCTGCCCGATCACAATGGGGCCGGAACCGATGATAAGAATTTTGTGTATGTCAGTGCGCTTGGGCATCTAAGATAAAGACTCGCGAACGTTTGATTGATCAGTGGAGTCGAAGCATTATACATAAGCGATTATAATCGCGGCACTAGCCCGGCGTGAAATGTTCTCCTCGCTTCAGGATGTGAGATAGCCCTCATATAAAGGATGTGGTTAATGCGCGGGTTCTTTTTGGAAGTCAGTGTTCTCGTAATCCTTCTTGGGATAAGCGCTCAAGCGCAGACTCCCCCTCCGCCGCCCGTCGCTGAGTACAATCCCACGAACTGGAAGGAGTTTATTTCGGCGGAAGGCGGTTTCACCGTATCGATGCCGGGCGTCCCAGCCAATAGCTCTGAGCCCATCGATACGGCAGTAGGTCAAATCGTGATGCATCTCTACGTCCTGACCACAAAGTTTGGTGAATATGGCGTCTCCTATTCCGACCTGCCGGTGAAAACGGATGACGCCGCCCTTGTCAGAAGAGTCCTGGACGGCAGCCGCGACGAGATTTTGGGAAACGGAGCGAAGCTGCTCAACGAAAATGACGTGACTGTTGACGGCATACTCGGCCGTGAATTGATCTTCGAAAAAGAGGGGCTCGTGGGTCGCCATCGGATGTTTCTCGTTAACGGAAGATTGTATGCGCTGATTCTCACCGCCACTCCAAACGTCGCCTTCAATAATGGAAAGCCTGATCCCAATGTGGGCGGTCGCACCGATCTCTACGAAACAACATGTAGCAGGTTTTTCGGTTCCTTCCGATTCATCAAGAAAAGCGCCGATACTTCCTTGCCTGAACAAACCCAAGCCGCGAACGATGGAGTGCTTGAACCAGTCG